>JAYTVM010000569.1:0-38903 GCA_043743995.1 Pirellula sp. | reverse complement strand
AATTTTCGGAAGCGATAAGCCTTGGATGGCGGGCAGGCTTGTACCGTCTCATCATTCAAATAGCGTTGAAGGTCCGCCGCCAAGGCATTGGCCGAATCGTAACGACGCTCTCGATCTTTTTCCAGAGTCTTCATCACAATCCAATCGAGCTCGCCGCGAATGTCGGTGGTAATCCGACGTGGATCCGTGCAGCGACGCTCGGATACCGTAGACAAAGCGCGAGCATCGAGTGTACTCACGCGGGCACTGGGACGCGGTGGATCGACTTCTCGCAGCATACGCTTGTGTTCTTCGAAGTTTTCTTTCTTAAAAATTGCTTTTTCAAACGGCGTGGTGCCGGTTAACAATTCGTAGAGCATCACACCTAACGAATAGACATCGCTACGGGTATCGACGCCCAGCTGGTTCATTTCTGCTTGTTCGGGACTCATGTACAGCGGCGTACCTACGAACTGTGCAAAGGCTGTGACTTGCGTGTTCTCGGTAAAGTTCGAGCCAAAGGCTTTGGCGATGCCGAAGTCGATCACTTTTGGAACGGCCACAACGTCGAGCAATGTTACCAGCACATTGGTCGGCTTGAGATCGCGATGGATAATACCTTTCTGATGAGCGTGTTGTACGGCCCGACATACCTGCAGGAACAGTTCTAGCCGCTCGCGAAGAGTGAGACGCTTTTCATCGCAGAACTCGTTGATTGGAATGCCATGCACGAGTTCCATGACGAAGTAAGGGCGTCCCAGCTCCGTTGTTCCGGCGTCGATGATCCGGGCAATATTGGGGTGATCCATCATGGCCAGAGCCTGCCGCTCGGCATCGAAACGTGCGATAACTTGTCGGCTATCCATGCCCGGTTTGACAATTTTTAAAGCCACGAGTCGTCGGACAGGCGTTTTCTGCTCGGCCATGTAGACGACGCCCATCCCCCCTTGGCCGATTTCGTCAAGTAACTTGTAAGGACCGATCTGCGTGCCAGGTTTTTCGGCAATTGACTCGTCGAGCGTGGTAGATACTTCGCCGGAGCAAACCGAAGGCGGGGATTCCAGGAAATGATCACTTTCGCCGGGCAATCCCAACAACTCCACGACACGACCATAGAGCAACTGATCCTGGCCGCAGACCTGATTCAAGTAAGCGGTTCGTGCGGCCTCCTGCTCAATCCTGCGCGCCTCGTGGAAGATGGCTTCTTCATTTAATATTGATTGTCGCACGACCTATGTCCTAAACGGGAAATTCTGTGAGACGGGTTAATAGTGCGTCACATGCTTGCGCATTGCGATGGTACTCATCAAGCTTGAGCCATAAGAACTGTGCCTCACAAGGAGCCTGCCCGCAGCAGCTCTATCTACAATGCGAAATCCAGACGCCAAAACCCTAACGTCAGGTACACGAATTCCGAAAAAAGTCAGAATACCTTCAATCGCATCTTTGTTTCGCGATTTCGATGCGTAGCCAGTTCTTCGCGTAAGTCCAGTCGTTTTCGGCGGTTGCGATAGAAATGTTCAGTGCGGCTGCGGCTTGCGCGCTGGTAAGTCCCGCAAAGTATCGCAGCTTGACCAGGGCCGCCTTACGCGCGTCTTGTTCTTCCAGCTTGGCCAGAGCTTCGTTCAAAGCCAGGATATCCACGCTGGGGCTCTTGGCGATTGGTTCGACTTGAGTGAGCTCGATTCGCTCCCGGTCGCCTCCAGCCTTCTTACTTTGTTTGTGACGTGCAACGTCGACCAGAATCCGCCGCATCGCTTCAGCGGCCGCGGCGAAAAAGTGTCCCCGGGAATCCCACCGCTGGTCATTCTCGCTGTCAACGAGCCGCAGATACGCTTCGTGAACGAGCGCCGTCGCTTGCAGTGTGTGCCCCGGGTTCTCCTGAGCGAGTTTCGCGGCCGCTAACTTGCGCAATTCCTCATACACCACAGGTAACAACAACTCCGCCGCCGACGGATCAACGCCTTCGATTTGCGACAGAATGTGAGTGACATCGGACATACGCGGGCGATCGTTGGAGAGAATTGATTCACAGCATTGTAACAGACCGCACGCCAGCGTGCCTCAGAAAGCTTTTCTCAACCTCTTGAGTAGCAGCCAGGGGATTTGCGAAGGGACGCCACAGAAAGCTTAATTGCCGCTTAAGGTTCCTGTGTCGCACTCTCTTTGTGTCCACTTTAAAGGGCGAATTGAACGCCTGGCCGAGCTTGGGACGCAGTCATAACGTAGACGGCAAGTTGACTCGTGACAAAATGGAACTCTTTAGGAAACAAAAGCCGCATCGAAATGTCGATCAGCTTTTGGGGAACTTTGACGTCGCTGACACCGATCATGATCGAACGGTGACACAGATCGAAATCGACGACTAAGGAACTGACATCGGAAGCAAAGACCCAGAGAAACGCCGTTATGAACGATAAGTCATTCGGTGCATAAATTGGGTACTGCGACTCGGCTAAACAAGTGCGGCGATGCGATTACCGACGACGGATATTGCTCCAATGCCAACTTGAAGTCCGGGTGATTGAAAGCGGCTTGGAAGTGCGCTACCGATTCCCATACCGCATAGTTCAAAAACAGTTGACTTCCGCCAATGGCCCTATGCAACTGCGTTGAGATATAGCCTGGTTGACGTTTCATCCAGTTTGCATCGTCCTCCCATGCTTTAAGTAGACCAGGGATGTCTGCCTCAGCGACCTGAAAGACGTTGACGAGAACGACCGGAGAAACGTCCGAGCTAAGTTGCTTGAAAATCGGCACATTCGGGTCGAGCGGTTGAAGTTGAAGCATCGAACATCCTCAGATAAGTCAGCGTGCATTGGCGGGGACAACTAATGTCACCGAACTCAACATGTCAATTTATCAGATATTGACGTTGGACGATCCCCCGTTTCTGAATTTACCGTCCAGTCTGCCGACCACGATGCGCAGCGAAAGGCTAGCCTCGGACACCTGCGACTTTTAGTACAAGATTACAATGACGAAGAGGATGTGATCGGATACTATGCCCGCACGGAACTCCTAGCCCAATACCAACTTCAATTACAAACTGTGAAAGAACCCCTTGAATGACGAACATGCCTCTAATTCGCAAGCCGAACGAGGGCCGCACCATCGCTGTCGTTGGTGACGTGTACCGTTTCCTAGCACTCGGCGATGACACCAATGGCAAATACTCCATATGGGAGGCAATTGTGCCTCCAGGCGGTGGACCTCCTCTGCATGTTCACAGCAGGGAGGAAGAAGGCTTCTATATAATCGAAGGCGAGATCACGTTCACGGTTAACGGCCAGAAAATCGTGGCAACAGCGGGAATGTTTGCCAATATGCCGGTCGGGACGCCGCACTCGTTTAAAAACGAGAGCAACAAACCTGCCAAGATGCTGATCTCGGTTGCTCCCGCTGGCCTGGAGCAGATGTTTATGGAAGTAGGTGTGCCGTTGACCGAAGGTGCGACGACTGCCATGCCGCCAACGAAAGAAGAAATCGAGAAATTGCTTGCGGTTGCACCAAAATATGGCATCGAGATTCAAGTTCCATCACATTGATATTCGGTAGTGGTCGGGGAAGATTGACGGCGTTCTATGATTGTCCAAACGCTTTGCGAATTTTTTCCATCCGCACTCGGTTCGCACCCAGGTCGGAATTGCCGACCCTGGATGCCGAGCGAAAGTGGATGACATTTGCTTGCTGGTCGATGACAAACTCAACATCATCTCGAAAGCGAAAGATCAGACTGGTCGCTTCAGCGTAAAGGTAGTTTTCGGTTTCCTTTACGATTTTGATTCGAGGGATCACGGCGAGAACTCCTTTGAGTTTTCGCATGGCATCTTCTGGAGGCCCATCAAACACAATTGCCTCGATCTTGTGCTGGCTATCTGCGTTCTGGGTCGAAACGCAATTCGGTGAGTTCGGGCAGGGGGCAAGGAGACCATTAATCGCTCCGAGGTTCCTTGGCTTCGTTGCCATTGCACTGAGAACGGCAAGGGCAATCACTGGCGAAAGCACGACTAGAGAAGCAATCAGGTAGACCATACGTTTTGTGTTGCTTCGCATTGGGGAATCAATCGAGCGGTTATTGGAGCGTCTACTTGACTCAGTCAACCAGCATCATTGCGGGATGCAGCCAAAAAAAGTGCGTTGCATTCCTGCTCTAGGATGCCCCCGATGAGCGTACATCGCCAACCAGGGCTACGCTGCACGACTTCTTCCGAAAGAATGTCGATTTGTCGCCAACCGTGAGTCTGCAGGAAACGGATCGACGAGCCATAGACGACTATCTCAATACCGCTCCACAGGATCGCACTCTGACACATGGGACAGGGTTCGGCAGTAGAGTATAGCGAAAGTCGGCTTCCATCGAATTCAGGTCGTAATTCGGCCAGCCGATTGATGGCGTCGATTTCCCCGTGCCACGTCGGATTGACCGACGACTTGTTCCAGCCCTCAGCGATAATTTCACCTGATTCTCGATCAACGATCACGGCACCAAAAGGAAGGTCGGGAACATTCGCAGCCAGTTCAATAGCTCTTCGGATGAAGCGTTCATGCTGAAACTCGCTCATGGCCTCCCCCAATTCATCGCCGTAATGCTCAGTTGCAGCACTGTCGCTAGTGATACCCAAATTAAATATGGAACTTGTGCAACTGCAACCCAGCGGTGGTGACACCACACAGCCATCATCATCCAGATATGTCAGGTCCCTTTCTTCGCTACACCCCCCGAAGGAGCTGTAAATGTAACGACTCAAAACTACCTAGTCAACCAAAAAGGTACCTGACACCTTTTGAGTAATCCCGAATAGTCATTGCGAAAACTTTCCGTGTGAAATGAGCTTTTTTCTTGTCGATCCAGCGATATTTTGCCAAAAACCGGTGAAACCCCCTAATAAGTCGGCTCGCAGATGGTCTTGTCTATAGTGAAGGACAAATCGGCTGGATGTGGAGAAGTACAGCGTGACGAGGCCATGTTGAAATCGACTGAGGAAGTCAACCTGACGGATTTGCCTGAAATGGGTGCGCCGACGTTACGGACTTTGTTCGATAGCGAGGAGTCGAACTTGCTGCGCTTTGCTTTTTCGCTGACTGGCCGCAAGGCCGTAGCGGAGGAAATTGTACAGGAGGTTTTCTTGCAACTACACGCGAAATGGGGAGCGGTTAGAGAGCCGCGAGCGTGGCTTTTTCGCAGCGTTCGCAATCAAGCGTTTCATTACCTGCGCAAAAGCCGCCGCGAGACGCTGGGGAGCGACGACGACACGACCAAGATAGCCGACAGTTTGAGCGAAACGCCCGACGAGCTGGTCGCCCGTATGGAGACTGTGGCCGAGTTAAGGCAGTTGGTTAGCAAATTGCCAGAGAAAGATCGCCGGCTTGTGCAATTGAAATATTTCGAGGATCTCAAGTACCGAGACATCAGTCAGCGAACGGGACTTACGATCAGCAATGTGGGGTACAGGCTGCATCAAGTTTTAAAGAAACTGGCGGTAGGCTTGTTGCCTAGGGGAGTCGAAGAGGAATCATGAGTGAAGCAAACCAAAATAGTTCGATCGACTTAGAGCTTCAAGTACGCTTGATGAATCTAGTGATGGGTGAGGCATCCGACTTTGAGCGTGATCAACTGCAGTTGCTGATGGAACAGCGTCCCGAGTTAGTTGCCTACTATCAGCACCTCGAGCACCTTCATGGCTTGCTGAGCGAAGTCGGCGCGGGCGAGTTGGAGATCGATGTCGATACGTCCACTACGGAGGATGTTTGGCAATTGCCTGCGGATCGGCGTGAGCGAGTATTGGCTGTTTTGGATAACCGGAGTGCCAGCCCGCCAGAAAAAGTAACTCTAGCTAACAAGAAGTGGCCCAAACATTGGCGAGTGACGGCGTTGGAGTCCGTTGTGGTTGCATCCATAGCCTGTGTGCTGATTGGTCTAATGTTTCCAGCAGTACAGTCGCATCGGATGGCGGCAAGGCAATTGAGCTATAGAGGAGGAACAGCGGATACGTTCGCGAGCGACTCAGCACCGTCTTCCACACCTGACTTTGTACCACTTAGTTCCATGCTGTTCGATCGCGAGCATGATACTCAACCTGGCTCACCGAATGTTTATTACACGCCACCTAGCCCTACCGTAGGAATGTCGAGCGGGCTAGAAGACCGTAACACACCCAATAGTTTCGCTGAATCAGCAAAAGCAATCCTACCAAACCGGAGGCTCGCTCAGCCTGGCAATCAACCGTTGCCAGGTCTTTATTATCTATCGGACGACGTTCAGTACTTCCCTGCAAGTCCTGCGAACAAACCTGCTGACGAAACGACTGGCGGTCGTAAATCGGGCAACGGCCAGTCAAACGAAAAATCGGGCGACGACATAAGTCCCAGCTTTGGACTTCAAATTGCTGACAGCAATGGAAGCAACCCAATGTTGAATGCATTCGGTAACATACCTCAATTTAGCGTAGGCGGGGTAATCAATCACTTCGATTCACAAACGCAAGTTGACCACATTGCAGTTCCTGCCAAGCGGAACACACAATGGTCCGACAATTGGACGTCTAACAGTTTAAGCACTGCTTCTGATCTAACTGTAACGGAGGAGGCGATATGGAAAAGTGCGGAAAGAAGTGAGTCTCAAGCTTCAAAGGAAGTCGCAGAAGTAGCAGTTCCGAATGTTAGCGAGCTCGATTTTGAGGCTTTGTATACAGTAAAGGTTCCAGACGGCGGAACGATCATGCTGGGTGGGATCCGCCAAAATCGAGAAGGACGAACGGAGCATGGGGAATCGCTTTCATCAACTTTAATGATGACGGTCACTCCTAGAATCATAATCCCGGAGGAGGAGGAAATACTAAAACGCTACGACGTAACAGACTACAATCGCGCTTCGCCGCTTGCAAACGGTCAGGTGCAAACTTCAAGGCAATCTGCCGTTGATTTGAAAGAAAAGTCCGTTGTCGAGAACTCGGAGCGACTCGATCAAATAGTAACGGCATTTGAGTATGAATCAAAAGCCAATTGGTCAATGGGCACTCTCCGTCCGTTAGTAGAAGCTAGGAATGCTCCCGTCGCAGCGAAGTCTGTAGTACTCGGCAAATCAATACAGGACTCGGCAGCAGTTGTATTCGATGAGCCGCAACCAACCTTTGATGATATCGCCTTGATTTTGCCAAGCTTGAAATCCCAAATTTCCGAGATTGGTACAGAAGACTTTTCAAGCATCGAATCACTTCCCAAAATCAATAACTCAGAAGTCAATCGCGGTTTAACATTCACTCCTGCCCCTAGCCCCGAGATCGCGAAAGTCGACAAGGAGCTAGATTATAAGAACTCGGACGCCAAGCAGGCTGCACCTAAACAACCAGTGACGCTCGACGAACAATCGGCCACAAAAGAAGCCTTCTCGACCTTCTCGTTGCATGTGAGCGATGTCTCTTTCAAGCTCGCTCAGTCAGCGCTCGGCCAAGGACAATGGCCGGAAGCCGCTAAGATCCGCATCGAAGAGTTCGTCAATGCACTTGACTACCACGATCCATTGCCAAGCGGCCATCAAAAAGTGGCTTGCCGCGTTGAACAGGCGATTCATCCATTCTTGATGCAACGCAACTTGTTGCGAGTCTCGATGCGAACCGCTGCCACGGGTCGTTCGCAGAATACTCCGCTGCGGCTAACTCTGCTGCTCGATAATTCAGGCTCCATGGAGCGACCGGATCGACGTCAAGCAGTTTTGCGGGCTTTCCAAACCTTGACCGGGCAACTGAATGCCGCCGATCAAGTCACGCTAATCAGCTTTGCCAGCACGCCGCGACTGCTGGCCGATAAAGTCCCTGGCAATCAAGGCGAAACACTGATGCAAATCATCGAGAACTTGCCCAGCGAAGGAGGCACGAATATTGAAGCCGCTTTGTTGTTGGCTCGCGAAAAGGCCACCGAACAACAGCTCGCGGGTGCTCAAAATCGAGTCGTGCTGTTGACTGATGGCGCCGTTAACTTGGGCAACGCCAATCCCGACAGCCTTGCTAAGTTGGTTACACAACTCCGCGACGCCGGTATCGCCTTCGATGCTGCTGGAATCAGCGCCCAGGATCTGAACGATGAAGTGCTGGAAGCGTTAACGCGTCAAGGTGACGGGCGCTACTATCTACTCAACTCGGCGGAAGCCGCAGGTGAACACTTTGCCTCGCAAATCGCCGGAGCGTTGCGTCCATCGGCTAAAAATGTCAAGGTGCAGGTGGAGTTCAATCCAAAACGAGTGGGACGCTACAAACTGCTAGGATTCGAAAAACATCGGCTCAACAAAGAGGACTTCCGCAACGACCAAGTGGATGCTGCCGAGCTAGCGGCGGCCGAAGCAGGAGTTGCATTGTATCAATTCGAAATCAAGCCCAATGGCAGTGGCGATGTTGGCAGTGTTTCCGTCCGATTCCAAGACCTATCGACCGGACAAATGATCGAACGTCGTTGGCCTATCCTGTATGAATCGAATACACCTCGATTGGAACAAGCCCAAGCGTCAATGCAGCTCGCTGCCTCTGCTGCTTTGTTCGCGGCCAAACTGAGCGGCGGCCCGCTAGCCGATAGCGTCGACTTGGCACATCTGCAAAATCTGCTTTCAAACCTATCAGAACAGTGCGCAAATCAACCAAGAGTTCAACAGTTACGCACGATGATTGAACAAGCGAAAGCAATCGGACATTAGTTTCAGACTTCAGACTTCAGACTTCAGACTTCAGACTTCAGACTTCAGACTTCAGCCTTCCAAACATGTTCATCTCGATAAAAACACACTTGATTGCGTGGCTTTTGGCAAGTCTGTGTATGACTTGCTATAGCCAAGAGCCAGTTTCGAATTCAGTACTGGCTCAAGAGGCTCAGACGATCATTCTGAGCCCTGGACGGACAAAGCCGCCAGCGTTTCTCTACGCGGCAAGCGCTCGCGCAGAGGTACGTGTGGGCCTGAAGGCGATCGAGCAGACAATTCACCTGCAGCTTCGCATTGTTCAAGGTCACGGTGAGACGATCAGCCTTGGTTTGGGCGGTGTTGGGGATGTGATCCGTGTTGAAGGTGAGTCAATCGCTTCTTGGGCAGTTCGGACCGCGGACTCGCGGCGGTATCTCGACCTACAACTCAAGCCGACCGATATTACTAAAGGTGACGAAAGTAAAGCTGCTGATACAACAGCGACAATCCACATTCGAAGTAAACATTTGGAACTCCCCGCGAGAGTTGAGCTCGCACACTTGATGCCTGGCAAGGCACTGGGATTCGACTCGCAGGTTCAGATAAAGTATGTCGGTGGGGTGGCTGGAAAGATTGTGGCTGCCGAGGGCTTCGCGCCGCTCGTTTCTAGCAAGCCAATCGACCGACTGCAAACGGCAACCGGAGGTCGATTGGAGCTGCAACTCGATCGCAACAGCGCGCTCGCGCCTGCCGTTGAATTGCTCGACGCTACGTTAGTTGGTGAACTTCACTCGAGCGGCAAGTCGGTGAGTTTTGAGCTTCGAGGAACTGCCGCAGTTAGTGTTGCTGGCACTCGGCTGCGAGCATTATCGGGAAATGTCGCGATCAGTCGGTTACCAGCCAGCACCGATTATCGATTGGAGCTTGTGAACTTGGATTCTGGCCCAGTTTATGAATTGGTTTTTCCCAAGCCTGGTCGTTTTCCTATTGCGTTAGACTTTGTGGCGGCCTTGAAAACCGATCCAGCCAACTGGCAGGGTCTGGACTTCACGGTCGCGGCTAGCGCCGTGGTGCCAATCAGCTTAAGTGGCTTAAACGCCGAAATCGACTTCGCTCGCGATCCACAAGCGATCGTCCCACTGCTCGTCGATAAAGACTGGCGGGGGTTCTTGCCAGCGACAGGTCATGTGATCTTGCGATGGCAGAGTGCGCGTAACACATCCGAAAGCAAGTCGTTCTTCACCACCAGTGCGACGATCGAAACCACCGTCGGTCCTGGCCTGCTCCGACAAGATCACCGCATTGCCTATCAGTTGTTGCAAGGACAACTAAAATCGCTGGCCATTCAGCTCGTTGGCCCGGGCGAGATATTGAATGTCGAAGGTGACAAAATCGTCGCTTGGAAAGTCGTCGGCGAAGGCAATCAACGCCAGCTTGAGATTGCGCTCAATCAGCCGCTAACCGCCAACAGTCAAGTTACCATTCGTAGTCAAACACCCCTGGGAACGTTTCCGGTTCGTGTCGAAGGACTTAGCCTGCAACCGCAAGGGGCAATTCGGAATTCGGGGCATCTGCGGATAACCAATTCCGGTTCGGTCAGCGTTGAACCAACGGGCCTTCGCGGTTTAACACAATTGGCCCCCGAGCAATTCCCAGGTGAAGCAGTTCAATCGCGTCAACTATTTGTTTATCGATTCCCTTCGGCCGACTATGGATTTACGATTGTGGCCGATCGTGTGCAGCCCGAAGTCAGTGTCACGCAGCTTGTGCTGTATCAACTGTCTGAATCCGATCGCGTGATCATGGCTGACATCGAACTGGATATTCGCGAGGCGGCAATTCGCGAATGGAATCTGAGCCTGCCTGAGGACTACTCGATTGTGTCGGTTACGGGTGCCAGCATAGCGGATTATATTGCATCCTCCGAGGCAACCGACGGTCAACGGAATCTGAAGATCCTGTTTAGCCAAGATGTTCAGGGAAGGCAACTTGTTAGCTTGCGGTTGGAGAAGAGCGAAGTAGCTGCGACGGGCCAATGGAGCCTGCCTCATATACTGTTTCCGGATGCCAAAGCGGTTCGAGGTGACATCGGAGTTGTGGCGGCCCCTGGGTTCCGCGCGAAAGTGGGTACGGTCGAACTGTTGGTCGAGAAGCCATTGTCGTACTTCCCACGACCTGTAGCCAATCTTCAACAAGCGTTTCGAATTCGCGAACCTGGCTGGACCGCAACGATACAGATTGAGCTGCTAGAACGAAGCATTCAGTCGGATGTGTTCCATCTGGTTTCGCTGAGCCAAGGGACTGTGTATGGGAGTGCCCTGATCAATTACTCGGTCACCGGTGTTCCGGTAGCGGAATGGCAGTTGACGGTTCCAGCTTCGCTAGGTAATGTCACCGTTGATGGGCAAGATATCCGCACTTGGCGGCGCGAGGGTGAAACGTTGATTGTCTCGTTACAACAACCGATCCTCGGTGCTTACACATTGCTGGTCACTTTCGAAGAGAAGCCGAATGCCGCCGATGGTTCTTTTCAAGCTGGACTAGTCACGCCACTGGGCGTGCAGGGTGATCGCGGCTTCATCGAGGTAGTCAGTCCTGTGCAAGTCGAAATGGAATCGTTGTTGGTCTCGAGTCAGTTGTTGGTGCTTGATCCACTGGAACTGCCAGCCGAATTCCGCTTGCTCAGTACTGCTCCAGCACTTGGGACATGGCAATACACGCAGCGTCCGTTTGATCTGAGGCTGAAGGTCAACTGGTTCGACCCAGGCACAACCGCCGCACAAGTTGTCGAATTCTCGGAGGCCAATAGTCGGGTTTCGCAGGATGGTGAGCTGGTGACGGATCTGTTGTACTACGTCAAGTCGCGCGGGCAGCGCACTTTGAAATTACAGTTGCCTGGTGATCCAGTGCGACTTTGGGAAGTGTCGGTTAATGGTCGCCCGGTTACGGCTCGCCAAGCGGGAGATGAAACGCTGATTCCATTACCTGGCGGCGCTGATCCGAACGTGCCGATCGAAGTCAGCTTGCGACTCGGCAAACCAGCTTCGGACAGGAGACTTGCATCCCTCAAGTTGCCTATAGTCTTCGCGCCGGTATTGAAGACGCAATGGAACGTAAAGGCCGACGAAAACCATGTGCTAATTCCAAGCGGCGGTTCAGTTGAACCCACAGTGCCAGCGGCGTGGCCCAATGGCTTTGACTGGCTAGGTGAGCGTGGGCTGGTACCTCTAGTCGCTCTAGTGGTCCTGGCGGTTGGTGTTGCCGCATCGAATTCGATTCCCATTAGGCTATTTGCCTTAGCGATCGCCATACTAGTAGCTGCTGGAGCTGGCTGGCTCGCGTTCAAGCAAATCGAGCCCGCTGTGCCACTGCAACTTAGCTTACCTGTGCTGGCCTCGGGCGAGAGCGTAGGCTTGGAAGTCAGCAACATTCCCGGGTGGCGAGCTACCATTTCTTGGCCAGGCATTGGTTTGGGGCTGGTTGGCTTAGTGTTGCTCTCGCTCGCTTGGCGAATTCGCACAGCCGGTGGACGCTGGCCAGTCCGTTGGCTCGCACGTTGGATTGCTCTTGGGCTGATCGCATGCGGACTTTTGCTACAAAACAACGGTGCACCCTGGTTCTTTGGACTACTGGCTTTATCGATTTTGTTGTTCCAATTCCTGCCAGTTGCATTTCAATGGCAAAAGAGCAAGGATCGCGAATCGGAACTTCGAGCGAAAACTCAGGGCGACCAGCAACCGTCCGAAGGCATTGAAGGATCGATAGTCACTACGTCGATTTTGATTTTCTTGATAGGCTCTGTCGACATGTGCTCGACGGGCCGATTGCTTGCCGCAGAGGATATACAGCCTGCGGTGACTACGAATCAAGTTAGTGCGAATGAACTCGACACGATTCAATCGGCAAGTTCGCTGATTCAAAAGTGGACCGTTTCGAGTCGCGAGAAACGGCTTACAGCCTCCGCCGACATCGCTTTCTCAGGGCGTCCTGGCGATCGCTTCGTGCTGCTTCGTGCTCCCGCAGTCTTGACTCAGTTCAATGGCCCAGGTCTGCGGCTGAGTAAAGTAGAACTACCGAATCAAGGTGTGACCTACGTCGTAACGATCCCTGCGACGGAAAACGATGGAGCAAAAAAAGATGAGGCCGATAACGATGCAGCAAATTTGCCAACACGCGGCGAACCAGATGAGGAAACTCCAGCGCCATCACAGTACACTGCTACGTATCAATTCCAGCTAGAATCCATCCAATCCGCGGAAGGCATCCCGGTGCTGACAGGGCCTGCCGCGCTGCAGCAAATCGACCTCAGCTACGATGAAGTCAGTTGGGACGTGGTTTGCGACTCGGCTGTAAGAATCGAGTCGGTAACTGCTGAGCAACCAGCCGGCACGGGAATAGCTCATGTGAAAATACTGCTTGGCCCTGGTCCGGCAAAGATCCTACTGCGGCCACAGTCCCGCGACTTGACTACCGAAGAGACTCAGTTCTTTGTCGAAGGTTCTGGGCTTTATACGCCTGGACCGGGTGTTATTGATGGCAAGCACCGATTGAAGATTCGTACGTCGAAAGGTCGAGTGCAAAAACTGAGCATTATCATTCCATCGGGACTAACTGTTAGTTCGGTCGATGGTCCCGTGGGTTCATGGCAGTTTGACGCCGACAAGAGCCGCTTACAACTACAGATCGAACCTGGGACGTCACCGGAGTTTACTGTCACGGTGCAAACGCAGCGCGGCCTAGATGTGATGCCGACGGTCGTGCAACTTTCGCCGCTGCGAGTCGAGGGAGCAGGTGGTGAGGTCGGGCTGATCGCGTTGGCTTTCGGCTCCGATGCACAACCAGAAAATGTGCAATCGGACGGTTTTTCACTGGTCAACCTAGGTGACTTCGATGCCAACCTGGTGACTAATCCACAAACGACGTTGCATCGCGTCTATCGTTATGGTGCTGAGGCCGGCAGCCTAACTGTTCAAGTGTCACCTGTCGCCCCCGAAGTGCGAGTCGGTAGCAAGCAGATCGTTTCGTTTGGCGATGAAAGGGTGGTGATGGGTATTAACTTTGTTACTGAGATTACCCGCACTGGGTTGTTCCAGTTGAGTTTCCCGTTGCCAGGCGGGCTGGAGGTTGAATCGCTGACGGGCGAAGCGTTGCATCACTGGTCGGAACTCACGGAGAATGGTCAGCGGCAAATCGTCTTGCACTTGAAGGGCAAAACGATGGGTACCCAGAAGTTCTCGCTGACGCTGGCCGGTGCTGCAACGAGCGAGGCTACCGAGTGGGCTATTCCGCGATTCGAGTTGAACGAATCGACACGTCAGTCAGGCGAGTTAGTTGTGCAGCCGATCACTGGCATTCGATTGCGAACCGTGACTCGGCAAAATGTCTCAGAAGCGGATCCACGTTCGTTGGGAGCCAAAGGACAGGGGGCGCTTGCCTTCCGTTTGCTACAACGCGATTGGAGTCTACAGTTGGGCATCGAGAAACTGGCACCATGGGTCACCGGTCAAGTACTCCACGATGTTACGTTGCGTGAAGGACAGACTCGATCGACCTTGCTAGCCGATTTTACCGTTCAGAACGCGGCAATTCGCACTCTGTCGGTGCAGTTGCCAACCATGGGAGCCGCCGAGTTCAAGACGGTTCGAGCCAACGGTGAAACGGTTAGCGACTTTGTGCGATCGACGCAGGATGAAAGGGTATGGGAGTTGCGATTCAATCGTCGAGTCATCGGGCCCGTGCGATTTCAAATTGAATACGAGCGTCGTGGCGAACGAACCGGCGATAGCGAATCGCTCAATCAAGTTAACTTCCCCGACGCGCGGCAAGTGGCCTACTACTTTGCAGTCCGGGCCGGTGGTCGATTGGAAATTGAACCAGGAACGTTGACTCAAGGTTGGCAACGTAGCGACTGGAGTACGGTTCCGCAGTCGCTACGCGAAGCGGGCAATCGCAATGCACCAGCCTTGGCGCTGCGAGCGCTGGCACCCACTACGCCGCTCAATTTGCGAGTCATTCGCCACTCGTTGGCCGATGCGCTTAAATTGCGTGTGACTTCGGGTACGTTGACCACGATCCTCTCGCCCACCGGTGACCAGTTGACGGCCGTCGATGTTAACATGGAGGTGATTCAGCGTAGTAGCTTGAGCGTTCAGCTTCCCGCGGACGGCGCGCTGTTTAGTATCTTCGTAAACGGCGAAAGCGTCCATTCCATTCGGCAAAAGGACAACAACAACACCTGGCAGTTTTATATCCTTCCTGGCATTGATGACCGTACCGCTCAAGTCCGTTTTGTCTACTCGCTGACGGGCGAGAGTTTAAGGAAGCTCAATCTTGTAGGTCCGCAGCTAAACGTCCCCTTGGAAAATATACAGTGGAACGTAATTGCACCCAGCGGCTTTCAACTGATCCATAACGATGGCAATCTGGAGCTAGTTGGACAGGAAAGTAGAGCCAATTATGATCGCCAATCGTATCTATCGACCCTCAAAGGCAAGCGTCAGGATCAGGCGCAGCAGGCAGCGAAGTTGCTTGAGCAAGCCAATCAATTACTGCAGACTGGCGAACAGTCGAAGGCTCAGTGGGCATTCAACAACGTAGCGAATCGCTATGCACTTGACGCCGCCTCGAACGAAGATGCTCGTGTTCAATTGGAGAACTTGCAAACTCAGCAAGCCATCGTTGGACTGAACACGCGACGTCAACGGTTATTCTTGGACAGCAATCGTGGAGGGGCTGCGATCGCCGACAACGAGCAATTGCGTCAGGCAGCAGCTATCAATCCTATCTTGCAGCAGGAGCAGCTCAACTACCGCCCACAAGAATTGAGCCAACTGTTAGCGGGCAATAGCAAAGAGGACAACGCCAACCTTCAGCAGATCGCGGGTCGCTTGGTCCAGCATCAACGCACCACCGAGCCGGCTCCGCAAGCGATCATCATCAGTCTGCCCGAGGATGGAAACATTTACAGCTTTCGCCGGAGTGTGCAAGTCGCCGAGAATGCGCAGCTCGAGCTCCAGCTTGAATTCCACTCGCAATACAAACTTCGCGTGTGGCAGTGGGTGACTTTAGCGGGGCTAGTTGGCCTCCTCGCCGCCGGTCTAGCTTGGAAAACACGCTCGACATAGACTATTCGCGCTAAGCTCGATGAACCGAGGACGTTGGGGAGCGAACGGAACATCGCATTCGACATCATGCCAATAGAAGCATGGCGTACGCGCGGTTTTGCCCTTTCAGGGCGTTTTTAGGGCGTTGCACGGCGACCCAGGGCGGCGCTTCGCGACGTTCCGTCGCTTCGCTCTGCCCTGGGCTGCGTTGTTGCTGCCCCATTCGGGGCGAATCGCAAAGGCCATGCATGGCCCATTACGCACATTGTCGTTTCGTACATTGTCATTTCGCACATTGTCGTTTCGCACATTGTCATTGCGTACATTGTCATTGCGTACATTGTCATTTCGCATATAGTCGATTCGCACCTTGTCATTCTCCGGCATGCCATTTTATGGCTTCGCCATTTTGCGGCTTTGCCGTTTCTCTCTTTTTTACGCTCGCACAGGCGTGGTCTTGCGATGTAGAATGGACGAACGTTACCCGCCTCAATCCCCTCGTTGGAGAGTCATCCGAATGCTACGATCTCTTTGCTTGTTTTCCTTTGCACTGTTGCTGTGCGTCGCCCCAGCCAATGCGTTCGCTCAGGATGTGGCCCGAACTTCGACCGCCATCGTACCTGGCGCTCGCGTTGCGATTGTCGGTGACTCGATCACCGAACAAAAACTCTACAGTAAATTCATGGAAGCTTACCTGCTGGCCTGTGCCGGGGTACCTGACGTGCATGTGTTTCAATTTGGTTGGAGCGGTGAACAAGCTGGCGGATTTGCTGCCCGCTTGGAAAACGACTTGACCGTTTTTACTCCCACCGTCGCGACGCTTTGCTATGGCATGAATGATGGATCCTACCAACCGTACAACGAGGAAATTGGAAAACGTTACGAAAGCAACATGCGAAAGGTCCTTGATAAGATGGACTCCTTAGGCGTCAAATCGATCGTGGTTGGTTCGCCAGGGGCGGTAGACACGCATTTCTTTCGTCCAGGACAATCGATGGGAGACAAGCCTTCTCACATCGCTTACAACGACAACCTCTCTCATTTGCGGGACATCGATCGCAGTTTGGCTAGCGAGAAAAAGCTTTTGTTCGCAGATGTTCACGCAACTATGTTCGACGCCATGACCAAGGCCCAAGCATCACTCGGAAACGAATACGATGTTTGCGGTCGCGATGGTTTCCATCCGGGAAACAATGGGCAACTTTTAATGGCCTACGCGTTTCTCAAGGGGCTGGGACTTGACGGTAAAATTGGCGAAGTGAACGTCGATTTGAAGGGAACCAACTCGGTCTCCAACGGTCACAAAGTGATCGGCGGATCAGCTAGTACAGTTGAGTTGGAGAGCACCCGCTGGCCATTTTGTTTTCAAGGAGACGAAAAGTCCTCCAGTAGTACCCGCAGCATCTTGCCATTCACGTCGTTCAATTCCGATTTGAACCGCTTCGTATTGAAAGTGAAAGGGTTAGAAGCTACCCACGCGACAGTAAAATGGGGGAACGCAGAAAAGAAGTTCACGCGTGAACAGCTTGCTTCCGGCGTCAATTTGGCGGCCGAGTTCTCGGAGTCGCCATTCGACGGTGCGTTTCAAAAACTGCTCGATGCGATTGCGATTAAACAGAATTTTGAAACGTACATGATCAAGACGATTATCACCGACTTTCGATCGTTCCCGAAAGAAGTGATTGTTGACGCCGATCTTAAGCAAGCAATGAACGTCTTCCGGAAGAGCTTCTTGGCAAGTCAACAACAACTGGATGCAAGCGTTCAGAAATCGCTCGTTCCAGTAAAGCACACGTTGCAAATCACACCTGCAAGCTAAGATAGCTTGCATCCGTTTGACAGCGAGTCGTTGACGATGGCTGCGTTTCCAGAGCGACAGCCGTCGCCTTCGTCGCGGGGTTCGCAAAAATTTCGTTTAACGGTTAGCCGTAGGCGTACCTGGATCTCGTGTGGTGGATGTGGTTGCGGGGCTCAGCCTTCGCTGCGCGACAAACAGCAGTTTACGAAAATGCGTTGATGCGAGTTTTGTTCCGTTGTGAAATCTTCCTACTTCGTCAAGCTGCGGCGTCGCATCGCCTCGGTCACTTCTTCGAGCAAGGTGAGCCGACCGCCATACGTTCGCCGCAAGTTCTCGGGCGTGAACGTGGCTTGCATGGTTCCCCAAGCGACGGTTCGCACGTTCAAAAGAATGAGGTGATCGAAGTACTCAGGGACCGTATGCAAGTCATGGTGAACTACCAATATTGTTTTGCCTTGCGACTGTTGCTGTCGCAGCACGTGGATGATGGACTGTTCTGTTGCGGCATCGACGGCAGCAAAGGGTTCGTCCATTAGGAAGACGTTTGCCGATTGGACGAGGGCTCTGGCTAGGAAGGTACGCTGCTGTTGGCCACCCGAAAGTTGACTGATTTGCCGGCTGGCAAGTTCTGCGATTCCGACTTGCTCAAGCGCTTCCATCGAACGCTTACGATGTTCCTTGCGGACGGGCATGAACCAACCGATTTCACGGTATAGACCCATCGTTACGACATCCAACACAGTCGCTGGAAAATCCCAATCGACCGACTCGCGTTGCGGAACATAGGCGATGTTGTGTCGTTGTTTAGCCAACGGCTCACCGTGAATTTCCACTGTGCCAGAGATGCGTGGCACCATGTCCATAATGGATTTGATGAGGGTGCTCTTGCCGGCTCCGTTGGGACCCACCAAGCCAACCAAAGCCCCAGACGGAATGGATAGATTGATTTCCCAGAGAACCGGTTTGCGTTGATACGCAACCGTCAAATCAGCAATTCGAATCGCAGTGATGATGTCATTCATAGGACCAAGGGATCGCCCCCAAGGGCTTTGACAATGGTTTTGAAATTATGCCTCATCATACCTTCGTAGGAATCGGCACCACTACCGGTTGGTCCCATCGCATCCGAATAGAGTTCACCGCCGATGGCAACGATGGCTCCCTTTTTTTCTGCTCCTTCGATGATGGAGCGAATGGATTTTTCGGGGACGCTTGATTCTACAAATGCGGCTGGAACCTTCTTTTCGACGAGCAAGTCAACCAACTGGGTAATGCGACGCAGGCCGGCCTCGGACGAAGTCGATACGCCCTGGATGCCTTCGACCCTCAGACCGTATCGCTTTCCAAAATAACGAAACGCATCATGGGACGTAATCAAGATACGTTGGTCTGGTGGAATGGACTCGATCCAGCGTTTTCCGAGCGAATCGAGTTTCTGCAAACGACCCCGCAAATCGGTAGCTCGTTGCGTAAACTGTTCGGCGTGGGCTGGGATTCGGGATTTAAGTTCTTGTTCGATGAGATGGGTAGTAGAGGACCAGAGCTGTACATCCATCCAAACATGGGGATCGGCCGTCTCATGTTCCGGGTCGCCAAGTGCAGCGTCCGCGGGTAGAGCATCCACAAGAGCAATATGCTTTTTCGTACCGGCCGTTTTGATGCCTAGCAGGTCACCCATACGACCTTCTAGTTTAAAGCCGTTGTAGAAGACGATGTCGGCAGCCCGAATGGCTTTTACATCGTTCGTATTGGGTCGATACAAGTGTGGGTCCACACCGCTGCTCATTAGTTGCTCGACTTGGACTTGATCGCCGCCGATCTGTCGGACCAAGTCGGCAACCATACCGGTCGTCGCCACGACCTTGAGCGTTTTGGAGGCGGCTGGTTTTTCAGCAGAAGTCTGGCAACCGAGAATGGCGATGCAGTAAATGCAAATAAGCAGCAGCGGCACGCGTTTGGTGTAAGTCGAGTAAACGTTTTTCACGAAATCATTTTCATTGCGAAGAATCGTAGCAGCGGCACTCCGTGACGCGGATTCGTTTTTTTCGTCGCCTCGGAGCGAAAGGCGACAATACTTAAAACACAACCGAGGAGCTTCGGAGTCACAGGCTTAGCCGACCAGCATAGTACAGATTGACTAAAATTGCGACTGGTGGAAGCATTATCCAATTGTGTTTAGCTGCCGCTAATGGCTAGAAGCCAGTGTTCTGCATGCCCCTGGCTTCACGCCAGGGGTGATGACCATCTATTTCTAGAGTTGCTAGGGGCTAGTTGCTAGGGGCTAGGGGCTACGGGCTAGGGGCTGAACTGTCGCAGTTTTCGTGCTTTCTCAGCCAGGTCGGCGACGGTGGAGTCGTTCCCTTGATCCTGTCGCCAACGCGTAGGTAGCACGCTCCGCGTGATTTTCGCAATTCAAAAAGCTTTGGTTTCTGAGGCAACATCACGCGGAGCGTGATGGGTACTTTATTCGGATTCAAAAAATCACAGCCTCAGAGCGCGCTTCCCAACTTGCACTTATCTTTCAAACTGCCTCTCGCCTCATCGCGATGAGCTGCCGTGCAGACTCTCCGACAACGGCGACTGAGCCTGTACGATTTTCAGGAAAGAGACAATGATGAACAACGCAAGCAGAACATACACCAATCCGCCCAGCGACAAGGAAGCGGCGAAACCAAGGCTTAGGAAAAGAGCCATCGAAAAGAATGTCCACACCATTTGAATCGTTACCTTCCTGCAAGAGAATGAATTAGGAATCGACTAGTCCGACATTCGTCCTACGGCTTCGAGTCATCCGCAAGGGGCTTTGAATACGTAAGGGACCAAGTGAAGCAAATGCCATGCCACCCCATGGGCAGATTGAAAAGGAACTAGCCTTGACGGAGCAATTGCAGGTGTTCGCGATTGGCTTTTCTAACATTGGACTGAAATCGACCAGCAGTTTGTGGTCGATTTTCGCTCAGTTCCGAGCGATTGACATGCACACCAAATCGGGTGGGAAGGCGCAACGAATAGAGCGGATGCATCCTACTCATGAGCGCTTTGGGTCTGACCGGTTGAATCCAAATAATATCCCCACAGGACAAACAGGCCGCTGGTTGCGAAATAACCGAAGGCGAGCTGCAACATGGTGGACATCATTTCCTTAGGCAAGAGCCACGACTCTGAGAGTCCTGGCACAGCGATTGGTAGAAACAAAGCGTTGTTCGAAAGGGGTGAGTGTATCAACCCAAATAGAGTGAAAACGCCAGCCAACGCAGTGAAGATTGCGGCTTGTTTCATTCGCCTGTCAATCGCCATGGCCAACATGGAGGCCCATAGCAAGCTGGTTAGAATAAACCCCTGCTTGAGAATATGAACGGTATGCAGATCCGATAGCAGATCGACTCGAATGCGGAACGAATCTTCCACCGTCTTGAGCTGATCCATCAATTCCTGGTTACCAGTCGCGTTTGCGGCCAAACCATCAAGGGCTTGTTGGAGATCCGGCCGGAGCACGGATTGCTGATTCAGCGATTGGATACCGAATCCGCCGAGAAGTTGATCTGCATAAAGGTAAGCCAAAAAAGCTAAGGCAGGAACGCACGCCAAGACCAAAGCTGGGTAGTGTCGTTTGGGAGTTGCCAAAAAACTCTGTGCTGAAATTTCGAGGCCGACAAAAATCAAAATGGGGTAGACGGCTGCCTTGGGTATCAACATGTAGAAATAGCTGAAGCCACCTAGAAGCCCAATGGCCCCCACTGTTATTGCAGTCCCGAGCACATAAGCGGCTCTTCCACCCATCATTTTGTAAGCTGGATGACCGATATAAGGGGTTGTTTGCGTAACACCGCCGAAAAGTCCTGCGACAATGGTTGCGAAAGCCTCTGCGCCTAATATCTGAAAGGTTGGATAATCATCGCCCGCTGCGCTGGCTGACTCCGCGCAATCGATGCCGCCCACAACCGTGCAGAGTGCGAACGGAAGCGCGACGGGCAAATAATTGACAGCCGCGCCCATCTGGCTCCACCATTCAAACCCCAGTGCCGACATCCACTCCGTTGGCGGTAAACCTGGCGTCAAGGACGCCAAGGTGGCGAGTGGTTGTCCGGATACGACCAACTGAATGTAGTGAATGATGCCACCAACAATGAGCGCGACCAACGTGCCAGGTATTTTGAATGGCAGCGGGACCCGCCCAACCAAGCTGGTAAGCACGATGGCAAGGGCAACCAAGCCGGCAATCGGTTCACGGAATATGTCGACCAACGGGACAAAGCTGATAATGACCAGGGCGATGGAAGCCAGCGAGCCAAAAAGGCCGGCTCGCGGAATGACTTTACGGACCCATGCGCCTCCAAAGGAACAAGCTGCTTTGAAGATTCCTGTGTAAATCATGCAGCAGATTCCAATGTGCCAGGCGTAGGTGGCCGCTTGTTCCGGCAAAGAGCCCGACTTCAACGCAGTCGTGTACGCGGCTCCAACCACAAAAATAGACAGGCCGAAAATACTGGGAGTGTCTAGACCAAGTGGCATCGCTGTCACGTCCGAGCGACCGGTCTTTTTGGCCAATTGCAGCGCCATAACGAAGTAAAGCAAATCACCCACTAGGACTCCGATGGCGGTTCCAGGAATCATCCGGGTAAGAACGAAGTCGGCCGGGATTCCAAACCCGCCGACCAGTAAGCCAACCATCAATACGAGGCCCGCAATGTTGTCCAAAAGCAAGCCAAAATAAGCGTTTACGTCACCTGAAGCGGCCCAGCGATATCCACGATCCATTCGCAATCTCCTCCCGTGCACTTAGAAAACCGAGGACGGAGAGCCTAACACCCTCCCCAATGCTGTCAATCAATTTTGAAGATTCCATGATTGTTGCGGCCAACACTTTGACTCCGATCCAGGCATTCGACTACAATTTGTCGAATGGTCGATTTGCAAGTGTTGGTGTCTTAATGGCCCCAAATCGACTTTATTGCGATTTCGCCCCCGTTTTTTCGTCGTCGCCGCAGGAAATTGAGATCAACGATGAAGCCGCAACTAGACAAAGCACCGATCGAGATGGATTTGATTGGGCTCAGCTCTCGACCGCCAGAGCTAACCGATGAAGAAATCGTGAGCGCCTATTTGCAAACGAGGAACTCGCAAGATTTCGAACGACTTGTGCATCGTTACGAACGCGAATTGTATACGTTTCTTCGCAGGTTTCTGGGCGATGTGCAACAAGCAGAAGATGTCTTCCAAGCGACTTTTTTGAGTGTTCACTTGAGAATCGATCAGTTTGAGGCGGGACGACGTTTTCGGCCATGGCTGTACGCTATTGCGAGCAACAAAGCGATTGACTACATGCGGCGCAATCGCCGCCATCAAGCCGCTAGTCTCGATGCGAAAATGTCTTATGGAGCTTCGGAGGATTCGATGATCAATCATTTGGCTGGCAAAGTCGCATCGCCTGACGAAAAGGCGATTGTGAATGAGACCGGTGCCAGAGTGCGAGCCGCGGTTCAAGAGCTCAATGAGCCGACTCAGCAATTGATACAGCTGGCTTTTTACCAAGGAATGAAATACTCCGACATTTCCCAGATTTTGCAGATTCCTCTAGGGACCGTAAAAAGTCGCGTTTTTACCGCAATACGTAAACTGAATCAGATTTGGATGCGTATGAATGAAACTCCCCCTTCTTGACTGCCATAATGTGATTCGTTCGCAAACCTGACCCAACTTCGATGAGCCACAATAGCCGAATCTCCGATGAAACCCTTCTTGGGTACTTGCTGATTGCGTTGCCGGAAGCAGAGCAGTGGCGGATAGAAGCCCAGGCGTTTACCGATCCGGTCCTTCGACAACGTATCGAGGACTTGAGAGACTTGCTCGAACCCGTTCGAGAGTTGTCGCACCCAATCGAGCCGCGTTCTGGTCTGACGGCCTCGACCATGGCGTTCATCGAACAAGAATCGCAACGTGGTGGTTCCAGCGTGAGCCCATCGGAAGTCTGCATGTCGCAACCCATGTTCGAAAGCGATCGCGCGTCGCGATTAGCATGGTTCGATAGTCTCGTTTCCTTAGCGGCTGGCATCATCATTCTTGCGATGCTACTCCCAAGTGTTTGGTATTCGCGAGAAGCAGCTCGAAGGAATTCCTGCGCTTCCAATTTACGCGAATTAGGGCAAATGTTCTCAGTATTTGCCCAAGTTACCCCGGAGCATGGAGTACCGAGAATTGCGGAAAGTGGACCACTTTCGTTCGCGGGTATTTATTCAATTCGGCTCAAGGATTACGGATTACTCCAATCCCCAAAATGGCTTTGGTGCCCTGGCGTTAGGAAATTGGACTGCGACCAGGAAATCCCAAGCCTTGAAATGTATTTGACCGCTCCGACGATCTTACAAGAAAGCTTGAGAAATACGGCAGGGGGAAACTATTCCTTTAATCTTGGCCACCTTGTTGACGGCGTTTATCAAACACCAAGCTACGGCCGTAGTCATTTTCCAATTCTGGGAGACTCGCTGTTGCCGATTCATTCCGATGATTTGACTGCCGCAGTTCACGGCGAGAATTTAGCCAATGTATTGTACGAAGATGGACGAATCCAAGTGGTCCAAGTACATGCCAAAAATTATGCACCGATGCTCGATAATCCCTACCTCAATCGGGATATGCAACAAGCCGTCGGCCATGGATTCGACGATTCCTGCCTTGGACCAAGCCATCAAAGTCCCTTCAAGCCAGTTCGACTGGATTAACTCCAAGTTCTAAAAAACTCCAAGCACTCGAAATTGCCAAGTGCCCCAGCATTTCCAAGGTCACTTCCGTTGATGGCATTTCGAACGGCAATCTCCGAGAGTTTGCCGCTTATGGTTCGAGGTAAATCTGGAGCAGCCACAAGATGTTTCGGAACGTGTCGAGGCGAACACCTTTCTTTAAGACGTTTTCGAATGGCAGAACTGAGTTCTTGAGTTAGGGTTTGACCGTTCCTCATTTTGACAAACACAACAATCTCCTCGTCTCCGTCGCGTCGCAGGACAGTTGCTAGACACTCCGCGATTTCCGGAAAGGCCTCCACCTGTTGATAGATTTCCGCAGTCCCAATCCGGACACCACCGGGGTTTAAGGTTGCGTCCGACCGGCCGAAGATTACGAATCCACCATCGGCGTGTTCCTGAGCCCAGTCCCCATGGCACCAAATTCCTTCGAATTTCGCAAAATATGCGGCCTTGTATTTTTGGCTATCCCGATCGTTCCAAAAAGAAACGGGCCTGCTTGGGAACGGTGATGAGCAGACAAGTTCACCGGGAACCCCAATGACTGGCTCCCCTTGATCGTTGAACACTTGAACGTCCATGCCCAACCCCTTGCACTGGATCTGGCCTCGGACAACAGGTAGTGCTGGATTGCCGAGCGCGAAGCACGACAGAATATCCGTGCCACCCGAAATGGAAGCTAGATTTATTCGCGGACTGATAGCTCGATAAATCCAATCGAACGATTCGGGCAACAATGGAGAACCGGTCGACATCACACATCGAAGTCGTTCCAGACGAAAATTTCGGGCCGGTTCGTATCCCTCTTTTTCCAATGTCGTATAGTATCGCGGACTGGCTCCAAAATGGGTCACGCCCTCGGACTCCGCAATTTCCCAGAGAGTTTTAGGCGAGTTTGCAAAGGGCGAACCGTCAAACAAAACGATGGATGCACCGGATGCTAGTCCACTCAGTAACCAATTCCACATCATCCAGCCGGTCGTGGTGTAATAGAAAAGACTGTCGCCTGCCTTGAGATCGCAGTGAAGCGAATGTTCCTTTGCATGCTGTAGCAGAGTCCCGCCGACCCCGTGCACAATGCATTTGGGAACTCCCGTTGTACCGGACGAATAGACGATACAGAGCGGATGGTCGAACGCAAAGCGTTCGAAGAGAAATGTGCCAACGGATTGCTGGCAGATATCATTCCAAGCAAATTGCTTCACCGAAGCTCCTACCCGGTTGGACGTGTCGAGGTTGGATTCGCCCACCACCAGCAGTATTTTGACGGTCGGCAGTCGGGCAAGCGTGCTTGCGACCTTAACGCACGGGTTGATTGTCTTGCCCGCGTATTGGCATTCGGATGTGGTCAACATTACCGTGGGTTCGATTTGTCCAAAGCGATCGCAGATCGCATCCTCTCCAAACTCAGGCGAACAAGAAGACCAGATGGCACCGATCGCAGCGGTCGCCAAGAGTCCGACGACGGCTTCGGCAATATTAGGGATGACCGCCACCACGCGATCGCCTTGCCCAACACCTTGCGATTTCAAAAAACTTGCAACTTGACAGACTTGCGCATGGAGTTGCTTACGTGTCAAAACGGTCCGATCCCCCACTTCATTCCTGGCGATCAAGGCGATCGATTCTGCAAAGTCGACTTCATTCCGTTTCGTCGGCTTGAGCATGGCTTCCGCGTAGTTGAGTCTAGCGTCAGGAAACCACTGGCAATCCAACATGCTGCTTCCCGCAACCATGGGTGTTTCGCCTGCGTCTCCTGCGACTTCACAGAATTGCCAAATGGCTTGCCAGAAATCTCCAGGATGCTGAACGCTGGCCGCGTGCAAGTCTTTGTAGCTTTTCCCCAACGAGGGCAAGAAGGAAGTTCGAAAGAAACGTGCAAACCGGGTCATGTTCGCTTCCGAGACAGCCGTTTCGCTAGGTTTCCAAAGGATTGTTGTGTCAGGTGGAATCGTAGTGTCAGGTGGGTCCATGGTGTTTATGCCGTCGGCTTTATGCCGAGGGTTTTGATTGTCCATTTTAGAGGTTTGGTAACAATCCCCCGAGATAAGCTCGGGGGCATTTGCATGCCGTCGGCTTTATGCCGAGGGTTTTGACCCTCCATTCTAGAGGGAACAAGTCTACGCGTCTTGCCCGTGGATGCCTACAATAACTAGGGAAATCGCCTCATTGCTTCTGTTGAATAGGTTGGGTTTGCGGAATGTCATACGCTTGGATACTTTCTGGGGTTCGAACTCCCATCGGTCGATTTATGGGTGAACTTTCGCATTGTTGCGCACCGCAATTGGCCGGGTACGCAATTCAGGCAGCCCTGGTAGCCGCCAAAGTGGACACGGCTCGAATCGACGAAGTCATCATGGGCGAGGTTCTGACGTCGGGTGTTGGGCAAGCCCCGGCCAGACAAGCAGCGTTGCATGCACGCATTCCCGACTCCGTGGGTTGTGCGACCGTTGGAAAAGTCTGTGGTTCAGGTCTCTATGCAATTATGCTGGCGGATCGATCGCTGAGGGCTGGGGATAGCGCTATGGTTGTCGCCGGTGGAATGGAAAGCATGAGCCAAGCCCCACACTTACTGCGCAATTCCCGATCTGGCTGGAAGTATGGACAGCAACCTCTCCTGGACTCTATTGAAACCGATGGGCTACGATGTCCACACGGTTCGGCATTGATGGGGGTGTATGCGGAGAATGTGGCTCGCGAACACGGAATTGATCGCCGTACCCAAGACGAATGGTCCCTGCAAAGCCATCAACGGGCAGTCGCTGCACAAAGCTCGGGAGCGTTTGTATCGGAAATTGTGCCAGTTCCGGCCGCGAACCCATTGCACGCTGCAAGTGAGCCGATGATTGTGCTAGACGGTGGTCCTCGAGCCGATTCTTCGTTGGAGAAATTAGCGAAATTGAAACCGGCATTCGATACCAATGGTACCGTGACGGCTGGGAATTCGTCGACGCTCAGCGACGGTGCTGCGGCAGTTGTCGTCGTAAACGAAGCGGTCCGAAAATCCTCGCCGAATCAATCGGCCTTTCGTATCGTTACGACTGCCCTTCACGCAGGCAAGCCACAAGATCTTTTTTTGGCACCTGTGGGTGCGATCAAGAAACTGCTAAGCAAAACCAATCGAAAGATTTCGGAAATTGATCTTTTCGAAATTAATGAAGCGTTTTCTTCGCAAACCATCGCATGCATGCGCGAGCTGACACTAGATCCGGAGCGACTCAATGTACATGGAGGTGCCGTGGCCTTGGGGCACCCCATTGGATGCAGTGGGGCTCGCGTCTTGGTCACTTTGATGCACGCGTTACAAACACGGGGGCTATCGGTCGGTGTGGCGGCACTATGTCTAGGCGGCGGCGAAGCGGTCGCCATGATGATCGAATTGCAAACATGAGCACGAATCTAGATGAATTACAAATGTCGATCATCGCCGCCCGGCATGGCGTCGACCTGACTAGAGTGGCCACCCCGCCTTTTGATTTGAGAATGCAAGAGTTGGCGTTTTGCTTGGCTAATCAAGATGTCCCCTATCCAATTTCAATCGAAAAAGCCGTAGCATATCTCCATGCAGCCCGCGATGGAATTCCTTTTCAAGTGGGCTCGCTTTCCGATGACACGGTCGATTTAGGGACCTACCGCAACGCACAAGTTTATGATCGCTACACGCGTGAAGAGCACTTGAGTTGGGCCTGCTTGATTGCAGAGCAGCAGAGAACCAAACATCGGTATGCATGCCAAGAATATCTCGATGGCGAATCGCTTTTTGAAATTGGCGGCACGGTGATTCCCGATTTTTACTTGCTCAATGCGAGGATCTATCAGCAGACGAGTTGGCAGTTAGCGACAGTCAGCATGATCATTCCAGCGGAACTGTTTTTCACTTGCCACAGCCAGCGTTTTTTTCCGGTAACGACCTTCATGCGGGCGATCGAGCAAGACTATCTGCAGGAGCCGGACATTGGTCATGACGTAGCCGGACACGTAGCAACGTTTACGATTCCGGTAGTCGCTCACGTCATGCGCAATCATGGGATTGCGAGAAACCTCATCTACGAGGAACGGGACCGAAGACTCGAGCAAGCGAGTTGCGACGATGCACGCCAAGCGATACAGAAAAAGGCCGATGAACTGTTGCTGTATGCCGAACGCATCTATTGGTTTACTGTCGAGTTCGGTTTGGTCATGCAACAAGGCCAAGTGCGCGCGTTTGGTGCCGGGATTCTCTCGTCACCCGGCGAGACGGTATTTAGCGTCCAATCGCCAAAGCCAACAAGGTTGCTGATCGATCCTTCCCAGGATACCGATTTGCTTCGACTTGCCACTACCGACTATTTGATCAGTGAATATCAGAAGACTTATTTTGTTACCGAGAGATTCGATCTATTGGAGTCGATCACTCCGGCGCGGATCGTCGCAACGGCAAACGTAGCATCGAAACTACCGCATTTTTCATGGCGAGACATTGCTCCTGGCGATCGGGTGCTCAATGTCGGCGAATCGGCGATATCCACCAATGAGAAATACTTGAGGTTGATGAGCAATCAGCTTTGCGACGACTGCTTGACCCGTTCGGCGATCCGCAACTTACGGCTCATCGTGCATGGGCTAAATCCCGCTATCGACTTGCAGACAGTATGGCGGGGACCTACCGCTCCGGTACCCGAAGGCTTGATCGACTGGTTCCGGCAAGAAGACTCACAGCACAAATTTATGCAAGTCACACGGCCACTGAGTTATTAGGCGAGGGGCAGTTAGAAATCTACCTATAATCTGGGTGGCACGTTCGCCCCAAAGCCCAATCGATCTTGCAATTGAGCGAAAAGCGAACGAGTACATCGACGCTAGCCTCTACGCCGCACGATAAAGGTGATCGCGAGTTGGAGGCATTCCAGACACTCCCTTTGACGCTTTCTTGCTCGAGACCACTTGATAGATCTTGATCGAACCTGCCGTGAATCCACCCGACGCACCGGCTAAGTAAGCGACCCACAATCGGTACCGTTCGGCTCCAACCAATTCGATTGCTCGGTCCTTATTCGCTGACAGGTTCTTGCACCAAAAACGGGTCGTTAACGCATAGTGCTCTCGCCATGATTCCACATCATGCACCTCGAACCCAGTCTGTTCCATGAAGTCGGTTGTCATTCCAACGGGAATCAACTCCGATCCGGGGAAGATGTACTTCAACAAAAACTTGCGTTCCGGCCGAATGCGTGCCGAATATTTCTTTGATGATTTGGAGCTTCGAGCAATCGCATGATTGAGCACCAAGCCACGGTCACGTAGCAGTGAATTGATTTTGCAAAAGTAGCGAGGGTAGTTCGCAACCCCAATGTGTTCCGACATTCCAATGCTGGAAATCTTGTCGTAAGTACCTTGGTGGTCCGCATAGTCACAGATTTGGACCGTCACTTTATCGGTCAGACCTAGTTGTTCGATCTTTGCCTTCGCGAATTCGAATTGCTGTTGGGACAGCGTGATGCCGTGTGCGGTAACTCCAAAGTTCATGGCTGCATGGCAGATCAATCCACCCCATCCGCATCCGATATCGAGCATTCGGTCACCTGGCTCAAGCCGTAGCTTGCGGCAGATCATATCTAGTTTGTCATGCTGGGCTTGATCCAGCGAATTGGACCAATCTCGAAAATACCCGCAGGTATACATCATCTCAGTGCCAAGAAACAATTTGTAAAACTCGTTACCCACATCGTAATGAAATTGAATGTAGTCGATATTCTTGCGTCTCGACTCTTCGCGACCAACCATATCATTGCGAAACCCCTGACTCAAGTCTGCAATTTCCGTTTTAGCAAACAAGAACGGAATTGCACGTTTTGCCAGCATTAGCTTGCTGATTTGCTTTAGCTTTTCGCGATTCGATTGTCGCGTCTTGAACGCCTCTGAGAAGTCGATTAAGTCGCCACCTTCGAAGTCAATATGCCCGGTGGCGTAGAGTCGAACCAAGGTTTCCAGACTTGGGCGTCTTATCAATGATCCGATTACGCCAGGTCCGGATAGACCAATAATAAACCTTCCGTTTGCCTCCGCCCCAAGCGGGACGATTTCACCATTCCAAAGGCGTACAGACACGTTCAAATTGAGTGGTTCGGCGACGGCATCAAGCAACGCTTTGATTGAATCTATTTGCGACTTACTGGAAAAAAGCAGTTTCATTTGGGGTCTCCAATGCTAACTTAGAACGACGACTACTCGAAGACTACCAAAAACATATCGAGTAGGCGAAGACCAATTTCATTCGAGATCATCAAGCGTCAAGCGATCCTCGTATCGACGATCGTCATCGACGGTTTTCTCAAGCTAACGATTCCCCTCTACTGCAAAGAACGGGCTGGGCGGATCTTGGCCACGGTGCGAAAGTCGTCAGGACTTTCGGTTATTGCTAAGCAGTCCGAAACTCTTGGCGAGTTTCGCTTCTACAAGCTCATTTTTTCGATCCACGTTCTAACTTCCGCCAGATCGGCAGCGCCGATCATAGTGAATTGACGATCCTTATGCTTCCAGCTCACGGCTAATTGCCCCGCGGATTCAATGATCCTGCATTGGGTGCCTGAACACTTAGTTTCGATTGATGGCAAATCTCCAAACCAGACTGGTTGCTCGTCTTTGTGCTCGAAGACGAGCAACGACCGACCGTCTTTCCTCGCGCAAATGCTCGCAGTGCACTTACAACATGGCATATTGAGAACATGGGTTGAAACGCGATCGAACCCAACTGGTACACTCTCAAACAAGGAAGGCCTATACCCGATGAACTTAGTCGCAGCTTCCGCATCGAGTTGTTTGCCATCGTACTTGTCGACAAGGCTGGATATTGCTAGTTGTGGAGACGATTGAGCAAGGTCGATTACTTGGCGGAAGTCAACTGCAAGCGCATCGCGATCACGCTCATGCTTTGCATGAGACGTGTTTTTGGCAATTTCCCGATTACCATAGGGTTTGAAAACAAGACTTGCGAATACCAAGACCAAGGATGCGGCGACAGCAAGGGCTGGTACGCTCCAAGCCAGGAACAACCCAGTGTAAGTTTGTTTTTGGGTTGGGAGAGCAGACTCAATGCGACTCCAAATAGCTTCCGTATCGACAGTCACTTCGTCTTCTCGCATCCAGTCACCAATGCGTCGCAACGACCGTATAACGCCCTGGCAGGATGCGCAAGTACCAACATGGAGTGAAATCAGCTCGGTTGTATTCGAGTCCAATTTGCCATCCATGAAATCGGAAAGTTTATTAGAAACACTTTCGCAATTCATCGCGAGGAAACCTCCCAGCCTAACTGAGTGAGGGCGGAACGAAGTTCGGACCTAGCTTTATTGAGTCGCGAGCCGACCGTTCCTTCGGGCACACCCAGTACCTCTGCAATCTCTCGGTAGTCAAATCCTTCGACTTCCTTCATATGTAGCAGGGCTCGCTGGTCACCAGATAAATAATTCATCGCGATTCCAAGCACTTCGGCGTCTTCGCGTGTCGATTGCTCATTCGTGATGATGTGTTGAGGGCTAGCGTTTGCCGCATATTCGCGAACCCGCACCTGTTCTCGCTTGGTTCGGCGAAGATGCTGGAGTGCTTGACTGACGGCCATTCTGTGAACCCACGTCTCAAAGGTCGACTCAAATCGAAATTGTTTGAGTTTCGTGAATAAGGTGATGAAAATATCTTGGACCACATCATCGACATGGTCTTGCCCGACCATGCGTCGCACAATGCGGACAACTTGCGCGGCAATATGTTGGTAAATACTCTTTTGTGAATCAAGATCGCCGCGACAAGCTCCGCGAATCCATTCCGCCAACTCGCCTCGGGATTGCTCGCCACTTTGAACTCGACTATCTTTTGATGACACGATGGGCTCTAGCCTTCACACAAATGGAAGAAATTGTTTGGAAGACGATGCCGATTTCAATCGCATGCCGATTTCAATCGAGAATAGAAATCCATCCAAAATCACTTGATCGATGGAACAACAGATCTTTCGATCAAAATCAATATATCCAAATGCAGGCTATGCATTGCCAAGAAGGACCATAGGGTCGGAGACATATTGGAGGTGAATATGCTGTATTTGTATTCGTTGGAATTGGCGGACGATCGAAAATCCTTGAAGCAGCACAAAATGGTTGTAGGGGCGCTGATCTGTGTTCCTCAATAGACCATTCGTCCGGTGCGCATAAGGATAGTACGCGAACGCAGTTGCATTTGCTGTCGCGAGATACGCTCGCCGTCCGCTTGGTTGAAGGCAAAAGGTTGGATGCGAGTGTGAGTGTTTCCGAATCAACGCGGTTTCGGCAGCATTTCGAGCAGGTAACTTCGCTGGACGGATGCTCGGACGAAGCCTGAGATGGTACGCTCCGTTGAACCGAAAGTGCTAACGCCGTCACAAGAAAGCGAGGAAAACAGCAACACGGAGTCCCACCAGCAATTTGGCTAAGCGAAACTGCAATGAGGAGCGCTATTTTTAAGGCGTACAGGTGCATTTTCCTATCTTTCAATCCAAGTACCTTTACTCAAGATACGCTGATTTGGATGCTTGCGTCGATTGGATCCTTCATAGAAATTGGGAATTTGGATAAATTCCAACATTTATCTCAATTCGTGAAGGATCTTGCCATGTCAGGCGTCCAATAAACAGCTCGGTTAACACGGGTTGCGGATTACTGCTGATTTCGAACCAATCTTTAGGAGTTGAACAATGAGAACTATTGCTGTTTTGGGTGGAGTTGGGTTGCTTGGAGTGGTGCTGGCAAGCTTAGCTGTGGGTTTGAATTCAAGTCGAGCGCTGGATATTGCGTCCAACGAAAAGTCGCCCACTTGCGAATGTACTTCGTGTTGCCCAGACGGAAGTTGCTGCTGCATTACAGGAGTTTGTGCATGCGAAGCGTGCGACTGTGACTGCTGTAATGTCGAAGCATCATCCTGCGGAGCGAATTGCTGTAGCACCAAATCGACTACGATCGTAGTTTCGAAGGCCTCTAGCAACAGTTGCCCCACTGGATGCTGTTCAAAGTAACACAGCTTTTTGAGAGCAAATTGAGTTTGATCGTGGCTTGTCCCCCGCCAACCAAGGAACGGGAGTCGGGACGCCCAAGAGAAGAACGCTAAAATACATCTGTCGCGGCAAGTCCCGAACGGATTGGCTAGCTTGGGGAAGGATATGAACCATTTTGCCGCTCGCCTAAGGCTGGTATCGAACAGACATAAACCGCTTGCGTTTGAAAGATGACTTGAGCGTTTGCACTTCCCGTTCCCAGTGTTTTTCCAACTCGCGAACGTCGTCTATTTGGTAATGACGATGGAGTGCCATGGCCATTCCATGATCCATAGAATCCTTGGCGAACTCGATAAGCGTATCGGGACTTTTTTGCTGTGCGAGCATCCTGACCAATGTTAGACTTTGGCCATAAAAGGCTGCGACTTGATGCGACGACGTAAATCGATTGAGCTTCAACAAGGCGTCAATAGTTAGTGCATTCTTGGAAGAGATAGCATCCACGCAGTCGCGTTCATGCAGCAGTTGCTTTTCGTGGGTATCCGCCAGCATAGCAATGCCCTCATCGAGCCAAAGGGGTGGCTGTCGCCCCCCAAAACAATCGGAGAGAACTACATGTGTCAGTTCGTGAGGTAGTGACGTCAACGCACCGTGCTGATCCATTATCAGGTCTATTCGCCTACTCGTAACGACTCCCGATTTGAGTTGCACGAGACTGCTACCGTTAGTCGAACCACTCCCAGGCCCAACCGCGTTGGCGTACTCTTCACGCGAACGATGAACAATAACTTCGCAACGCGGCTCCCACATTGTAGGACCTACTTTTCCGCTCCAAACTCCTAAAAGCTCGGTTCGAAGCAAATCACAAAGTTCGAGTACTTTTTGCGAATTTGGACCTTCGGCAAACGATTGGACCTGGAAGAAATTGGATTGGGAAACGGTGCGGCCCGGCGAATCCTCCCCGTTTGCACTCGGGCTTTTCGAAACCAACAAAAAAACGGTGAAGGCAAGGAGAGATAGATGAGTGGCGATTTTAGGCATTCTTGTTGGATTGAGTTTGCGTCGTTTCAAAGGAATTCGTCAGCCAAATTCCTGTGAATGTCAAATACCGTGCCGAGCTCGTAATTCCGCAAAAGTGAAACCGTTCTTGTGCCTACGTAAAGATCGACCGCTAAAAGAGTTAAAATAAAATTAAGAATCCGGCCATGCATTTGGGTTGCCTGCATGGTGCAAGGCTTTTAGGCGATCATGCAAGAAGATTAAGCACGCGAAGAAGGTTTTTTCGGCAAAGAAGTCGCGAAAGCCATTTCTTCGAATGCATTCGACGCAGAATAATTTTGATTAGATTTTTGAAGGTGCCGACCTTGAAACACATCTAATAAGTCAAGGCGACGGTTGTAGGAATTGCCGTTTTACAATGCGCAGGATGCATGAAATTCGAATTGGCCCAAGGGCCGTGGAGTAGAATGATGTCAAAAGTAGTGTTTGCAGCTTTGTCTAGCGCGATCATGGCCTGTTCATCCCCCGCAGTTTCGTGGGGGCAGAGCCCAAGCGATCCTTGTGCGTGTGCGTGTAGCGTGGTCGCTTCTTCAACTGCGACGAGCGATTCTCAAGTCTACCGGCGATTCTCGTATGAGCCTGCAACAAGTGTTCAGGGAAATATGGCTATGGGGACAGTAATCACTCCTATGCAACCAACCAGCGTAAATGTTATTCCTCCCGCAAATAGTTCAATGCAGTCCTTGGTGACACAGCCTCAGGTGTTTACCCAAAGCGCACCCATGCAGAGCTATCGAAGGTACTCGTATCAACCTACACAATCGGCTACGTCTACTTCCCACGCGACGGACCAGCCATGGCGATACGCGAAGACAGATCCAAGGCGATACCGATAGGAGCCTTAGGCACCCCACCAACCAGATCGAAGCAATTGCAGAGAATTGTCAAATTTTATCATTTGTCGAATTTCTACAACTTTCGTCAAGGGACTTGCAGGGCGGTGCATCTATCAGTCAAAGTCGCTTCCAGAACCGAGAATCTGGACGCGAGAATTACGTTAGACAATAACGCGCAGACCGAACTAGAAATCGGTAGGCGACTTACGAGTAAGCCGGTGTGTTGGAATCTTATAGAGATTCCATTGCACCGGTTTTTTTTGCGTTCACGCGACTAGCAATCGCGAGATTTCATCCAATGTGTTTCGTAGCGTAGCGTTGGCGGTCCGGTTGCGGCTCGCGAGATCGTTCGCGACATTGTTAAAAATCCGAAACCAGAAGAAATCCCAACGGACGCAAATCAAGTGCAACAAGTCTTGGCCGCAGTCAACTTGATCGGGCGAGGGGCGTTGAATATCGAGGACTCAAGTCGGGGAACTTGACTACGGAAAACCACATCTTCCTGCGAAACCGATGTTCACTTTCCAAAGTTCTCCCCCAATACGGTCGGTATGGCGCATCAAAGTTTTTAGTATTCTTTTAACAATCCGATCGAGCCTCGGTTTTCATGACCTAGGTTTAAGTTGTGGCGTTACTTAACTCTGAGGCAGCGCCGAGCACGTAAGGATGCGCTGGCAACACCATTATATCAAGGCAATGCGAATGAAAAATTCTACACGGGTGGCTGTTGGGTGTATGTTGAGTGGTCTCTTCTCTGGCTTTGCATCGGGTGCAGAGCCACGAATCCTACGTGTCGAGGAAGACTGGGAGTTGGTGGTCACAACACCCAACCCGTTGCAAAACTCACCTCAGATCAGCACTTGGATGAGTCCAGGTGACTCTTTGGAAGTCCAGCATTTTGGCGCGAATTTCAATCATGCGCAAAAGGACGACTATCTGGGTGGTGGATTTCAAACTAGAGCCTACCAGGGCGCGAGCGTCATGGATGACAAAGTTAGCTGCAATGGAATAAAGTTATCCGCCAATGGAGAATTGCTCAAGTGGACACAGGTTATGGCCATCATCAAAGAGGAGTTGGTATTTGCAATCAAGGATGGTTCTTCGCAGAGCTGGGGGGATTTTGGTGGAAAGGAAACTTTGGTTCGCGATGCAACGTCCGTGAACGATCTGAACGGATATCGTCCCAATAAATCAGCTGAATGGTCAGGCGTTGGTTTTGCGTCCAATCGCGTCGCGTTGCTCAAACTCGCGAAGGTTCGCTACTTCACCGATCAAGGTCAGGTGATTGAATCCACAGTCAATTTACTCGTTCAATAAGAATAAAATTGCGTTTTACTTGAACCACGCCCTATGGTTTCCGAATTGCGAAAGATTCACATCAAGGTACGAAAAGGTCATAATCATGAGGAAGACAATTTCCGATTGCCGTAAACATGTTGCATTATCACGTGAAGCAAGGCGTCGTCGTGGAGCAGCCATCATTCTGGCTGCATTTCTGATGGGTGTACTAGTGAGTATGTTGGCGTTATCCATCGACATTGGGTATATCGCAGCATCGAAGGCGGAAGCCAGACGAACGGCAGATGCAGCTGCTTTGGCTGGAGCGTGGCAACTGGTGGATACCGCTACTCAGAATGGCAATACGTGTGCGTTGCTTGATGGAGTTAACGATGCAGCCAAGAACATGGCCAGTTTGAATTTGGTCTGCAACTCGGCCCCCTCGCTGTCGATAGAGGGACAGGAAACCGACGTTTCTATCGGGTATCTGTCCTCGCTTGAGTCTAGCGCAACGCTTAATACGGATTCGAACAGCCCGTATCGGGCTGTTCGAGTCCGAATCCGCAAAAATGAAGCGAGCAATGGCCAAGTCCCCTTGTTTTTTGCGCGGTTTTTCGGACAGAACGGTCGCGACATGATCGTCGAGTCCATGGCAGCGACGGCCATGCAAATCAAGGGATTCAAATCGCCTGTGTATGGGGCGGCAGACCTAAACCTGTTACCGTTCGCACTCGATGATCAAACTTGGATCGCACTCTTTAATGGTGGCGGAACTGACAATTACAAGTTTACTTCTAGCAACTCATCGATTTCAAGCGGAACCGATGGGATCAAAGAAGTGAACTTATATCCCCAGGGAACTGGCAGCCCTGGAAATCGAGGAACCGTTGATATCGGGAACTGCAACAATAGCACTGCCGATCTCTCGCGTCAGATTACCGGGGGAATCTCGTCGCAGGATCTCTACGATCTCGGCAAACCCTTGGTACTAGATGGAAATGGCACGATGACGCTCAACGGCGACACAGGGATTAGCGCGGGTGTCAAGGACGAACTTGCCTCCATCATTGGTCAGACTCGCATCATTCCCGTGTTTTCATCGGTAACAGGAAACGGCAATAACGCAACTTATACGATCGTTCGTTGGGTTGGCGTACGCATCATGGCAGTGAAGTTGACTGGATCCATGAGTTCCAAGTATTTGATTGTTCAGCCCACGTCGGTCATGGCACGGAATGTCGTGGTTGGTGACTCCACTCGCGTTTGGAGCGATTCCATTTACTCACCCGTTGTACTTGTAAAATAGTCCTGAAACTCTCGATGTGGTCTGGCATTATGACAATCCAATGGAAGCAATCCAAACGAAGCTGCGTGAGATGTGTGCGATCGAAGCAACCAAGACGAAACTTCGGAACGAGACGCCGCAACGGCGCTGCACTCGTAGAATTCGCACTTGTTGCACCGCTCATGATCCTATTTACGATGGGGCTGATCGATATCGGACGAATGACCATGGTAAAACAACTGCTGGTAACTGCATCGCGTGAAGGCGCACGTCAGGCTTCTTTACCTGCTGCAACCTCATCCAGCGTAGAAACCGACGTCTTGCAGATGTTGTCTAGTTCCGGCGTGACCGGAAGCGTTACCATTTCTCCGAGCTCCGTGTCGAGTGCAGAACCCGGCTCTACGATTACCGTAACGGTTTCGGCAGACGCAAACAGTGTAAGTTGGATGGGATCGTCCATGTTCATGTCTGGCAAGAGCCTCACAGCGTCAACCAGCATGCGTCGTGAAAGTTTGTGAATCGTAGGTCAGTCGCTCCGCCGACTGACGTCCTCGATGCCAAATCGCCACCGCTTTATTTTCCAAATTGCTCCCGCACGTTCGAGAGCGAACCACGAATCACACGAAATAAGCACAGTCCAAAATCAAGTGCGAGATCGGAAAGCGTTATCGATTCCGTCGGAACAAAGCTGTACGAATTTGCGATGTTAGTATTAAAACGCGACAACGTTGGGCAGTTGGACGCTTGAAAGCTAGCCTAATCTGTAATGGCACAGCATATGCAGTCTGTGTAACCTCGCCGGAAATGAATCCACTTTGGTTACAACGGACATTCGATCCTAATGCAAACGCCAACCTTTTTGAAACGACCGCAGTTTAGCATTCGGACGATGCTGGCCATAACGACCTTAGTCGCATTTAGTCTATTCGCGTGGCGTGAGCGAATGCGCTACCTAAACGAGCATCTTTTTGTGAGCGTGATAGATCAAGCGACCGGCGATCTCCTGGCTCGTTTTCAGTACCAGACGTACGTTATTACGAGCGCGAGCGGCTCAGATGAATGTAAGCGCCCACGTCAACCAGTAGGAATTTTGGTCGCAAATCGGCTAGGCGGTCGCGTTCCGCTTTTCCTTGGCTGCGAGCAGGCGCTTGGCCCGGTC
>JAYTVM010000568.1:0-2957 GCA_043743995.1 Pirellula sp. | reverse complement strand
CCCAAGTCGAACCGCTAAGGATGGCCGAAGCGAGCGTTCCTGTAGAAGTCGTGTTCTCGTCGGTCGTGGCTAGGGTATGCGTGTAGCCATTGGTAACGGTCGGAGCGTCGTTCACGGCATTGATGACCAACGATGCTGTTTCGGTGGCGATCGAAAACGCCGTGGTACCACCGTTGGTGGATGTGTTTGCCGTACTTCCGTTTGTTCCGGTCGATTGATCCCAAGCTCGAAAGGTGATTGCGTTAGTGATTGTGCCGTTGTAGTTGGCACTGGGTTGGAAGTAGAGTCGAGTATTCGCGTCGGCCCCCAGTAGGAGGGCAGAGCTATCGCTGATCGCGCCCAGGGCGAGCCAGCTTGAGCCATTATTGGTCGAATACCACCAAGTTCCATTGGTTGTATCCGCCGCCGTTACGGCGATGCCAAGTAGTCCGCTTGCGTCTCCATCGACGACGTTATCGACTTGTCCAGCAGGAGTCGAAAAATCCACCAACGCCGAGACGAGGGTGCCAACGGTTCCGGAAGGAGCACCAGCATCTTCATTGATCGAACCAAGCGCAGGGCTCTTGGTCGCATCCAAAACGGGCGCGAAATTTCTATCGAACAAGGCGATGCCGTCGTATTCTTCGCCGGTATTGCTTAGTCCGATGTCGCTTCCTTGCACTAACAAACTGGTCGATCCAGAACTTGTGTTAGTTCCCGTGGCCGTGACATTCAAGACGAAGATGTCATACTTCGTTACGCTTAGATTGTTCGTGCCAACGGTGTCACTCGCGTCTAAAGAAATCAACAACTGCCCTGCGGTCAGCGAAGTACCGCCTAAACTTATGTTCGACTGAACGAGTTCAATACCGTATATCCTAGCGCCAAAACCGATGCCCGTGCTGGAACCGTCAATCAGCAGACTGCGAGTTCCGGAAGTTGTTCCGGCGCCGACATCGGACACTTGATAGCGCGTAATATCCTTGTCATAAGTGGAACTGCTTGCGACCAGCAGAAAGTCTCCCGCGTTGAGCGTAACGCCTCCGACGACGGTTGAGGTTTCAACGAACGCGAAATCGCGAGTCGCGTTGCCTGCCATGGGATTCTGAAGCAGGATGGAGAACGTCCCGGCGCTGTAGTTGCCCGCAACCGTTGGCTTGAAAAGGATGATATCATCCGCCGAGACCGAGACTCCACCCAGCGTCTCGTTGGTCGCCGTACTCAGCAACAGATCGCCTACGTTCAGAGTTACTGCGTTTGCTCCCCCTATCGTCAGCGTTCGCGAGACATAGTGAAAACCATTCATGTTGACATTGCTGGCGGAAAAATTATCAAGTTCAAATTCGGTTGCAAAAAAAGTACCGCCAGTCGTACCAGGTTCGAACTGGAGATTGGGACCGCCGAACTGGGTGAGAGCACTGTCCGTCCACGTCAGTCCGCCCGCCGTCGAATTCTGGGTTCCAGACAGAAATAGCCCTGTATTTCCGCGTGCGCGATTGGTCGCTGAGAACTCTGAGGTATTGTTGCTCGGATCGGTTGCCGTGGCCGTAATGTACTCGCCCGCCACCACGGGTACGGACAAGGTCGTGCTAAAGCTAACTGTGAAGGGACTTGACGCCGGTGTGGTGACATTCACAAATCCAAGGTACCGCTCGCCCTCAATGTCGTTGGCGGTGTTTGCGAAAAACTCGATTCGATAGGTTTTATTGGATTCGCTATTCAGAGTCCCATAGATTGTGACTTGAGACCCATTGGTGATGACTGACGAAAGAACCGGGACGTTCTGGAGGTTGTTCGCACCCGTATCGGCATCGTTGGCGTCATTGGCCGTTATACCATCGTTTGTTAAATCAATGCCCTGTCCCCCGTTGCCAGCAATGCTATTCTGAAGAATTACGTTGCCTGTACTGCTCGCGGACGCAACGGCAATCCCATCGTTTGTGTTTCCTAGAAAGCTGCTCTTGTCGGCCGACATGCCGATGATGTTTCCCAAAATGCTCGTGTTACTGCCACCGTTTATGTTCACTCCTGCATTACCGCCATTGGTAATGACGTTTCCCTCACCGGCGCTTAACCCTCCTATGGTGTTATTCGTGCCGGAAGTTAGAAGTACGGAACTGCCTGAAGTTCCCGTGAGTCCAGCAAGACCCGAAGCCGTCGTACCGACATAATTACCTTTAATGACATTGCTATCGCCTAGAATCGTAATGTTGTTGGACGTGTTACCACTAATTACGTTTCGGACCGCCGAAGTCGAACCACCAATGATGTTGCCCGAGGATGCTGCTAAGATGTAGACACCCACACCGTTAGCCTGGCTGGCGTTACCTGCGGCATTGGTCCCAATATAGTTTCCGACAATGGTAACGTTGTCCGCTCCGTTCAAGTAAATTCCATACGTCGCGAAGCGATTGATTACGAAGCCTTTGATGATGGAGTTATCTGCATTCTCGCCAAGATCGAAACCGTACTCGGATCCGGCGGCGTAACTGTTCCCGTTGATCTCGATGAGCGGCGCATTGGAGTAACCCGACTGAGTGGTCGCATCTAGGATGACGGTGTCCGTGATCTGCGCTAGATTGCTCAAAAGGTTAATCGTCTGAGCGCCCGAGCCAATGCTAAACGTGATGGTGTCCGTTCCAGCATTGGCGTTGGCGTCGATGATGGCTTGACGGAGCGAACCTGCGCCGCTGTCGTTGGTGTTCGTAACGGTGTAAGTAGCCAGCAACCCGCTGTAGCTTTCTTGCAACTGGATACTGAAGGCATTGAGCGTTTCGATTTCGCCCAACTGCATTTCGAAGGTCCAGTTGCCGCCGCGACTAAGATCGCCTGTCTTGTCCATGGATGCGGCGACATCGGCGCCAGTTGCTTCGGCGATCGTTTCAAGCAGCGATTGGCCTACGATGCCTTCGGCCACGTCGCAACCGTAAATGAGAATATCACCGTCTGCATTAAGAGCCATGCCCCATTGCTGCAAG
>JAYTVM010000567.1:0-2964 GCA_043743995.1 Pirellula sp. | reverse complement strand
GCTTTCGAACCGTGGCTACTTTTGCATTGCCTAAGCTAGTCAACAACGCCGCATCGATTTCGATGATGATGGTCAATGAGCGAGCTGGAGACTCGATGATGATATCCGTTGTCTGGTCACAATCAACCGACGTCGTTATTAAGGTCAAGTACACCGAATTCGTACGAAGGTTTGCAAACGGAGGCTGTTTGCAGACCAGCAACGCGCCAAGAATTGGATCCTTTCGGGCACCTCCGAATGATCATACTCTTCATCTATGGCATATCCAAAATGTCGCCGAACTTTATCGAGTGCACGTAATGGCGGCAAAATCGCTCGCCTACGGGAGGGCACATCTATCCGTCATTGAAGACTTCCAAGGTGATGTGGAAGCATTCGTTCAGCGCAAAGTGGTTGCTGAGCCCGCCGAGTACCAAGAGACAATTGGTATTTTTCGAAAGACACAAGGCGGCTATGGTTTGACTTGGGTAGGGGCATATCTGTTGTGCTGGAAGGAGTTGTTTCCTGTCAAACAATGCATCCGCTGGCAGTGCAGACGCAAGTCACTACAATGGCTCTCACGGATTGAACGAACCGCGTGAATTGAGACCAAACCGACCTGACCCTTTTCGGGTTGGGGAAATCTGTTACTCAAATTCCCTTTGCTCCAAATTTTGTATTCGAATAGGCTTACAAATTGAATTAGGTTAATCGAACAAACGCCAAGAAGCCCATCTTGGCTCTCGAATGGATGATCATCATAATTCAAATTGCCCACTCGGGTTTTGCAAAACGGTTTGGGCGACCGAAGCGTCGAAATAAAACGCTAATGCTTCGCCGGTTTGGGCGTCCTATCCGCTGAATCGGAAAGACGAATGGTGACTCAGCCCGGGCTTGATAGCCCAATGGGCTAACACAAGGCAGCCCAGGGCAGAGCGACGCGGCGTAGCCGCAAAGCGCCGCCCTGGGTATCGGTTTCGTGTCCGGAGGCAGTCCTTTTAGCCTTCAAGCAGAATGCGCAGCATGCGGCGAAGTGGTTCCGCGGCTCCCCATAGCAACTGATCACCGACGGTAAAGGCTGTTAGATATTGTCCTTGTTGTGTTGGATCTAGGGATAGTTTGCGAAGTCGACCAACTGGGCAAACCAAGCCACCGGTCACTGCTGCCGGAGTCAAATGCTGCACGGATGCGGACTTTTCGTTCGGAACAACTTTGGCCCATGAATTGGCTTTGCCAAGCATGTCTTCGATCTCATCCATTGGGACGTCATGCTTCAGTTTGATTGTCAACGCTTGGCTGTGACATCGCATCGCTCCGATGCGAACGCACAATCCATCGACGGGAATCGAATCCGCTGAAAGTCCCAATATCTTGTTCGTCTCCGCGCTCCCTTTCCATTCTTCCTTGCTCTGACCATTTCCCAAATCCTTGTCGATCCAAGGGATCAAACTGCCGTTTAGTGGTGCTCCGAATTGTTCGGTCGGGTAGTCACTCGATCGGATGGTCGCCGCAACTTGACGATCGATTTCGAGAATGGCCGAAGCGGGATCCGCAAGCAGACTCGAGACGCTGTTATGGGCCGCTCCCATTTGCGAAATCAACTCGCGCATGTTTTTGGCTCCGGCTCCCGAGGCCGCTTGGTAAGTCATGCTGGTCATCCATTGAATGAGATTGTTTTGAAACAATCCATGCATGGCCATGAGCATTAAAGATACGGTGCAGTTGCCGCCAACATACGTCTGGATTCCTTTTGCAAGGCCATCGCGGATCACTCGATCGTTCACCGGATCCAGAATGATGATTGCATCGTCTTTCATTCGCAGCGATGAGGCTGCATCGATCCAATAACCATTCCAGCCTGTCGATCGGAGCTTTGGATAGACCTCGTTCGTGTAGTCGCCACCTTGGCAGGTGATAATGACATCCAGCTTGGAAAGGGATGCAATATCGGATGCGGATTGCAACTCGCCCGTTTCCATACCACCTATCTTGGGTCCAAATCCACCGGCATTGGAAGTCGAAAAGAACACGGGTTCGCAATGGGCGAAATCATTCTGGGCGGTCATGCGTTGAAGGAGCACGGAACCGACCATTCCTCGCCAACCAACTAGTCCAACTTTTTTCACGATTTATCTCTGCAATCAAAGACTTGTTCGACGTTGCCTCGGAGGATTTGTTTGCCCAAGGCAAGTGCTTTGTCTTCCGACCAACCTTGGCCACGACAAAAATCCTCCGACAAAATGCCGGCAAGGATTCGTTTGTACATTCGGAATTTGGGGAGGATAAACTCCAGTTTGTATGCGTCGCTGTAATAACCCAGTTGCTTGTTTCTCGGAATTGCCTCGATACGACTACGAAGATCGTGTCGGATGTAGTTGGGCGTATTGCTGTACCACCAATGCCCATGCGTCAAAACGTTTGGGAAAATCCAGGCGTAGTCGACTAGCTCTTGATTGGTCACCGACGCTAGGACTGAAATGGGGAAAGGGAGGTTCGGGAATGCGTTGAAAAGTTCGGAATACTGGATGAGCGATACTCTGGAGTCATACAGATCCTGCCCTTGAAACACGCCGTTGGGATAGACGCGTCGATTGACTCCGATCATGAGATCGAACGGCAAATGGTAAGCTTCGGCCAATTCCGCGATTTTCCAAAAGACCCATTCGGCCATGGTTTTTTTGTTGGGCTCGGACGCGTCGGTGCCGCATTGAACAAGGTCATCCAATGCGATCTGGGCGGCATGACTTTGATCGGAATAGGCTTTTGGGCAGAACCAGGGTGGCAACGAAATCGCGCACGCTCTGGCTCCATGCGCTTTGAATCGCAGAAAGAGCACGTCCAGCGATTGTTTTAAGTCCGTTAAATTCGTGGCCGTTCGGCCCGAAGCGGATTGGAGGCGTTCGCGAACTTTCGGTTGAGCTAAATGAAACACCAGGTCATCGGTCCTCAGGCACGGAACGTAGCGATTGGTATCAAACCCTTCCA
>JAYTVM010000566.1:0-10024 GCA_043743995.1 Pirellula sp. | reverse complement strand
GAGCCTCGCTCTCCCGCTAATTCCGGTCGCGAAAACCAATCTGGGACAGTCGAACTAGAGCAAATGGTCGGAACCCCTGGCATGAAGCGCATGAAACCAGTGACACGCAACCAACCTTCCCGTACATTCTAACCTTTAGATGGCAGGTCGCTGCGCCCCTGAGGCGGATTCACGGCAGGTAGCGAGTGACAGGGCTCGTTCTCCATCCTTGATAACTTTTCTTGAAGATCCGTCGAAAGCATGTCGAGCAACGACTGCGACAATTCACCCTCTACGGTCAGTCGAATGCAATCCGATTCCTCGTTGTAACGGACTATTGTTCCGTCGATTCGAATGCGATGTGTGCCATACTCATCTTCGTCCGTCGCTGGTATCACTTCGTACTTTACGGGTGGCTTGAATAACTGAGTGAACGCATCGAGGTCGGGCTTTTTCCCAATTTGCTTTTCCAGCGTTTCGCCGTCGCCGGGTTGCAAAGCCCCAAGCAACGCGGGCGATTGCTTAGACCACAATTCCGTTTGATACTCGAACAAATGAAGTGACTTCTTGTCGTTGCGGCAGACTTCCCAACGAGGCCAATTACGATCTGTCAATCGCGTCCAAATCCAGTCGTCGAATGTTAGTCGCCACACATCGATGTTTTCAATAAAGATTTTCCCATTCTCGCCCGAGCAGACATTGCCATGTTCAACCAAGATCGATTTGCGGTCTTCGGAAAGTGTTGCTTTGTGGCCATGAATCCAACCGGGCGGCGTACTGAAGGTTTCTTGTCGAGTTATTGCAAAAACATCCAAGTCCAAAATCAAAACCTGTGTAATGCCTGACTTGCGCTGATCCGGATATCCGAGGTTTCCAATGATGACGATTTGATTTCCAACGACCGTTGCGGAATGCGAATCTGTAGGTGGAAAGATATCTCGCGGATACCCAAAAATATCAATCCGCCCGTCCGGATGTTGGACGACGACATCGTTGTAGATATAGAAATCTGGATCATAAAAGTCCTCATGCTCACCGGCAATTAGTACCATTCTGCCGTCGGGTAGCTCATTCGAACTCTGGCCGAAACGGCTGAAGCACCATCCAGGGCCGGTTGCATCGCTCCTGCCCCGGTTCAGTCTCTCGTTCGCTTGATAGGCACTCACTTTCGATCGGATGAGCCATTCCCAAACGGCATTGTTCGTCGATTGAGGATTTTCCGTGCCGAATCGGGGCGAACGCCACTCGTTGAATAACGATTGAGTTATCTTCGGATCGAGTGGGAATTCGACTTTGTCGGAATTCATGTTGCAACTCGGGAAAAAAAGGATGACAAATGCAGGCAGAAAGAGAACAGAGAGTACTTGTTGAAAAAAATGTTCACGAGTCGCGTCCATTTGTCTATCCGTTTCGTTTAGTCTTTCGGGGAACTCTAGATTGAATCGCATTAAACATACAAGATCGCAAGGCCATCACGAATCTACTTTGGCCAGAAAAGCATTGAGTTCTTCGGTTAGCCGATTCATTCCCATATCGAGGTCTACTAGCAATGGAACGCACTCATCGAGTCGTCCTTGCTTCGACAGCGATTCGATGAGTTGGCCCGATTGAACCAGACTGGTTGCGAAGAAAATTGCCACCGCACTCTTGAATGTATGAGCAGCGCGTTGGGCAAGCTGGCTATCGCCGGATGCAAGTCCATCCCGTATCTGGCCGATCAGCATCGGACCTTCGGTCAGAAGTGCGTCGGCGAGCTCCCTGGCTAACATAGTATCGCCAGAGAATTGCTGCCATGCCCTGTCCCAGTTAATCAGGGGTGCGGCATCGTCCTTGTTAGAATCGACTGACTGGAAAATTACTTGCTGCTGCGTTCCTGATGGCTGACTTTCAATGAAATCGCGTTTTGGCCGAACAATCAGCTCCCAGCGATCTGGCTGTTCCAGCCAACCGATGAACTCCGAAAACCCGCTTTCCAAGGATTCCTGGAGCGACCGCGTGAACTCACCCGCAACGACTTCCAACGGAACTTTCTGCATCTGCCTGAAGCCCTGTGGGGCCTGCAAAAATGTGATCGGTGGGTTCAGCATCCATTCAACGAAATGCTTGGCAACGTGTTGCGACAATTCTTCACCAGCATCGGGGTATCGACCGTTGTCGATCACTAAAAAGCAACTTGCTTTCATCTGCCGTCCACACAATCGGTCACATCCCCGCTGTAGAACACCTGCCAATCGATGTCGCAGAAACGAAACTTGTTCATCCAACTCGAGCCCTCGATATTCGTCCAGGTTACCATTCTCGGATCGCATCAAGGGCACTGCGACGTTTTTTGAAGTAATGCAACCGACGTGCCAACGAAGCAAATCCGTGTCAATCAAAACGACCAAAACTACTGGTTCTCGCTCGCTCATGAATCGCCTTGAATGTTGGAGAGGTAATTGCGAAGCCGCTGCGTTTTCAATTGGAACTGGGCCGCGAAACTAACCCCTAGTTCGGAAGAATCTGCGACCTTGATTAGCTGAGACGCATCGTCTAGGTAATCGCTTAAGCTCTCGTGCAACTGTGCCTGAGCAACTAATTCGTCATGTTTGGCGGCTGCCTCCTTAAGTAATTCTACAAGCTCGTCCGGATCCCATGGCTTGGTTAGATATCGGTACAGACCGCCAGTATTGATCGCAAACACCACAGCCCGAATATCAGCGTATCCTGTAAAAATAATGCGAATTGCCTCTGGAAATTCTTTCCGCACGCGGCTCATCAATTCCACGCCTGTCATTGTGGGCATTCGCTGATCCGTCATGATGACATGAATAGGGTGTTGTTGCAGAACCTCCAATGCCTGAGGGCCACTCTCCGCCGTAAACACTTGAAAATCACGACGCAGTAGCGCGACCAAAGAGAATAGTACATCTGGCTCGTCATCTACGATGAGCAATGAAGGCTTGTTATTTTCAGACATAGCTTAGATCCGATTTTCGTTGAATATATTTGCCAGTTCCTCAGGACGTAGCGGTCTGACCATTTTGACGCGGCGGCGCTTTGAATGGCAAACGTACTTGCACGGTCGTACCACGGTGAAGCTCACTCTCAATAGCGATCATTCCACCGTGATCGATAACGATACCATAGCTAACAGCCATTCCCAAACCGGTCCCTTCTCCCACCGGCTTTGTCGTGAAGAAAGGTTCGAACACGCGATTGCGCGTCGCCTGGGTCATCCCACCTCCAAAATCTTGGACCTCGAGTATGGCACATTCGGAATCGGCCTTGATTCGAATTGATAGTATTGAATCAGGCGTGCTAGCCTGAACGCCATTCAATACCACGTTGTAAATGACTTGCAAGATTTTGTCGGGTTGGCAGAGCAAAGGTGGCGTATGCTCATCCTCGGTTTTGACCGTCAGCCGCTTGTCTTCAATATTGTGATTTAGCATTTCCAATGTGGCCTGGACGGCTTTTCCAAGTTCCATTGTGTCGTAAGTCGCTTGGTCCAGCCTCGCGAAGTCACGCAGGTTTGTGACGATATCGCGTACTCGAGCAAGACCACTCGCTGAGGATTGCAATAAATGGGGCAGTTGCTCCCGGAGCCACGGTAAATCACAATCGATTTCCATTTGGATCAATTCCGCGAGTAATTCCGGGGCAGCATGTTGCAAAATGGATTTGGTGAGTTGGTATTTGTCAATCAATTTCGTCATGTCACCAAGATCTCGACGGACGACCGCAAGATTATTGGTGACAATGGCGATGGGGTTGTTAATTTCATGTGCCATTCCTGCGGCCAATTGTCCTAAACTTGCCAGTTTTTCACTTTGAATCAACGCCGCTTGTGTTTCACGAAGCTGCCGATTTTGTTGTGCCAATTCGTGTTCTAGACGAATGATGCGTTCACCTTCGCGAAGTCGCACGCGTAGCTCTTCTTTGTCACAGGGCTTCACCAGAAAGTCATCAGCACCAGCCTCCATGGCCGTAACTAAGTCTTCTTTCTCCGACTTTGCTGTCAGCAGTATGAGGTAGCAATACCCTGGACGTGGCGAAGCACGAATCCGGCGAATCAACTCCAAACCGTCCATTTTTGGCATGATCCAATCGGTTAAGACGAGTGAAACGGACTCCGATTGAAACAGACTCCACGCTTCTTCGCCATCTTTCGCCTCCAATACTTCGTAGCCCCATGGCCGTAAATACGCGGTCAACATGCGTCGCATGATCAGGCTGTCGTCTGCGACTAGGACATTCATGGTTCACTCGCACAGTAATGAGAATAGGCGACACGAACACAAAGCATTCCGAACAATCCTCGCCGCCGACGCCATTGTAACCATTCCGCCGATCCCATTTGAATCGCGCGCGGCCCCGCGACGTATTGAGGTGGTAACAGCTTTCCAAGTTGTTGGACAATGACCATCGGCCACCCACCATGAATTTCTTCCCATGATGAACTCTGGCTTAACGGCGGTCGAAAATGATCATGTCGCGGCATTTCGTATTCTCCTTACCTACATCGTACATGAACGATGCGTCCTCACGAACATCGTTTTTTGTTCTTTGGCTGAACTCAACAATCAGCAAGCCTTGTTCGAAGTTCGTCAAAGCAGCCGCACACCTTGTTGAAAATTCTAATTGACGCAAAGCCCAGGCATGGCCGAATGGCGTGGACGTAAGGGAAATCCTGGCTTCACCGGCTTCGTGCCTCGTCTTCAACCACATTTCCAGTCGATATTACTGCAATTTCCGAGTTTTCGTACTTGCACTCGTACTCATCCCGTAAGGCTTATTGTTGTGCAACGCTTTATCGTTTTCTCGCGGTTCACAGGCTCAGCGATTGAGCGATGGACCTTACATGAAGTTCCAATCGCTCGCAATGATGCGGGGAGTAGTTTTCTTTCACTCTCGCGAGTTGCCAAGCGTCAACCACCTTTTTCGCAAAATCGATGATGAATTGATAACCCATTTCGTAATCACGACCGGCACTTTCGAGCATTGCGTAAAACCGATGGCGCGCGATTGAATCGAACTGATCCGAACCGCCGAGTTGCAGTGCCAATACGAGACGCGACGGTGGACAGTACACGATAGTGGAAACTAAATCATAGGCTGGCGAAAGTGCCGCATCGCGACCATTATCGTAGAGAACCGAAAAGTTCTTAAGGTGCGCATCGCCATTCCCGCAAATCAAGTTGAAAACGACCAGCTTGATGAACTCATCGATGGAACTTGGCGAGATCCAACGCAATACGCGAGCAATCTCTTCGTAGCTCCCTCGATATTGCTCGTTTCCAGGCGGACGGTCAAAAATCTGCGCAAAGTCTTCCATATGGATACGTCGTGAGTTTGCTCGGTCAAATCTCGCCGTTACGAAGACTTGTCCATTTCCTGTTGGCATACCATCTGGGATATCATCGAAGTCAGTAACCGACCGGAGCTCAAATTCTGGGGTGTTCATGCCAACGCATTTTGCCCAGTGCATGGTTGCAAATTCACATTGCGGCAAGTCAGGGTACTCAGGAGAATGCAACTTTGCAATGTATTCCCTTCCAAGTGCCTCAGCGCTAGTAGTCAAGCCTCTCCCTGCTGATCTCGCAGACATTTTCCATTGAGCACCCGCCAACGAAAAACGAAACCTGTCATTGCCTTGTTGTTCAATCACGGGCTTCGAGACAACGCGGTTACGTCCAAGGCTTGAATTTGTCGGTCGAAGTATTACAGCACCAGGCAGATTTTTTCCAAGATGGGAAAGCAACGAAAAGCTGTCATCTTCGTCGATGCCATATAGCCTTGACCTCCAATGTCGCATGGCTCCTTGAGGAAGCAAGTGGGAAAACCATGCGATTGGTCCTCCTACATCAATAGGATCTGGACAGCGATCTTCAAATATTTGCCCGAGAATAGGGCGTCGTTCGATAAGAGCCGATAAATAGCTGTCCGAAAACGTAAACCGCTCGGATTCGTCCTCAAAGTGTTCAAGAATTCCAACTTCAGTGTCGCCAAGCAAAACCTGTAGCGCACTCATGGCGTGACTTCTTTCACAGGTAACAATTCCGAGTTCGATGCCACAATCGATTTAATCGAAGGCCGAATATCAACAGCGTCACCGATTCGATCATTTACGAATCGTTGGAAATAATCGTTAAGGATACGTTTTCTATGCGAACGAAATCTATCGACTTCACCATTTCGAAGTAATCGAACGGCCTCGCGGTCCAAGAGGTGTGCGGTTAACACAGCGTCGTCAGCATTGTATAAGGTCTCTCGATTGAAACCATCAACTCCAACAATCACATCGGTCCCATACTTTTGGCCATCAACAATGGATGAAAGAATCTTTTTGAGATTGAACTCCGAAGGTCCTGCATTCAGGAGATGTTCTGTCGAAACCTCTTGGTCATCGCTATCGTCGTCTAACTCCAATTCGAGCTGACTCGTTTGATCATCGGTTATAGGATTGGCGGCAAGTAGCCCAAGAATAAAGATTTTTCCCGATGCACGATTCATTGAAATCAACTTATCAAATTCTGCGGCAGGATTGTTGGCTAGTTCTTCTAGATGCATTGGCCCCATCGACTTCAACAAGCTGGACAATGCCTCATCAGCTCTTTCAAAGTTTTGAGTTTCCTTGAGCAGTCGGTTTATTTTGGCGTCCGTGACTTCTTGATGTTCACCGGACAACGCACCTTGCCAAGCCCATTTTGCAGCAAGTCTGTCTACACGACTATCATGGTTGGGGAATCGATCAAAGAATGTAGTCAAGAAAATAATGGGCAGTCGATACGGCAACAACTTCCAATGGGGAATTCCCGCAGCGCTCTGCAGGGCAAAGACCGCTCTACGAAACGCTTTCTCAGTTCGAAGAATCGAATCGCCTGCTATATCCTCGGGTGACTCGACCGATTCTATTGCTGTAATCCCACAGGTTGTACGGAGGCATCTCAAGAACATGTCCTCATCGAGATCACCGAATCCTAGGTCTGTTAGTCTTGCAACCGCAGTACGAATCGGCTTGTCTCCCTCCTTCCCATATCTGGCTTCAAAAATTTCGGATTCTCGCATCTTACTTCCCGCAGTATTGACTCGTGTAAATATGAGCCTGAGTAAACGCTCATCTGCTCCGTCAACAATATAGGCAGGAACCTCATACTCACGGACCGCCTTTCCAAGTTCAAGCGCACGATCTACGAGGTCCGGATTCTGATCTCCATATGGCCATGTGCGAATCCACTTCAGCAGAGAAACCGAATTGCAGAGAACATTCAATGGTATCCATCCGGGAGGAACAATCTTCTGATGAAGCCTCGCAAAAACTTCGTTTTCCAAATCATACCAGATGGCCCAATAGTCCCCCTTTGGAGTTGGATCATTGCGCATGAGGCATGCAACGAGTGCAGTTACTCGTTGTTGCCCATCAATTACCCACAATGCGGCATGTTGCTCCGACGCATCAACAGCACACGGCCCAAAACGCAAAGCATCGCGATTCGCACGGTCTCGAGACAAAAGTAGGTCACCTACCGGAAAACCTCGCCGGATCGAATCAAAAAACTCGATGACTTGTTTCGATTTCCAACGAAGCGGGCGTTGAAATGGCGGAATACGCAATCGCCCGCTCGCAGCTTCCTCAAGAATCTGCTCCACTCGGAAGCCCCTCGCTTCCGGTCGTCGATGAAGTGTCTTATTGGCGGAAGGTTGGTCCATAAAACTTGAGTCGCACGGCTAAGGGAAGTGTCACCAATTGGAATCCACGTATGGTATCCAGGAGGTCGCGTCCTGACTATGCAATGATCGGAATCAAAAGCCCCCGAACTGCCAAAGGGTTGCGTTGCAATGAATCTCGAAGAGTTCTTTGCAGTGGATGAGTTCCAGAATACCGTATTCGATGGACGAGAACGATACTCAGCAACTCAATGTTCTGCTAGGGCGAAGTTCCTGCTGAGCCAAGTTGAGAAAGACTCGGCAGGAGCCTCGTTCTCCCATTTCAAAAACCCATATCATAGCGTTGACAGAGCAATAGTTGGCCCCTTTCTCCGGTCTTGACAAGAATTACAAGTGTCGTTACCGTAATTAACAATGTAATGGTTGGCTTTACATAGTATGCACTTAGAGGGAGTTTCGCATGGCAAAAAAACGGTCCGAACTTTCGACTGCGCAACTGGAGATCATGAAGGTCATATGGGATCGTGGCGAAACGACGATTTCAGAAGTATGGCAGGAGCTCCAAAGTCGACGCAAAATCGCGCGTGCAACTGTGCAAACTGTCATCGGTCGACTGGAAGAGAAGGGATGGCTCAAACATCGTGAGATTGGACAGGCATTCATGTACTCGGCTGTCATCGAACAATCCGAGATCCAACGCAGCCTCGTGGACAACCTATGCAACCGAGTATTTGACGGATCGGCGTCCGGTCTGGTTTGGATGCTGCTCGATGGTCGGGGTGTCTCGAAAAAGGATTTGGAACAAATACGCGCATTGATATCCAAGGCTGAAACTCAGAAAAACAGGAGAAGCAAATCGTGAGTACTTTCATTTCTCTCGGTGACGATAGCTTTCTGCCCGCCTTTCTGATTCGCGTTTTTGCCTTGATGACGTTCGTGCTTGTCGGCGCGTGGCTTATCGCACGATTCGCCGCTCCAAACAACGCAGCATTCCGATCCTCCGCTTGGACAACGTCGATCATAGTGTCCTTGCTGGTCCCGTTTATTGCGATGCTTGGCCAACGCAATGAGTTGGAGCTAGTCCGAATACCAATCATGTCGGTGGCTCAACCAAACAAATTTCCGCGTGATGCTATTCGTGGCGATAACAGCCATCGAAACGACAGTTCGCTATTTGCGACGAAAAAGGCCGAGCCCACGGTAATGGACAGTAGTCGGCCAATGCCAAATCAAGAAACCGTTTCATCGAAATCTTCGAACACGGGACTCGTAACGGCGACTGCCGCCAGTAAGGCCAGTGGGCCAATAATTTACCGATCTAATGAAGAAAAACAGTTCACTCAACGTGCATACGATTGCATTGTCTACCTATGGCTAGTTGGGGTCGCGGTTGGATTCGTTCGGTTGGCGATCTCATACGCTCGGATACAACGACTTCTTAGCACGATTTGTTTTGATCGTTCTGCGAGACTCGATCGAATTGCGGATCGAGCTCGAAAGGCGATCGGTATGAAATGGTCGCCTCGCATCGGAATTTCGCCTAATGCGACTTCAGCTTTCGCGGTTTTTCAGGGACTTCGTGGACAAATCGTCTTGCCAGAAAGGATGCTGCAAGAGTTACCAGACAAAGAGCTAACGGACGTCGTTTTGCATGAATTTGCTCACTTACATCGCTTCGATCCGATCTTTGGTTTGCTTCAAGCGATTGCGACAATTGTCTATTGGCCACATCCCTTGATCCATTTGGCGAAGCGAGAATTCATCCGGTCGCGAGAAGAAGTGTGCGACAACTATGTGCTTCGAATCACCGATGCAATTGAGTATGCGAAGACCCTGCTTTCCATCGCGGAACGAGGCGTCATGGGGGTTGCGGTCGAAGGCGCCGCTTGCTTTACCAGCAACGGTTGGTGTCTAGAGGATCGCATTTCGGGGCTTCTGAGTGAAAAACGATTGAGCCACGTCTCGACCGGTTTTGGTTCAAAAGCAATGATCGGCGGGCTGCTCGGCTTGGTTGCGATCCTATGCAGTACTGCAAAATTTGGGCTCGCTCAACAGGCATCCTTCCCAAGTTTTCCGTGGCATTCCGAAGGTATACAAGTGATAGGTGACGAACGCGGACGAAGCTGGGAACGATTCTTTGGTGGAATGGATCTCCGGCCGGATGGCAATCAAGTTGCAACCGCCGATTACCTAGGAAACGTTTACCTCTGGAATGCAGCCACCATGCATCTTGAACGGCACTTGCAACTCGACAAAATTGTCCAATCGGTCCGATATACGCCGGATGGAAGCAAATTGATTGCGATTCGAAGAGACAAACCAGCCCTGTTGATTGACTTGAACTCGAATGGAGATAAGCAGACCGAGATTGAGGCCTTCCCGGAACGCTCATGGT
>JAYTVM010000565.1:0-10029 GCA_043743995.1 Pirellula sp. | reverse complement strand
GTCGGGAAGTCAACGATACCATCGTGCGCGGAACGCAAAATCACTCCAAGTTGTTCCAGCTCACTCACATACTCCTCGAGATGAGCTGATTCGTTTTTGAGATCTTCCTGTATCTCAGCGATCTCGGCGTCGTAAACTTGAAAGCGAGCTTTGCCTTCGTTGCGACGCAACATTCGACGGAGATTGGATTTTCGTTCCGTCAGTTCACGGTGCGAAAGGGAAATATCCGTGACGATAAGTCGAAGAAGCGGAAGCATGGCTCGCGCTTGTTCAATTGTGAAGATATGAGTGGTTTTTGTAGTCATAGTTGGCGGACGCCCCATTCGTTGTCTCGAACGCATAATACCGTTCAAGGATTGCTTCCAAGACAATACCGACAACTCGCAATTTAGGAAAGTTCACTTGCGAGCGAGGTTCTGGCTTGTTCCTGTTCGTGGTTAATCCATGTCCCGCAACTAAACCCCAGTGTGATTTGCAGCTCCATTGGGTTCAATTGGACCTACTACAATTCTTGCTCGAATTAACCAGCATTCAATCTCTGACCCTCAAAGTTTGTTGGGAATTTCCCGCCTACGGAGACTGTAAATTCGTCGCAGACCTGATCCACTAGTTCAGAGGACACTCTAGCGGACCGGCGAACCGCACCCGCAACTAACGCCAATTCCGAGATTTGAGCGATTTTTCTCGGGATTCCATCGCTTAACTCTTGGATTCGCGTTATCGCTTGCCCGTTGAAAATGTTGACGTCTCCTCCAACCTGATTCAACGCGAAATCGAAATAGTCCGCGGTTTGCCCTAGATCCCAACTCGGTAGGTCAATTTTCAGTTCGCATTGATCCAGGATCCACCTTGGCAGGTTGACGATGGATTCGTCATCCAAACTCATCAGCATACTCCAGCGGTTTGGCGAACTCCACAGTTGCGATATCCCTTGGTAAACGTCGTCATTGACATCATGTCCATTATCCAAAAGCAGAATGGTCCGGTGTCCGATGGCCGATTCTGCAAATAAATGGTCGTTGATTCTCAACCAACAGTCTTGCGTTGCGACTTGCGCATCGGATTCGAGAGAAAAACCGCTTAAAATGCGGTTGGGGACCGTTTCGCAGTCTGCGCACCGCAAATCGATCAAGGCTAGTTTTTCCCGAGGGTTTTTTGAATTTCGGACCTTGCAAAAGTGGTTCAAAAAAGTGGTTTTGCCAACTCCAGATGGACCGATAACCAGTCCAAGTCGCTTTTCTTGCGAAACAAGAAAATCGCTTCGAGCTAAGGCTTCTTCGATAGTACCACCCGTAAACACGCCCCGACCATTCGGACCAACGGAAAAAGGGGAACGAGACAATTTCCAATGCTGTAGATAACTCATCGTTTTAACCTTCGCGACTTGCTGCCACTTTCGCATTTTCGGCGAAGAGGGCAAAACTAGGACAACTTTAGTGCTTCTCGGCACGTATGCACCCTCCTCTCCATCAAATCCAGAACCACCCTAGAATTCCTCGCTCCATTTTCCGATTTCCCCTTAAGAGAAGGACGGCTAATGGTCAGCAATTGGAATCCGCATTAAACTCGGTCTCATGATCGGACCCATATTCCAACGTGAAATAGCCACCTTACCCCGTCGAGGTAGGCATTTTGTAAGCCGTGTCGTATTTGCAATGATGCTCTTCGGGATCATTTGTACGACTTGGTTGCTATTGGCAGGCATTCAACCGGTTCAAAATCCGGGTGATTTGGCTCGTTTTGGCGTTCTTATTTTTCAACTGGTTGCACCCTTCCAACTGATCGTTTTGCTGTTCATGGCGGCATTGGCCGGAACCATCGCCGTCAGCCAAGAAAAAGACAAGCAAACTCTGATCCTCTTGTTGATGACCGCGCTTTCGAACACGGAGATGGTTATTGGCAAAATTGGGGCCGGATTGCTTACGACTATGAATGCTTTTCTTGCTTCTTTGCCGATCGTTTTTTCGGTGACTCTGCTCGGCGGCGTTTCTCTGGAACAAGTCCTCGCATGCTCTTGGGTAACTTGCTGTGCACTGGTAGCAAGTGCGACACTAGGTGCCACGATTGCATTTTGGCGTGAAAAGACTTTTCAGTCGATCACTGTCACGACCCTAATTATCGCCCTTTGGCTTGCCATTTGTGAAGGGTTGGCCAGCGGTTCCGCGGGCGTTTACCCATCCAAGATTGCAAAATTGCTGAGTCCCATTCGAGCCATCATGGATGTAACACAACCCATCGCCTCCGAAAGTGTCTTGCCGTTCGGACTTCCTGGGGGAAACGCCATGCTCTCGGGCTTGGCTCTACTCGGATTATCATTGGCCCTGACCCTGCTTTCCATTCGCATGCTTCGAATATGGAACCCATCTCGCGAACGACGCGGTGGGAATTTCGAGGGCGAGGAACCCGAGGTCGAATTGCCTAAGAGCAATGCAGCCGACACGACCGCTAATGACCTAACGAAAACAGCAAAACCCCAGAGGCAGGTCAAGGCTTGGAAAAGCCGAGCACCTCGAAGGGTTTGGAATAACCCCGTGCTTTGGCGGGAGATGAGAACTTGGGCTTATGGACGCAAGGTACTATTCATCCGACTTGCCTATTTAGCGTTTGGGTTGATGGTTGCTTTCGGCATTAGGCAGTTTGTATTGAATGGCTATGCGTTGCAGGAAACGACCTACCGGGACGAGCTGGTTCCAACCACCGTGTCTTTGCTTGCCCCTTTCTTTGTTCTGTCGCTCATCATCATCAATGCCTTGGCTGTCAATTCAGTTACCAATGAGCGAGACGGCGGTGCCTTGGATTTGCTGCTGGTCACCGAGATCAGTCCGCGTGAATTCGTATTCGGGAAAATATTCGGTGTTTTGTATGTGACCAAAGAGATGGTCGTCGCACCGCTGCTCTTGTGTGTGTACCTCTGGGCACAATCGGCAATGACGACAGAGAATTTGGTTTTCACGTTGATCACTTTGATCGTGATGGACCTATTTGTAGCCATGCTGGGCATCCATTGCGGAATGATTTACGCGCAAAGCCGGGCCGCGATTGGCACCAGTCTCGGAACGGTGTTCTTTCTGTTTCTAGGCGTCGCGACGTGCATGCTGATTATGCTCATGTTTCGCGGTTCCTTCGGCAGGCAGCTGGCCCCATTCTTGTTCATCATACTTGGGGGCGGAATCGGGCTCTACCTAGCTTTGGGAAGCCGAAATCCATCACCTGCGATTACCATTAGTTCTTTCCTACTTCCGTTTCTGACCTTCTTCGCGATTACCAGTTTTATTCTGCGAGATCAGGAGTTGGCAGTTTTTAGCGTAGTATCGCTTTCGTATGCGTTCGCGACTGCTGCTATGATGGTTCCGGCGTTGAGCGAATTTGACTTCGCCTTTGGGAGATCGAGAACGGCGGATGAAGAATGACATCTAGCCGGTGCCGAGTAAAGGAGTCCGAAGTTGCCGTTAGAACCAGCCATCACCCCCATTAGTTCCGTGGCATTGCTATTGGTGCCGGCAGCCCTCATTGGGATGCTTTTTCTTTCGGCACTTTTTTCGGCTAGCGAAGCTGCGTTGTTCTCACTCACGTCGGCCCAACGCTTGAAACTGGATTCTTCGCGAAGCTCGGATAGGGCGATCGTCCGACTGCTTAGTAACGCATCTCACTTGTTGACATGCATCCTTTTGTGCAATTTGGCCATCAACATCACGTTCTTCGCCTGCGCCAACGTGTTGACGACATCGCTCGCTGGACCCGATGTTGGTCCGGGTTGGACATTCCTGATCGCGTTCGTGACGGTGGCAAGTGTCATTCTCTTTGGTGAGCTCTTGCCCAAAAGCGTTGGTGTCCTTGCGCCACTAAAAATCAGTCGGTTCATTTCGGTGCCGATGCTCGGGATTATGCGTGTCGTCCTCCCGGTTGGAAAAGCCATGCATATGATTAACGATATTTGTCGCAGACTGATTTGGCCCGGATTGATTCCGGAGTCCGTGCTGGAAACATCCGATCTCGAACGTGCGATCGAGCTTAGTGAAACCGATTCCAAAATGATTGATTTGGAAAAGGGCATCCTGCAAAACACGCTCCAGCTTTCCAATATTCAGGCTCAAGAATGGATGCATCCGAAAAGCCAATTCGCCACAATTTCTCTACCTTCCTCAAGCGAGCAAATCGAAGAGTGGATTGCGGAACAGGGCAAGGAATGGGCGGACGAAAGCAAACGACGAATCGCATTGATTCTATCGCCGGTCGATAACGAAGTGACCGCAACCACCACGATCGAGCAACTTCGAAAGGCGATTGGGCAAAAAACGCTTCCAACTTCCCAGCCCGCCCATTACATCCCTTGGTGTGCGAATTTAGCCAATGTCCTTCATCAACTGCTGAAATTGGATTTGAAGCTTGCGGTCGTTGTCAACGAACGAGGGGACACTATCGGCGTGCTTTTTTTTGAAGACATCATCGAGGCGATTTTTGCAAGCCCATCCGATGCGATCAATACCATGGGCCGACCCTTGTTTGCGAAAACAGGCGAGGCAAAATGGGAAGTGACCGGAGCCACTCGCATCAAGCAATTGGAACGATCGCTCGGTATTAAGTTGCCGGAGACACGTGACGCGACCATCGCTGGCGTTCTACAAAGCCAATTGAGACGATTGGCTGAGGTCGGAGACCGAGTGGCCTGGGGTACATTTACACTTCAAGTGACCGAGGTCCCCCGCAGGAGCGAGATGTATGTCCAGATCACTAGTTCTGAAATCGATATTTCAGAAGACGAATCGGGGGGGATCGAATGACTATTGCAATAATAGTCCTGGTGTGCGCCAGCATGCTTAGCGCGTTCTGCAGTGGAGTCGAGACGGGCCTCTATCGGGTACCACGGGTTCGATTGGTGCTCGATGCCGTTGATGGTTCCAAAGTAGCACGCGGATTGTTGTGGCTCACCAATCACCCGGGGTTGTTCGTTTCCACGTTACTGGTTGGAAATACCGTCGCGAACTACGCCGTGCCGGTGGGGGTTGCGTGGTTTGTCGTCGAACTCTTCGGTTACGATGATCCACGCATCAATATTATTGTTAGCATCCTGACGACGCCCATCTTGTTCATTTTTTGCGAACTATTACCGAAGAGTCTGTTCCATCAAATGCCGAATCGGCTCCTTCGAAAAGCGGGTTGGCCTTTGTTCGCGTTGACGGTCGTAGCCCTGCCACTAACTTGGGCGCTCTACTTCCTCAGCCGATGGTTGCAACGAATATTAGGTGAGGAGCCGCTCAAGGTAAGACCGGCCCTAGCCCGACGAGAGTTGCGACAAGTTCTCGAAGAGGGTGAGCAAGCCGGCTTGCTCGAGTCCGTGCAGCGCGACCTCGTTCAAAATATGTTCGCTTACGGAAGTGACCCCATTTCCCGATATTGCATGCCGCTGCGAGGGCTTCGAAGCGTGGCGATTGACCTCCCGATGGAGGAGGCCAAACAAGTCATGCTCAAGTCGAATCAGCCCATCCTGCCGGTTTTGCACTCGCGAGACAAACGATTGGTCGGCTACTACGAAGCGACCGACTTACTCTACGCGGTAGATCGCCCAAAGCTTCGAGCCGTTTCTACTTTCGAAGAAAGCGATGGCCAAATTGCCGTCCTAAATAAAATGGTATCGCAAGACACCAAGCTTGGTCGCATTGTGAATCCTGCTGGGCAATTGGTCGGAGTCGTTCTTCGAGATAGGCTAATCGCACAAATGATACAGCGTACCTAGTAGATCGGCAGACAGAAGGCTACCAGGCCAGACCACCGTGTGGCACGCCCAAAGCGATTAGCTTGCATTGTTCCGCCTGGCCCACCATCGCGCACAACGATACGGTTGTCTTTGAATTCCCATACTGTAGCAGCCGGCGTAATGCTCTCGTCGCCGTCCGCCGCAATTAGACGGGTGCTTCGCCATTTCCCTTGCAGTTGTTGCATTATCTTGCCAACCGATGGTTGCTCTGGTTGGTCTGGACCATTCGGTTCAAATTGCGTCATTTTAGGTCGAGTATCAGCTTGATCCCGTTCGACTTGAGTTACTCCTGGGCTCGCTTTCTAACCTCAAAACTGACGCTCATGTCGGGCGAGCCGACATGGGGCGGGACGCAAAATCGATCCCGCGCATGGCGCTCAGTCGCGTAGGCCCCCTGCTGGCTCGTCCAGCAGGAGCCAAAGTTTTACAGTTAACTGGTCGCCCTCAAACACAGCCTCCCCGGTTGGCTTGCCCAACCGGAAGGAAAGTCTTTCTTCGGTTGTGGCGGTAGGCCGCGTCGCTCGGGTTCGCGACAGACAGGCTGGAAGCGCTGGAAGCCTGTCCTACGGTTTTCTTGCCTCGACAAAATTCAATTTTTCAGTTTGCGAATCTGGGACCTGAATCGTGAATGCTCGATCGATTTGCGTCGTTTGGCCAGCTCGAACCTCCACTAGCAACGCTTGGTCCAGCCAACCGGCTCGCTCGTGCCAGATCTCGAACTTGTGCTCGCCAGGCGGCAATTGCTTGATAGTGAACCGGCCTGACTCATCGGTTATGGCTGCAAAGGGATGTTCGACGGGCAAGATGAAGGTTGATTTCCATGGATGAGGATCCGATTTCGCTTGAACCGGAATTGTCTCGGGCTGATTGAAAGGGCGTTCAAGGGTGAGCTGAGTCTTGGGTTGCACGGCTCGATTTTGCGATGCGTTTTTGAGCGGCTGAAATCCAAACGTGTCAGCACTGTTGGGTGAGACCTGCTGGTTATCCAATCGCAGATTTTGACCCGTGCGAACCATGGCGGCTCGTGGTTGGAACAAATAATCCTGCATCGCAATAGTCACAGGGTCGGTAGGAATTGTTTTGTCATTTGAATCAATCGCTTTCCATTCTTTCGGAGCCTGTGCCAAATAGACAAACGCATTGGCCAAGCCTCGGTCGGTACCGATCTGCAAAGATGGATCGTCGATCTCGACCAGCGATGCTACAAACGCTTTTCGCTGCGCGTCGGTCGCGCGGAGAGTGATTAGTGGACTCGTAGGCGTGGGAACCTTGAGTTTTGGAAGCTTGGGAAGATCGCCATCGATCGAAATTCTTCCGGATGCGGTTCCAACTTCTATTTCACCGATGTTTGTTACTACCGGATGCAACTTATCGTTATGGCCGATTTTTCCAGATCTCAGTGCAATTCGCTTGATGACTTCAAACTCGATCGTTCCGCTCGCTAGTTTGGCAGTTGTCCATACTGTGTCTTTGCCGTCGCGAGGAGCATTGGAATCTGCGACTTGGAGCGGAATGTTGTGCGTCAACTGATACTTACCGATTGTGGGCGCCGCGATCCAAGGGGACCAGTTTTGTAGTTGAGGACGTGGGTTATCGCCGAGCCCAACGTTCAAATAGAGCGGACCAAAAACTTCGCCAGGTTCCAATGTGTCGCGGTATTGCAGTGCGTTACCCAGCATTGCACGCTTCTCGATCGTCACGGGCGTGCCATCGGAGTGGACAACTTGTGGAACATTCCAAAACATATCGGGACGCAAGTCGATGTGTTGAGGTTTGTCGCTAACGTTGCGTACAAAGGAGGCCATCAACACTCGTTCACCTACTCGAAACGGATTCGAACCAGTGGTCAAAGCAACGCCGTATTGAATGCCGTTTTGAGTCCCACCCCATTGTGGACCAAAGCGATTGGCAAACTCCTCGGCGATCTTGCCGCGGTAGTGCATGTACCACGCTTCGACGCTATCGATCCGATGGAGTTGCGATGAAGACACGTTCGCTACCGGCAGGCTCGTGATCACATCGCCAGTCACCAGCCAAATCGATAAGGTTTCTGACGAAGTTGGGCCTGCGACCGCAAGGAGTTGAGCGTTGTCAGAAAACGTAATTCTGCTAGACCGCGTTACCATCGCAAGAAGCTCTACGCCTGTTTCTGTCGAGAAAATGGGTATGGAGTAAACGCTTTTGCCATCGCCCATCTCAGTTCCAGTACCACTCCTCACCAGACGTTTTCCGTCGGCTGTGAAAATTAGCTTCGTGTTGAATTCACTGTAACGATACGGCGCGTCGATCTGACGTCGTAGCTCGCCGGACTTCGTGTCAACCAACTTGATTCCAAAGGTGCTGCTGATAGCAAGCAATGAGTCATCCGGCGAAAACGCGATTGACCCGATTATGATGTTTTTAATTAACTCGGGATTAGGACTATTCCATTTCTGACTCTTCAAAACTTCTTGCAACAACTCCCCGCTTGCTGTGTCCCAAATGCAGGCGGTTGTCCGAGTTCGACTACACGTTGCAAAGCGTTTACCGTCTGACGAGAAATCAATGTCGGAAAAATACTCACCTCCCTTGTGTACTGAGCGACTGAGAACCTGACCTGAGGCAACATCCCACACGATTCCATAGCCGTCGTAAAAATTTGAAAGTTTGGTCGCATTGTATCCCAAGCCAGCGACGATACGAGTGCCATCACTTGAAAGATCGAGACACAGGACGCAGTCGTATTCCCACTCTTTTTTCGGGATAGCAAACTTCTGTAGCAGATCGCCCGATACGGCGTCCCAGATGCCAACGTAGTCGTTTGTAGCCGCGACGACTTTTCGGCCGTCGGCTGACAACTGCAAAGTGCCTTGACGAACGTCTCTTCCATGTTCGTCACTGGCCAGCTTTATCTCGCTCAACAGTTGTTTGCTCGCCACGTTCCACCGCCGAACGTTGACTCCTCCCTCGATCGATACCGCGACAACTCTTTTGTCATCGTTGACGAAACGTACATCGGTGAGAATCCCGTGATCGGGGTATCGTTGCGGTGTTTTCATAGTCTCAGGCTCCGCTTCTTTTGGCGTCTCTTTCACGGCGGCGCTTTGTGCAATTGGAGTTGGAGTTGGTTCACGGGTCGCCGACTGTGCCAGCGACCAATAGGGCAGCGCAATGACTGCAAGTAAAGCCATAGCCAATGCTCCAGGCCAGGACAACTTGCCAGAAACATTCGATGACAGAATCATTTTCAATCTCCGTTCAAAAGAACCGACGTTGCCGGCCCCGACTGCCAGGACTGGAACTGGAACGCCGTTTGTGGATTGTGATGAAAGTCGTAAGAGCAATTCCGCATACTCGCGACGGCTCTCTGGATTGGCGGCGATGGCCAAGGCGTCGCAGGACATCTCGGCGGTTTCGCGCAGTTGTCGCCTCACGAACCAGAACAGTGGATTCCACCACCAGAATATGCTGGCCCCAAACTCCAGCCATGTGATCCAATGATCGCAACGACGCAGGTGAGCTAACTCGTGAGCGATGATGCCTCGTGAACGCGCGACATCGGCTTGGCTCGAAATCGACTCAGGCCAAACCAACCGAGCCACACCAACGCACCACAAAAACGGCGACACGATCCCTTTTACGATCACGCTTATCGGAGCTTGCATATGTAGCAGAGCTGCGACGCTGTCAACCTCCGCTTTCAAATGCGACGGAGCAACTTCGCCGCTGCGAACCAAGCGGGAGTAACGCGCCAAACGCCTCAATTGAGCGGCGAGACAGATGATCGCACCAACGAGCCACAATGATATCAACGTGAAAGCGATGACGCTGATCCACTGCACTTGAGTTGTCGGCTGCGGTGTCTCTGCAACGATATCAGCCGCTGCTGGCTCGAATGGAGGCAATGAACTTGGTTCCAGATTCGGAACAAACTCACTTGGAACATATGCCAGTTCCAGCGGGATCGCCCGAGGCTCGATGACCTCTTGGTTTGGTGTCGCGGGCTGAGGTTCACGCGTTGCTACTTGAACGTCTGATTCCTGTGACCAAGCCATGCGTCGCAGTTCATCGACGCTCCATGGCCAAACAACGACGGGCGGCGTGACGAATTTCAACAGTATCTCCAACCATAACATATGCTGCACTGCTGGTCGATCGCGAAACAACCGGCACGCCAGTATCACACACGGAATCATCAGCAAGGCAGCCAGCGTATTCTGGCCGAACCACCAAAGTATGTTATTCATTTCCACCTCGCTTGTATTGATCTAGTAGTGGACGAGGCAACGAGTCCC
>JAYTVM010000564.1:0-39316 GCA_043743995.1 Pirellula sp. | reverse complement strand
CTGTTCACGCATTTCTCGCAAATGATCGGCACGCCGTTGTACATGAGTCCCGAGCAAGCCGAAATCAGTAGACTGGACGTGGATACGCGCAGCGATGTTTATTCGCTGGGTGTTTTGCTCTACGAACTACTGACCGGTACGACACCGTTTGACAAGGAGTTACTGAAAGATGTTGGACTCGATGAAATCCGACGCATGATCCGGGAGACGGAGCCACCCCGTCCAAGTCAGCGCATCGGCTTGAAAACCGGCACTCTCAAAGCGAGTAGCGATTCTACATTGCGAGGAAAACCTAGGGCGAATGTGCTTCGTGCGCACCGCGAGTTAAAGGGAGAACTCGATTGGATTGTTATGAAGGCGTTGGAGAAAGAACGCAATCGGCGCTTCGAATCACCGAACGCCTTTGCTGCGGACATTACTCGGTATCTCAACCATGAGCAAGTGGATGCATGTCCTCCGTCACATTGGTATCGAATCTCAAAGCTGTTGCGGCGTAATCGAGTATTACTTACAACTCCCTCGTTAATAGCATTTGCACTGTTGGCCGGATTGACGGTGAGTTTGTGGGGGGCAGTCCGAGCCACTCAGGCGGAACATAGGGCAGCAGCGGGTGGCGCATTGGCGCGTCAGGCAGTGGATGAAATGTACACTGAGGTTGCGGAACAATGGCTTACCGAAAACGGTGGGCTCAACGAGATGCAACGTCAGTTCCTAGAAAAGGCGATGCATTTTTACGTGAAGTTTTCGGAAAGTAATCCCGAGGATCTCGATCTAAAGATAGAAAGACTACGTGCAATGGAGCGCATTGCCGCTTTGCAAGCCAAGCTAGGGAAGCATACGGAAGCAGAAGCGACCAACAAACGCGTGATTGAAGAAGCAACGGGTTTGGCAACGTCAAATCCCCACTCTCCGGAGTTTACTATCGCACTAGCCACCGCAAGACTTCAGTTGGGCGGAGTTCAGCAGAAGACAGGGCGCAACATGGAAGCGAAAAAGTCCTATGAACACTCATTCCTTTGTTCTAAACCACTAGTTGGCAAGCACATTAGGCAACGAATTTTCCGCCAGCGTGCTGCAGAGCTGTTTCGACAATTGACAAGCAAACTGACGAGCGTTGGACTCAAGGAACAAGCAGAGGAGTGCGTTCAAGCAAGCATTGCAACGTGGCAGTCGCTGGTGACCGAAGTACCAGAATCTTGGCAATATCGATTTGGGTTGGCTGATGCGTTTCGAACTCAAGGCTCGCAACGCATGTGGTGGGGCGAGCGAAAGGAAGAGGCAGAATCAGTACTGATCGAGGCTGAAAAGCAACTGGTTGCCTTGCTCAAAGAACAGCCAGTGAATCGCAAATGTCGCTTTGCTCTATCCGGAACCTATCAGAGCCTAGGTGTCTTGAATTCATGGAAAGGATGGGAAGGGAATGGACTTGAAGCGTCTTTGAGTTACAACCGCAAAGGACTATCCGTCGCGGAGTCTCTAACTCGCGACTATCCCATGGATCAAGCGGCATTGTTACTACTGGGAGATTTGCAGGGCAATACCGCCACTGCAATCGCCAAAATCAACGCTGGAAAACATACCGAAGAGTCGATTGCACTAAAACGCGTCGCAATGGATATCGCGAAAAGACTTTGCGATTTGTACCCGGATGTGATAGGTCACCAGCTGAAATTTCTCCGAGGGGTAAACCTGAATATCCTACGGCTTTGTACTGAAAGGAAATTGGATACGGCGAAAGTATTTTCTGAGGATTGCTTACGCTGGAGCGCGACGATTTCACTTCCAGCGGAGTGGCATCCGGAATCGGAGCAACTACTGCGCAGCATCAGCTTGTTGCACTGCTATAGTGCATGGATGTTTTTGGAAACAGGGAAATATTCCGAGGCCGCATCACTAATACAATCGCTTCCAGAGCAGACCCGGAGTTACCATGAGGACCTGATTCCACGAGATGGCCATGACGGATGGAGGAGAACTGCTTCTTTTTTGATAGGACTTAATGCCTGCATGGAAATTCTTCGTCGTCCCACAGACATTTTAAAAAAATGCGCATTGATTGCAGAGCAAGATATGACTTTGAAAGTGGAAGAAAAAATTTCGCGGGCTAAGGCGTTTCGAGAGCTCGCTGGTGAGTTTTACATTGAGTTTGCAAAGGCATCTGCTGCGTGGTCGGAATGCCTGAGAACGGGAACGCTAAGCCACGAACAGTTAAAACAAGTTTTCAATAAGATTCTTCTCGAGGATTTTGAAAACTCGCCTTTCCTCCTGGAGAATCAATTGGTCAAGAGCGTTACTTTGTCGAATTGTCGTGAATTGATTCGGGCGATTTCTCAAATACCTAGCGCGACTGATTCGCTGTTGGTCGGCTACCTCACTGCCGGCCCAGAGGAAATCCGCGACGGTGAGATCGCCCTGAAGTTAGCGCAGAATGGAATCGAAAAAGAACCCACGAATGGCATGGCCAAGCAAGACTATGCTTGGGCATTGTTTCGAACCGGACAATTTCAGGATTGCTACGACATTCTCGAACACACTGAGCGAGGAGATGCTACCCAGAGCGCGATTCTTGCCATGAGCCTGTGGCAACTCGACCGCCGCGAAGAAGCCAGAGACTGGCTAGACGACCGTTATGACAAACAGCTGGCTGCCTATCTTGAGAGACGGAAAGCCGACCGAGAGAAAGGAAAAGTCGTATGGCCAACTGCAAATATGCTTTTGCAGCTGGATCGCGAGGCGCGAGCGATGTTCGATATGGACCCAAGGCAGTAGTACTTGGGCAATCGGATTTGCTTTCAGAATTGAGGCTACCGAGCTTGGAAAATGGTAAGAGCGCAACTGACTCAGGACTAACCGACCTTAGTCGCCAACGGGAATTCCGTTTCGCCGCGTCGGTCGCCCAAACCGAAGCAATTGGTGAATGCAACGTTGGCTTCGAAAGGGCTAAAATACGCCCTTTCTCGTGACTTACAATTCTGCTCCACGATTCGATCTGCCATCGCAAATCAGAGTCAAACGATGCCCGGAAGGGACAGGTGGAGTCACTCCTTTGTAGCGATAATTCAGCGCAAGGCACTTGGCCGTTTGCGCACGCATCAGCCACTTGATGTGGGATTGTTTGTGGGGCACCGACTTCTGTCCAAGCCATCGCAGCCATGTTATAACATTTTGAATTATTGATGTGCCTTATTGATAAAAAGTCCTTTTCATGTCCGACGTAACCCAGATCCTATTACAAATCGAATCCGGCGATCCTTCGGCGGCTGAGCAGTTGCTGCCGCTGGTCTACGAGGAACTTCGAAAATTGGCGGCGACCAAACTGGCCCAAGAAAAGCCGGGACAAACATTGCAGGCGACAGCGCTTGTGCATGAGGCGTACATAAGACTGGTTGACTTGGAAAAGTCGCGGCAATGGAATAGTCGGGGCCATTTCTTCGGCGCTGCAGCAGAAGCGATGCGTCGGATTCTCGTGGAAAATGCGCGTCGCAAACTTCGGGTCCGACATGGAGGCGATCTGGCGCGTATTGATCTCGACGCAGCAGAACTGGTCGCTGCTCTGCCGCCGGACGAGTTACTGGGTCTCGATGATGCAATCGAGAAGTTAGCGGAACACGACCTCCCAGCAGCGAACTTGGTAAAGCTAAGATACTTTGCCGGATTGTCGACAGAACAAGCCGCAGACACGCTCGGCTTGTCGCGTACAAGTGCTTATCGACACTGGACCTATGCCAAAGCATGGCTTTTTAGCCAGATCCAAGGTGAGAGCAAATCCCGAGAGACTTGAGAGCACTTGGTTCTTAGAGGGACAAGTCAGAGTCGCACAACCCGTTGTCTAATAGAAGTGTACATTCCTGTGAGTAACGCTATGAGAGTTGAGCAAGACAGAATCAAACTCATTTTTCTAGAAGCGGTCGAAAAACACGCCTCAGACGCCTGGGGTTCGTATCTTACTAAGGCATGCGACAACAACGTCGCGTTGCGTCGCGAAGTTGAAATTCTACTCGATGCACATAAGCGGCTTGGAACTTTTCTTGAACAGGGCGCTGTCGAGGCTGGTCCCACCGTCGAACAACCGCTCGACGAGAAGCTGGGCACACACATCGGTCCCTATAAAATCTTGCAGCAGATCGGCGAGGGGGGCATGGGTGTGGTCTACATGGCCGAACAAACCGTACCCGTCCGCCGCAGAGTCGCGCTTAAAGTCATCAAGCCGGGCATGGACAGCAACCAAATCACTGCTCGTTTCGAGGCCGAACGGCAGGCGCTATCCATGATGGACCATGTCAATATCGCCCGCGTCCTCGATGCGGGAGCAACGGAGAACGGTCGGCCTTACTTTGTCATGGAGCTAGTTCACGGCTTGCCGATCACCAAGTACTGCGACGACAACCACCTCACGCCGCGCGAGCGTTTGGAATTGTTCGTGCCAGTCTGCCAGGCAATTCAGCATGCCCACCAGAAGGGGATCATTCACCGCGATATCAAGCCGTCCAATGTGATGATTACGCTTTATGACGGCCAGCCAGTCCCGAAAGTGATCGACTTCGGCGTAGCTAAGGCGACCGAGCAAAAACTAACGGAGCGCACCCTGTTCACCCAATACGGCACAATGGTCGGGACGCTGGAATACATGAGCCCCGAGCAGGCGGAGATGAGTGCGCTGGGCGTCGATACGCGAAGTGACATCTACTCGCTGGGGGTCCTTTTGTATGAACTGTTAACGGGCAGTACACCACTGAGCCGCGAGCGGATGAAGAAGGCGGCGCTCGCCGATATTCTCCGCCTGATCAAAGAGGAAGAGCCACCCAAGCCAAGCACACGACTCAGTGCATCTGGCGCGGCATTGGCGTCGATCTCGGCCCAGCGGCGAATGGAGCCGACCCAGCTGACGAAGTTGATGCGAGGTGAGCTGGACTGGATCCTAATGAAGACTCTTGAAAAGGACCGCAATCGCCGTTACGAGACGGCCAATGGCTTCGCGGCAGATTTGCTGCGATTTTTAAGCGATGAGGCGGTACTTGCCTGTCCGCCCAGTGCAGTCTATTTGCTTCGGAAGTTCCTTCGGCGTAACAAGGGACTGGTGGTCGCGGCTTCTCTCATCATGGTCGTGTTATTGGCGGGAACTATCAGCACGATATGGGGACTGGTGCAAGCTGGGAAGGGACTCGAACAAGCCGAGAAAGCTAGGGACGCCGAGGTCGCCCAACGTGTCGAGGCGGTCGGAAATCTTTACGACTCGCTGCTAGGCGAGGCCAGGGCACTAAGGTTGGCGCGCAACACGGGTTACCGACAACAAGCATGGCATCGACTTCGCCAAGCGGCGGTGCTCGAAACACCCAAGTTCAATCAAGACCAGCTCCGAATGGAAGCTGCTGCCAGCCTGGGCGACTTTGTCGGTCTAAGTCCAACTATCTTCGAAGATTTTGGGGACTCTATAATTCGAACAATCGCCCTCCATCCGAATGCTCCTCAGTTAGTACTTGGCTCCGCCGATGGGACCCTAGTTATCCGCCACCTGCCCGATGGCAAGGAGATTTGCCGCTGGACCGTGCATCCCGAAGCGTCCATTGAGGCGATCGCTTTCGATGCCCAGGGCAAGTTCTTGGCCTCGCTGACGGCAGACGGAACCGTCACGCTTTGGCAAACCGCAGAGGGAGGCTTACTGACTAAGAAATGGAGTAAAGCTATCGGCAAAACTAAAGACTCCGTCAACAAGACGATGACCTTGATTTTCACTCCCGATGCAACACAGTTAGTCGCTAGCTCTCAAGGCGACTCCGCGATTCACTTTATGAGCACAGCAGACGGAGCGGAAACGAACCGTTTTGTGGCGACGGATCGTCTGTCGGGTTGCATTGCCTTAAGTCCGGATGGAACTCTCCTAGCAGCAGGTTCTACCGACAAGGGCGAGCACGGGCTCACTGTTTGGGAAACTTCCAACGGAGAGAAAATCCAGGCATTCCCATCGGAACTCGAAGAAGTCTGTGCCGTGACGTTTAGCCCGGACGGAAAATTGCTCGCTTGGGGCTGTGAGGCAGGTGTCGCCGTCTGTGATACGATGAATTTTCAGCGGCGCCTATTTTTTCGAGGGAGCTACAGTTATGCGATTGCGTTTAGCTCCGACAGCCAATTGTTGGCGTTCGGAAACCAGGGAGCAACCAAGTTGTGGGATATTGTCTCGAATCGATTAATTGCCACTCTCTGGCATCCTATGACGAAACGAGACTCTGGAAATACAGGATTTGTATACGCCTTGGTGCCGAGTTCTGACAGCAGAACGTTTGCGTCTGCAAGCTTTACCTCCATTGTGTTATGGGATATGGGTATTGCATCGGAAAAACGTCTCCTGATGCGATTTGCGGGTGGTGTTACAGGGGTGACATTCAGCCCGCAGGGGAATCTATTGGCTAGCGTATCTAAAGATCGTAACGTGATGCTATGGAATCCCAAAACAGGTGACCCAGTTCGCAGTCTGGTTGGTTGCCAGGGAGCAGTACAGGCACTCGCTTTCAGCCCAGACGGCCGTTGGCTCGCCACCGGAGATTGGTCTATGCGGGAGTCAATCCGGATCTGGGATGTCGACACTGGAAAATGCCGGATTGCCATCGATCCAAAACTAAACCACGTCATGTCGGTTACGTTCAGCTCAGACGGAAAGTATTTGGCGGTCGGCGGTACCATCGGCGCTTGCGTTTGGAAGCTCAGCAAAGACGCTACAAGCGGGGATATTCAACTAGAACCCAACCCTCATTCGCGCATCACAACTCAAAGGATTGGTAGCCTCTGTTTTACCCCAGATAGCAGCCTGCTAGCCTGGGTTGAGGAAGGCCTATCTTTTCATCTTTGGGATCTCGCCAAAGGCAGAGAAGTACCGCCGCCGGTGAGCAAACTGGATCACTACATTTTGTCTATCTCGCATGATTTTAGCGACTTGAAGGGTGAACAGCAAGGTAAATGGTTAGCGCTTGCACTGAATGAAAATGAGATTTGGGATATGGCCACAGGCAAGAAGTCGGGACAAGTCGCGTATCCTCTGGAGTTCCAAGCTCTTCCCAATGAATTCAAATTGGGCTGGTGCCATGCAATCAGCCCTGACCGAAGTCAATTAGCCGTCGGTCAACCGGACGGCAGTCTCGAGTTGTGGGACCTTACCAAAGTACGCGAGCGGCTGGAAGAGGTAGGCCTGGGTTGGGACTCAGCTCGGCAATCAAGTGGCTTCCAAGACAAGCGTAAGTGACGCGATCGCAATTGCACGTATGCCTAGACGCGACTGTTTGGCCAAGTTCTAGGCGAAACCAAATGTCCCAATAATTTTTTTTGAATTTCTTGGGACAAATCGTGGGCGTACGTCGCACTGTCTAACAGTCGTCTCCTTTCGATGTGTATTGACCCCGGAGAAAACATAATGACAAAACGCCTCCGCCAATCGGCATTCAAAATAAGATAGAATCAGGGTGGGATCAACCAAGCAACTGCCGCCCAAAGACAGTTCGACACCCAAAACCCCTGATTGACTCAAAAACAACCACGACTGCTCACGGGCAGCCGCCTCCCGTTCCTTTCCCCGGCGCTTGGTCTGCGTGCCGCGGGTTCACCCTTACTCCGCAGGCCCAGTGGCTAAAAGGAACCGTCTAATGAAGTCATCCTCTTGGATCAAATCTCTGTCTGGCCGAGTCACTCGTCGCACGGCCCGCCGCCAGTCTCGTCGCATCCGAAAACTCCGGCTGGAAATGCTGGAAGAGCGAATGGTCTTGAGTGGCTCCCCTAATTCGGCGGCGGCATACGGAAACTTGCCTCTGGCGTTCGAAGCGAATGAGGGACAGTCCGCAGTACAAGTCGGTTTCCTCGCCCGCGGCGAGGGCTACATGCTGTCCCTTACGCCGGATGCCGCCGTGCTCCATTTGCAGCAGGGTACAACGCGGGATGAACTCCACATACAACTGGTCGGTGCCAACGCAGCGGCTTTGGGCGTCGGTCAGGATGAACTGGTAACCAAGACCAACTACCTGTTCGGCAGCGATCCGAGCCAGTGGCACACGAACATCGCCAACTACGACAAGGTCGAATATCAGAACGTGTACGCTGGTATCAACCTCGTCTACTACGGCACCAACCAGGGACAACTCGAGTACGACTTCATGGTCGCTCCGGGGGTCGATCCGGGCGTGATCAAGCTGTCGATCGAGGGAGCCCAGAGCATCATGCTCGATGCCCAGGGCAACCTGGTGCTTCATACGTCGGGTGGAGATCTGGTGCAGCATGCGCCGGTGATCTATCAGGAACTCGGCGGCCAGCGTCAGTCGGTGGCGGGCGCTTTCGTGCTTACGGGCGACAACGGCGTCGGTTTTCGGATCGGGACATACGACACCAATCGGCCGCTCATTATCGACCCGGTGCTGAGCTACTCGACCTACCTGGGCGGCAGCAGCAATGACAGTGGCCAGGCGATCGCCGTGGACGCCGCTGGGAACGCGTATATCACAGGGAATACCTATTCCGCAAACTTCCCGACGACGATCGGGACGTTGCGAGGCACGTTCGGTGGCGCAAGCGATGCCTTCGTGGCGAAGCTCAACGAGGCTGGCACCGCTCTGGTCTATTCCACCTACCTGGGCGGGACGTCGGATGAGTCTGGTTACGGCATCGCAGTGGACGCCAGCGGCGACGCCTATGTAACGGGATATACCGCTTCGGGAGATTTCCCGACGACCGCCAACGCATTCCAGGGTTCTGCTAACCCCTACAACTTTCCCCTTGCGTTCATGGCGAAATTGAATCCCACCGGTTCGGCCCTGCTCTACTCCAGCTTGCTGGGCAGTATCACCGGCAATGCCGGGGGCAACAGCATCGCCGTGGATGGCGCTGGCAATGCTTACGTGACTGGTAAAACCTCAGAGACCGACTTCGTCACGACCCCAGGCGCCTTTCAGGCGACCAGCCCCACCCCTTTTTCGCCTGGCTATGATCACGCCTTCGTAACCAAGTTCGACCCGTCCAAAGCGGGGACGGCCTCCCTGGTTTACTCCACCTACCTCGGCGGCAACGGATTCGACTATGGTAATGGCATCGCAGTGGACACCGCCGGCAACGCCTACGTGACGGGCTTGACAGATTCCTTCGACTTCCCGACGACTCCCGGCGCCTTGCAACCGGCTCGAGGCGGCTTGATCGACGCTTTCGTGACGAAGCTGAATGCCGCAGGCTCGGCGCTGGCGTACTCCACCTATCTGGGCGGCAGTAGTGATGATATTGGAAGGGGCATCGCCCTGGACGCCGTCGGCAATGCCTATGTGACAGGCCGCACCGGTTCGACGAACTTCCCGACGACCGCCAACGCCCTGCAGCCAACCAAATCCAGCGTGCTGCAAGGAGCGGACGCCTTCGTGACAAAGCTGAACGGCTCCGGTTCCGCGCTGGCTTACTCGACCTTTCTCGGCGGCAGCGACTACGACGAAGGCCTGGGCATCGCCTTCGATGGGGCGGGCAATGGTTACGTGATCGGAACTACCAGCTCGGCAAACTTCCCGACGACCGCCAACGCCTTGCAGCAGACGAAGGGCGGCGGTTATGACGCCTTCGTCACCCAAGTCAATGGCGCTGCCTCGGCACTCGTCTACTCGACCTACCTCGGCGGCAGCGGCGACGATTATGGCACGGCCATCGCCGTGGATACAGTCGGCAACGCCTACTTGGTGGGGGAGACCGCTTCGGCCAACTTTCCCACAACTGCCGGCGCCGTGCAGAGCGCGAGCGGCGGTTTGTCCGACGCCTTTATCACCAGGATCGACCTGAGCGGTCTCACCCTCTCGATCGGCAATGTTGCAGTTATGGAGGGCAACACAGGTACGCGGACGGCCTCCTTCAGCGTGACCCTCTCCGCGGCCTCGGCCCAGATGGTGGCGGTCGATTACGCCACGGCCAACGGCTCTGCGACGGCGGGGAGCGATTACATCGCGACCAGCGGGACGCTCACGTTTGCTCCGGGCGTGACGAGCCTGACGATCTCCGTCACGGTCAATGGCGATACCGTGATCGAGCCCGACGAAGTCTTCTACATGAACCTCTCAAACCCCTCGCCGAGCACAGGACTTTCCAATGGTCAGGGAGTAGGGACGATCCTCGACGATGACACACCCCCGACCAAGTTCTACGTGGTCAACGACGGTAGCCCAGATCGAACGTACGAATATGGCACGACGGGTACGGCTCTGGAGAACTACTCGCTGAACACTGGCAATACCGCGCCCCGCGGCGTGGCGAGCAACGCGGTCGGGACGAGAATTTGGGTGGTGGACGAAAACAAGACTATCTACGTCTACAATACCAGCGGCGGCCTGCTCGGCTCGTGGACGGCTGGCACGCTGGCTGCCAACGCCACGCCACAGGGCATCGCCACCAATGGCAATGATGTCTGGATCGTCGATAGCAAAAGCGACAAGGTGTTCAAGTACGCTGGCGCCGCCACTCGCCTTTCCGGCAGCCAGAGCGCGGTCAGCAGCTTCAGTCTGAATAGCGGCAACACCAGTCCCACGGACATCGTAACCGATGGCGCTTCGTTGTGGGTCACTAACGATGCGGCCACCAACAAGGTTTTCAAATACGCGGTGGCCGGCAGCTTGTTGGGAAGCTGGACGATTGACGCCGCTAACGCCACGCCCACGGGCATCACGATCGACCCCGCCAACGTCAGCAATGTCTGGATCGTCGACAGCGGGACCGATAAAGTGTACCAGTACACGGCCGCCGCGTCGCGCACCTCGGGCAGCCAAGCCGCTGCAGCGACCTTCGTTTTGGCCGCAGGCAACACGAATCCTCAGGGCATCGCAGATCCACCGCCTCCCACAGCCTCGCTTTCTCCAGCAGCCATTTTTGCGAGCGGAACAACTCCCTCGGCCCAGCCGGTCCTAACTGAGGGATTCACGCGACGGCCGTTCCTCAGCGCGGACAGTCTACAAATTAAAACGGACGCACGGCAGCTACAATACTCCGGTCGCGTCGCGGATCTGCACCCACTGCGGATCGTCGATTATGCCATCGCCAGTAAAATCACGCACGTGAGAATTCCCCGTTCGGGCCTGTCACATGAGCTTGATTTGGACCGTGGCTTGCTGGCGGACTTGGCCTTGAAGTGGTATTTGGTCGGCTGACTTTCTGACAGACCTGGGGGCAGTTTAAAATCTACTTGTAAATTGGGTGGCACGCTCTGAGGTACGAAGGGCGTGTGAAGTGTCAATTGCATTGGACTTTAGATCCAAGCCCATCGCTATCGCTCTGGGCGTGCCACCCGTGCCACCCGTGCCACCCGGCAGAACTAGGTTTTGGCTTACTGTTATCTTTAGACGTACAGGTCGAACGATTTCCCCTTCCCGTAACCGTTGTCCCCATTATCCCAAGGAACCTTACATCATGTCGCTCTTCAATTGGCTTCGATCGCACGCAACTATCGGGAAGTCAAGACGAAGACTCACGCGGTCGCTGAAGCAAAGGGGCTTGCGAATGACAAGAAAGTGTCTTCGCCTGGAGCTGCTAGAAGACAGACGAGTTCTGGCTGCGCTGATGGTAACGAGTGCCAGCGACGACGGGCCGGGATCGCTTCGCGAGGCAATCGTATTCGCAAACACGATGACAGATGCCGACGAGATTAATTTCGACGCCAGCGTATTTGCCACGCCGCAAACGATTGTGTTGACAACTGGCCAACTGACCATCACCAACCCGCTAACCATCAACGGCCCTGGTGCAAACCAATTGGCCGTGAGTGGCAATCAAAGCAGTCGGGTTTTCCAGATCGGCACCGCAGCGGTCGCGTCGATCTCCGGCATCACCATTCGGGACGGCATTTCAGCGTCCAACTTTTATCCCTACTATAATGGAGGTGGAGGAATACTCAATTTTGGAACACTTCGGCTCAGTCAATGCGTTTTTACAAATAACAACGTGCCTGCGGATGGGCCAGGGGGTGCAATCTATAATACGCTTTCTTTGACCGTCGAGAATTGCGATTTCTCGAACAATACCGGTGGTGTTGGTGGCGCAATTTACTCGTTTGGAGTGGGCATTGAAGCACCGCTAGTAATCACCACAATCAGTAGAAGTCGTTTCTCGAACAACACGGCGAGAGAAGGGGGAGCCATTTTCGTAGCTTCGATTGTTAATTTCAATCAGAGTTATTTAAGCACTTTGATGGTTATCGATTGCGTTTTTTCCAACAACTCAGCCGGTTCTTCGGGCGGGGGTATCGCGGTCTTTGGTACGGAAGCAACGATCGCAAACAGCACATTCTCAACGAACTCAGCCAAAAATGGGGGAGCTATTTTTGCGGGGGCACGTTTGACAATGGCACTGACGAATTGCACCGTTGTTGGTAACTCAGCCAGCGAGTCTGGGGGTGGAATCTCAATTAACGGTGGCGCTCTAACGTTGAGCAATTGTGCAATCAACTGGAACACTGCGAATGTCAACGGCGGTGCCATCTATGGTCCCGCATCAGTGACCGGCAGTACGCTTTCGCACAATTCTGCCTTCAACGGCGGTGCGATCTATGGTGGCGCATCGTTGAGCGGAAGTAACATTTTCAGCAATACTGCAATCAACCATGGAGGAGGAATTTCAGCGGAAGGCCGGTTGATTGTAGACGGGAGCACAATCTCAGGTAACTCCGCTGGCGATGGTGGAGGTATCTGGGCTACAGGAGATTATCTAACAATGACCAACAGCACCTTGGCCGGCAATTCCGCGGCGTTCTCAGGTGGTGCAATTTGGGGCGACTTTCACACGAATCCCCTTGGGTTTTCTATTGGTCGATCGACACTCACCAACGTCACCATTGCGGCTAATCAATGCGATACTTCATACAACGGGGGCCAAGGCGGGGGAATCTTTATTGCCCCAACCTCTAAATTACTACTCGTTCTCCAAAACACCCTAGTTGCAAAAAATGTTAAAGGTGGGGGAGTCGCGGACGATATCTTTGGCACACTGGACATTGCTAGCGCCTACAACCTGATTGGTGAAGGCGGCTCCGGTGGTATTGTGGATCGTAGTATCGACCCATTACGAGGTAATCAAACGGGAGTGTCTGATCCGGGGCTTGGTCAACTGGGAGACAACGGTGGTTCGACACCGACGATTCCACTTCTGCCTGGCAGCCCTGCAGTCGCCGGTGGAAACAAAGGACTGGCGGTAAACCCTCTTCAACAGACTGTTCTAACAACGGATCAGCGTGGCAATCCACGATTCTATAATGGTACGGTTGACATTGGCGCTTTCCAATCACAGCTCGCGCCAGCCAGAGTCACGTTCATCGTCAGCAATACCAACGATAGCGGTCCCGGCTCACTACGCGACTATGTTGAGGCTAATAATCTGCTCGGAGGCGGCAATCGAATTGAATTTGCGCTGCCCGCGTATTCATCGATCATTCTGTCTTCAGGGGCACTCGGTGTATTCCAAGATGTGAACATCAGCGGACCCGGAGTCGACCAATTGAGCTTGAGTGGCAATCACGCAAGTCGAGTGTTCACAATTCGAGGTTCTACTCGATCCTATAAAGGAGTACCATCAACTATCTCTGGTGTCAGTATTGTCGATAGCTTTGCGGGTGGCCTTCAACATGGAGGCGGTCTTTATCAGGAAGGCGGCGCGCTCAACATCGTAGACTGTTTGTTCAACGGGAACACCGCGGACTACGGCGGTGCAATATACAGCAAACTCGGTACAATTTCAGTCTCCAACAGCACATTCAGAGACAACAGGGCTACCAGTGGCGGAGCGGTTTACAATGCGCCCGGTAGCCGGCTTACTATTATAAACAGCAATTTCTCGAGTAACTCGGCAGAGGCGGGTGGCGGGTTGTACGCAGCTTCAGTTGTGTTTGTTAATGGCTCCAGTTTTGTGAACAATTCTGCCAGCGGACAAGGTGGAGGGATTGCAGGTTTCGGCACATCGATCATCATTGCAAATAGCACGTTTAGCGGCAATACAGCGAACACTGGGGGCGGCATTGATTCTCGAGGAGTTAACTTCAGCATCACTCGTTTGATCAACGTCACTCTGGCCGGCAATGGCGCTGCGATCGGCGGCGGAGTTTATAGTCTTAACCGATTCAGCTTGAACAATACAATTGTCGCCAAGAACACGGCGCAATCGGGCCCTGATATCTATGGGATGGTATTTAGCAGCGGCCATGACTTGGTTGGTGATAGTACTGATTCCGAAGTCACAGGACTTTTAAATAACCTGATAGGTACCGCAGAGAATCCAATTGACCCACTACTTGCGCCACTGGGCTACTATGGAAGCGCCACATTGACTCAGCCGCTGTTGCCCGGCAGTCCTGCAATTAATGCGGGTGACAACTCACTACTGAGCATTTCGCCGAGTGTCTTTGGTGGTCCGCTGAATTATGATCAACGCGGCGCTAGTTATGATCGAGTGATCAACGATACTGTCGATATTGGTGCCTTTGAAAGCGATCCAAGTCAGACGAGTCAAATTGAAGTCTCAATTTCTGGGGCGCTTGATGGCTTTCAGGGTGTCAGTGGGCAAATGCGTACATTTGCTCTAACGGCGTATGATCCATTGCTCTCCGCTCCCGCGGATATCATTGCATACGCGGTGGATTGGGGTGATGGATCGCCGCTGCAGTCGTATCCGGCAGTTGCAGCTGCGACACCTATTCAACATGAGTTTCCAACAGCAGGCATTTTCACCATCTCGGTAACCGCATTCGACACAAGTGCGAGAAACAGCCTCCCCGTTACTCGCGACGTTACCATCCTGGAGAGCGAACCACAGGGAACGGTTTTCGCCGTTGGAGGAATTTCGTTGTCTGACGATATTTTCACTCTAACGCAACTTACGAATACCACTGCCAAGTTTGCGGTCAACGCAATCAATTTAGGCACGTTCGACAAGGGCGTGTATTCCGATGGTTTACGTTTCTATGGTGGCACTGGATATGATGTGGTCGTTGTTAATGGTTTGACTACCGCAGACCAGTTCACTGTGACCGAGAACTCTGTTGTCCTTAATGGCATGTTGTTGCAGGGAGAAGATGCTGAGGAATGGGATATCAACGGGCGCGGAGGCGATGACAAATTCATGATCTTGAGCGGTACACCCTGGATTGATGGTGGCGCAGGCGCAGACACGATTGTTGCTCCGGATGCTGCCAATATCTGGACAATTACCGCTGCCAACACCGGTACGCTCAATGGTTACGCTTTCATTCGCGTTGAGAACCTTACCGGTGGAAATGACGATGATGAGTTTCAGTATGTCGATACCGGCAGCCTTGGCGGCAAGATCGACGGCGGACTGGGAATCAATACGTTGGATTACAGTCAGAGACCATCGACAGCCAATGTAAATCTGCTCAACCAGACAGCCAGTGGTGCCAGCGGCGGTATTGCAAATCTGCAAATTCTAATTGGTAGCCAAGCTAGCAATGATACGCTCACAGCCACTGCCATAAACAATACTTGGACCATCAACGATACGAATGCCGGTGATCTCAACGGTCTTATCACTTTCAACGGATTCGAATCACTGGTAGGCGGAAGTGCGAATGACAATTTTCTGCTGCAATCCGATGGCTCGATTGGCTCGATCAACGGTGGTGTCGGAACGGACTCGCTCGATTACTCCGCAGTATCAAAACCTGTAACGGTTGATCTGCGAACGGTACGCTCCGCGACCGGTGTCGGTACTTTTTCAAGTATCGAACAACTGGTCGGAGGGAGTAACGGCGAAGATACGCTGCAAGGCGCCAACGCCACTAACAACTGGGCCATCAACGGGATGAACTCGGGTTCCGTTGGCGCGATTACTTTTTCTGGCTTTGAAACTATCGCAGGCGGCTCCATTTCCGATACGTTCAACTTTAGCAGCGGCACAGGCCGAGTCGCCGTGGTTCATGGAGGAACGGGCGTTGATACCCTCATCGGTGCGGCTGCGGCCAGTAATTGGGTAATCAATGATCTCGGAAGTGGCACCCTAAATACCATTCCCTTTGATGGGATCGAAAAACTGACCGGCGGCGCAGGCAACGATCAATTTGTTATCAAGGCTAATGGCGATTTGGCAGGAATTATTAATGGCGGTGGTGGGTCGGATACTATGGACCTGACCGCGCTCACTGGACCACGAACAATTGACTTGGGCCTAAAGACAGTTTCTGGGTTGCTGGCAACGTTCGCGAGCATACAAACTATTCTGATGCCATCTCGCGTTTTAAATACTTTGGTTGGCCCCAGTGCGAACAGTTCCTGGTCGATCACCGGCGCAAACCAAGTGTCTGTGGCTGGTGTCCAGTTAGTTGGAGTTGGTAATCTTCGTGGAAGCACGCTCAACGATACGTTCACTTTTTCCAGCGCAGGAGCCATTGATGGGAACATCGATGGCGGTTTAGGAACGAATACTCTGGTCGGCGCGCCCATGAATAACCAATGGACGATCAGTGGAAACAGCAGTGGGATGCTGAATACTTGGGCATTCCAAAACATCAGCAACCTGACTGGTAGCACCGCAGTAGATACTTTTGCTTTTGCACCCAATAGTCAAGTGACCGGCGTTCTCAATGGAGGCGGCGGGAGTGATGTCATGAGTCTGGTTGCGTTGAGCGGCCCTGTGGTTGTTGACTTGCAAGCCAAATCGGTGCTAGGAAGTGTTGGATCGTTCACGTCCATCGGATCTTTCTTCGGTTCAGCCTCATCGAACGATATTCTGAAAGGACCAGATACTAACACGACTTGGACGATCGCAGGCAGCAACGCTGGATCGGTGGGTACCATCGATTTCTCAGGCTTTGAATCCATCCAAGGCGGGACTGGCAACGATGTCATTAAGATGGGAGCAAGTGCGGACCTGACCGGCGCAATCCAAGGTGGAGCGGGGTCGGATACTCTTGTTGGAGCGACACAATCCAACATATGGAATGTGACCGGTACGGGTTCAGGCTCGCTCAACGGGCTGGCTTTTGGCGATATCGAAAACTTGACAGGTAGTAGTGCTCCGGATTGGTTCGAAATTGGACCATTGGGATCGATCACCGGCAACCTCAACGGGGGCATCGGGAATAACAATACTCTCAGCTATGCAAACTGGTTGACAGGAGTCAGTGTCAACTTGGCAAACAATTCTGCCAGCCAGGTCGGCTCGGCAGTGACGAATTTCTCGATCGTTATTGGCGGTAACGGCGATGACACGCTTATTGGAAATGCAACACGGTCAAGCATTCTAATCGGCAACGCAGGAATAGACACATTGACGGGCGGTAGTGCGCGCGACATTCTTGTTGGCGGCATGGGAGCCGACAGACTCAATGGAGGTGGAGGCGACGACATTCTAATCGCTGGCGGCACCATCTATGACTCAAATGCCGATGCCTTGCTGGCCATCCTTGCGGAATGGAATTCGTCTCGCGCTTATGCGACACGGGTAGGGAATCTCAAAGGGAGCATCAATGTTGGTCCACGCCTGAACGGAAACTACATTTTGGCGGGCAGCGGGCTGTTGCCGGATCCTTCCTCAGTGGACGTATTGGCGGGCGATTTGGGCCGAGATTGGTTTATCGCAGGCAATGAGGATATTATTTCAGATCTCGTATCCACAGGTGGCGGTTTGGAGATTGTTGACCGAGTGTGAACACGCAAATCGAACCTGTCGGCGTCACTTCCGAAGCTATTTTGCGAGCCGACGTACAGCGACACTCTTAGAAAACCGTCTCACGGTCGACACGTGCTTTAGTCACCTCTGCGTCCGTCAAACTCGTTTCGCGGCCATCGTGTGGATAAATTAGCTGTCGATGCTGCTTTGGGAATTCGGAACTGATTGTCGCGCTCCATCGTCGAAGGACCAGCGGTTCAAAGCGCGGTGTCCAAGCATTTTAGACAAAGGAGCAAGTCATGCGCAAGGCGAATTCGTTTCTGTCGGTTTTGGTGCTATTTCTTTCCCCAGTCCTGGAATTCGGACAGGGATTCCTGGTCGATGACCGCCACGATGTGTCGTCTAGAATGCCGCGGCCGATTTGGCCTCATCCGGCCACCCCGCGGGCGTTGAAACTCTTGGCGAGTTTTGCTACGACAATAATTGAGCGAGTGTTCCAAAGCGGTTGATGACAGGAATTTCATTGACAGAAAAATGAAAAAGCTAACGGTTTGCTATCAATCCTGCGAGATCATTCGGCTTGTATTTGGTTGCCGATTTTGATAAGCCAACACGGTATGGCCAAACCTTCCGATAATCGCAACGACAACTCCGTGCCTCTTGAGCCTATGGCGATTGAGCTTGGGAATTTGCGCAATCATTTTTCGACTGCTTCTCTCTTCGGAACGGGCAATCCTGCTGGCATGGATTGCAATGCGGCGGGAGATACGCTGGTGGACCGGCGAAGCCCGCTGGCGCTCGACAGCGCTTTTGTACAACAGACGAAAGACCAAATTCGAGCCGTCGTTGAGAACATCGCGTCCTTAGCGCACACTCCGATCTCGCCTCAGGATTTTGTACAAGCTGTGTTACCGAAAATTGCCAGTGCGATGGGCGCCTTGGGAGCCGGCCTTTGGCAGCAGTACTCAGATTCCGCTTGGCAATTGCTTGGGGAATTTCATCTTCCATCTATTTTGGTCGACGAAGTCACAACGGATAACCCGGACCAGCAATCCAGAGCTACGCCCTTTGAACAGTTGGACTTTATCGAGTCCCAGTTGAACGCCGCGATCCAAGCCACGCCATCCACTGACGGAGGACTCGATAAGCAAATTGGGACACAACCATCCGCCTCACACTTGTTGGTATTGAATGCGGTCGCACGCGAGCGTCAGCCGATACTCATTCCACCCTCCGATGCGTTGCTCAATTGCGATCGGCCTGCCAATCCAACTGCGGAGCTGCTCATCTACGCTCCGTTACCGATCCCCAAGGATCAAGGCAGCTATTGGTTGCAAATCGTTCAGTCGCCTAGCGGCGGGCCATCGAGCCAACGTGGCTATCTGCGATTTGTGGCACAGATGGCGGATTTGATGAGCGACTACTTTCGTTCCCACCGGTTGCGGGTATTTGAACGCGACCGCGAGTACCTAACACTGGCTGAGCGTACCATGCGGGAGTTGGCTTGTGGCCTAGCCCCGAAGCTAGGTGTGGCCAAGCTTATGAAAACCATTCGAGAACATGCCCACGCCGAACACGCATTCCTTCTGCGAAGAGAGTCTTACTTCGGGAGATGGCGTGTGGTTGGGGCTGCGGGACTCGTTGAAATCGATCGAAGAGCGGACGGGATCGGGCAAATCGAGCGGGCATCCTTTGGCCTCCATGCGATGTTTCGACGCGGTGGTTCTCTGAGCTCAAGCCAATTGCCTGGTAGAGTGGATGATCGGGATCCCGACTTGACCAGCTTGTTCAACACCTTTGCCATCTCCGAATTGCAATGGATCAAGCCACTGGAGGCAGAGGCGGGCGCCACGCGGCAGTCCAAACAAAAACTAGATGTGGCCGTCCTGCTTACTTGGTCCGGCATGGATAAACCGCCAACGCGATGCCCTGAGCAAATCGCCTTGATCTCAAAGCTTGGTCTAAGCGCACTTCAAATTACCTGGTGGAAGAGTGCACTGCTCGCAAGCCATTCAACGAAGCGAAACCCATTTGCTATTGCAAACCCAGCCTCATGGCCGCGGACCGCCAAATGGGTTGTTGCCATGCTTCTGGTATCGCTCGTGTTTGCATTGCCAGTGCCGATTCGATTGCACGCCACAGCTATCCTGGTCCCTCTGGTCCAGCAGCATGTTTATTCTCCGATGGATGCAACGGTTGACGCTGTTTTGGTGGAGCATGGCCAGTCCGTGAAGCAAGGGGATCCGCTTATTCGACTTAAGTCGCTGAGCTTGTCTTTGGAATACGAACAAGCCGTTGCTCAGCAAAGTCGAAATAGGCAACGGTTGGCTGACATCGGAGCCATGCTTTTGCGAGAAACGACATTGAGCTCATTGCAACGAATCGAGCTAGAAGGGGAACGCAAGTCGATTGAAAGCAACCGGACTATCGAAAGGAATCAACTAGCTCTGCTTCAGAAACAAATGGATTCGCTCTTAGTCGTTGCTAGCGTCGACGGTGTCGTATCCACATGGAATGTTCAAGACAGTTTAAGAGACAGACCATTGCGAACGGGTCAATGGCTTTTGTCTCTTCACGAATCCGAATCGCCATGGATCTTGGAAGCGGCCCTGCCAGAGCGTGACGCACAGGAATTTCGACTTGCAATTGAGGACGACCAGAATCCTCCGGTTGCCACGATGACGAGTATGCCGCAAATTCAGCTTCCCGTTCACTTGCTCCGCGGATCGCAGCCTCGTATTGATAGCAGCCAACCAACCGAGGCATTCACCGGTCCCAACTCCGCTGTGCTACGCATGCGTTTTGAGCTCGATGCAGCATCCTTGCCAGCTCAAATTGCGGTAGCGGGTGCAACGGCCCGGATCAGCATTCCGATCGGGCGAGGACCACTTATATGGGCTCTCGGAAAGGACTTTGCTAACAAGGTCTGGTCGCGAGTCCAACTTTGGATTTAGCTCAATGGAACACACATGAACAAACGAATACAAACGTTCCTTCGAACCGCCATGGTTGCCCTGGTCGCACTGGTCGAAATGGCGGCCATCACGGCCAATGGCACCGTTATGGCTCAAGACCGCGCTAAGGAATTTTCCACCGGCCGCCCCAGCGGGATTCCCGTCTCGAAAGGAAATCTTCCTAACCTAGGCAGCGAACCGAATAACGCAGGAGCAGCGGCGAGTGGCTGGCTACTCTTCGACAAATGCTTGGTGTTCGCGGTGGAGAGTGTCGAACTGCCTTCCCAGGAAACGGGGGCGCTCTCCAGACTGGAAGTGCGGGAAAACGATTCCGTTATCGCCGATCAAGTGATTGCGAGTCTTGAAGGGAAAGCAGCGGAACTCGAAAGGGACGCGGCTGGCCTTCAAGCCCAGTTGGCTGCTTCGGAAGCAAAGGACGAAAGCGAAATTCGCCTTGCAGAAGCGTTTGTCGAAGAAACCAAATTGCAGATGGACATTTATGAAGAGATGGCAAACAAGGGAACTGCAAGCCCCGCTGAGTTTCGGCAGCGACAGCTTGCTGCGGATCAGGCGAAAGTTCGGCTGGTACGTAGCAAGGCAGCCAAAGAAGATCGAGTGGTGAAATCGAAAATCGCACAATCCGCGTTCACGCTTAGTCAGCTCAAAGTAAATCGCTTTTTCCTTCGATCCCCAATTGCTGGCACCGTCACTCGCGTAGATCATCGCGCGGGTGAGTGGGTTCAAGCTGGCACTACGATCGTCAAAATCATACGATTGGACGAAGTCCGAATCGATTGCTTCGTGAGTATGGACCAGGTCGACCCCTCCGGCTTGATTGGAAAGCCTGTCCAAGTGATTGCGAAACGAGGGACGACAGAATCGCTCTTCTCCGGTCGAATTGCATCTTACGACCCTGACGTAACCTCCACAGGCCAAGTCCGAGTTCATGCAACGATTCAGAATCAGAAAACAGCCAACCATTGGCTGCTGCTACCGGGCATGTTCGTTACGATGCAGTTGCAGAAGCCCCAATGAACCCAACGGTTCGCGAACCTATGAACCCAACCCAGACTCCGATAGGCTATCGGCTTCGCCGCGACGTCGCTTGGCTTTCGCATGTCGACAGCCATTCGATGCATCCCACATGGATTGCTACCGATCCCTTGACCCGCCGCATCTTTCGTTGCGGCGACCAAGAGCACCGATTGCTTCATTGCCTGGGCAGCGACTCCACTTACGAATCGGTGCGGGATAATTTCGATGCCGAGTTCTCGCCACAAACCATCGATCTGCAACAAGTTCGATCCTTGATCGCCAGGTGCAATGAGTGCGGGATGCTTCGCCCGGTCACAACGAAACAGAACACCCTAACCCATCCGTTCGAAATTTGGCCGCATTCACGGTCCATCATTGCTGAGCAGATGCGACTGCGTGAAGTGAATTGGTTTTTGGGGATGATTCGTTGGCTAGGGTCGACGATTGGCAAACTGACACAAATGCAGGTCTCGCTCGGATCACCTGACGGACCTGTGGGAAAAGTGGCATCCAGGTTGGGGTGGCTCTACTCGGGGGCTGCCGCTTGTTTTTGGCTAGGGCTGCTCGGGATCGCGATGGTGCTCATTGGATTGCGATTCGATGTTTTCTTTTCGGAATTGCCAGATCTTCAGTCGCTGCGCTCTCCAGCATTCCTAGTAGGCTATGGAGTGATTTTTGTTCTGACGCGATTCCTACATGAGTTTGGCCATGCGGTGGTTTGCAAACGAGCAGGTGCATCGTGCAAAGACGCGGGTTTGATCGTCAGTTTTGGGATGCTCTGCCCCTATGTCGATATTACAGATGCTTGGAAGGTAGGCAGTAGAACACAACGCATGGCGATCGCTCTGGCGGGAATCTATACCGAGTGCGTACTGGCTTTTTTTGCGGCCCTAATTTGGTTGGCTACGCACCCTGGCTGGGCACACGACGTGGCGTTGCAGACGCTGCTTGTTTGCACCGTTACCACGTTGCTGTTCAACGCAAATCCACTGATGAAGTACGACGGATACTTTGTGCTTTGCGACTGGCTGAATTTGCAAAAGTTGCGAGAGCGATCGTTTGAAACCATGGATGCAATGCTGGACGGGCGGGCTAGGCGTGGGCCGATGGGGTTGTCACTGTTTCTCTCCATCTACTTCCTAGCGTCGACTCTGAATCGAGTCCTCTTGGTTACTGGCTTGGTTACGATGGTGTATTACGTGGCGAGCCACTGGCATTTGGCAGGCGTAGGATTGGGGCTGATTGTGCTTTATGGATGCGGCTGGGCGATCACCATGATGGGTGCTTGGACGCTGACACTGGGGTCAAGCGATGGGGATCGCAAATCGCGTCGGCGAACCGCATGGCTAGGATGGACCGCGGTGTCGCTCCTGATCGCGTGGGCTGTAAATATGCCACTGCCCAGCAGGGCTTATTCGAATGGTACGTTTTCAATGGGGCACCGCCAACCGGTGTACACCACTTTATCGGGTCGCATCGATCGAGCCTGGAATGCCGCGCAGGGGATGAGAATTGAGAGTCAAGGAATGATATTAGTCCTTACGAACCCAGCCCTTCAAAAAAATGTATTCGACTTGCAGTCGCGACTGACGCGAATTGACGGTGAGCTCGAGACACAGAATCGCGCTGCTTTCTTCGATGTTCGAAGTGTGTCTAAGGTACCGATGCTTGAATCTCAAAGGGCGATTGGCTCGGCGCAATTGGAACAAAGGCAGGAGGAGTTATCGCAGCTTATTGTTTCGGCACCTATTTCAGGCTGGTTTGAGCCTGCGAAAGCGAAACCAGCAGAATCGCCAGAGAATCCTTCGGATGTTGCGATTGGATTGGGAACTGCAAGCCTGGGTTCGATTTCATCTGATTGGATATCGCAGTCTTCCATAGGCAGGCAGGTCGATCGCGGGACGCTGATCGGCTGGATCGTGCAGGATCCGGTCGCAAAAGTAGAATGCACACTCACCGACCAGCAAATCGCTGAAATCCGTATGGGTACGGAAGTTCGCGTTTGTGTTGCTCAGGAGCCTAAGACGATCTACACCGGCCGAGTTGTTGACATAGCAACTGCTAGCATCCGAGCCGACACGAGCAGCGTCGGCCACGACAACAGCCTCGGCCACGACAGCAGCGTCAGGCATGACAACAAGCAACGGAGGCAAGTTGGTGAACTGAGTCCAATGTTGCACCAAGTGCGGATCGAATTGAATGAACAGCGAGCTTGGTCTGGATACTCCAGCGGAAACGCGGAGGTCGTCTTTATTAAGCCGAGCCAGTCCATTTTCAAAATGGCGACGGACAAATGGATGCGCGATAGCAAGATGCGGTAATGGAACTATGGGAACTCGAATCGGTATTTTTGGTGGCTCGTTTGATCCGATTCACATCGGGCATTTGCTTTTGGCAGAGCTCTGTTGTGAATCGCTTCAGCTAGATCAAGTTCGCTTTTTAGTTGCGAACGTATCACCATTCAAAACAGACAAGCAACCCGCCAGCAACCAAGACCGAGTCGAGATGGTTAGGCTTGCCATCGGTGGAAATCCTAAATTCGAAATCGACACTCGCGAAGTCGATCGCGGCGGAGTGAGCTACACAGTCGATTCGGTTCGATCGCTATCGGCCGAATTCCCAGGCTCGGAATTGTTTTTGTTGATGGGTGCCGATGCACTGGCGGACATTGGCAAATGGCGAGAACCCGTCGAGCTTTTCCAACGGGTCACACCGAGTGTCATTTCTAGAGGAGGCGTTGGAGAGCCGCCATGGAACGTATTAAGGCCCTATGTCGATCCGGCCAAGATGATTGAGATACTCAAGTCAAAGGTCTCAGGACCACAAATCGAGATCAGTTCGAAGGATTTGCGAGAGCGGTGCCGTCGAGGAAAGAGCATTCGCTACCAAGTGCCGTTGTCCGTAGAAATGTTTATTCGTGAGCGCGGGCTTTATCGGGAATAGTGCATCTCAATTGAGCGCTCCTAGGCGGTGCCACGGGTGGCACATCCCTGAGGTACGAAGGGCGTGGTGAATCGCTGGGGTCATTTGCCACACTTCCCACGCCCACGCCAATCGCTTTGGGCGTGCCACACATTATCCTACGGATACATTGGCGCAAAAAAGAACCTGGACTTGCAGACATCCTGCAAGCCCAGGCTGGAACGAACTACTGCTCGCCAAGCTCCGAGGATTTCCTACGGTTTGAAGCGAGTGGGATAGAGGCTGCTATTCCAAAGCAGCCCGCCGGCATGCTTAGGAAGCCTCACCCCTTTGGCCAGTAAAGAATGATTTCACTAAGTCACCTCCTTTCGATAAGGGCCAGACCAGTTTTTGCCGCTCAGCCAAGAACAGGGCAACACCGATACTGAAATAGTCGCTGCGATGCGTTTCGCAGCACTTCGAATTAGTTTATTCAAACCGGCCCTAGAAAATCAATGCAGGCAACCTAATCTGCTGCCAAACAATCGGAAAAAACGTTGTTTTTTTGAAACTCTTCGCTGATCGCCGGGAGCTGGACGAGCCCCCGTCCAACCGAGGAGTGCTGCTCTTTTACGTTTTGGACGGATCTTCCTGCGAGATGGATTAGATCAAATTATTGTGATGGATAAGTGCGCACAAGAAAGCTGTAACGCTCCTTGTTTCAACCTTGAAAGCCTGTTCGCCTAAAACATGTGCGTCAAATCCATCTTTGCGCACCTTTAAAGCAGTTGTAGCATCTCGGGGATCTCTCGATGTTTGGGGCGTAGATAAAAATGTTTTTTGTTTCGCAAATATTTTGCGATACGTTGGACAATTGGTCGTTTGCGAAAACGGATGGCCTTCTGAGCCGTTGCTTGGCCTCGTATTTGCTAGCGGACGGTTTGTGAATCACGGTGCGCAATCTCTCCGCACCGCGATTCACAAACATCAACTGAAAAAGTTTGAGAGAAAGAACTTCGAGGCGGAGTTGGAAATGATTCGAACGGCGTGTTATTCGTTTTTCTTATTGGCGATGCTGTGTACGGGGTTGATTGCCCAGGACGCGACGGCGCCGGAGTCACCGCCATCGGGTGCCATTTCGGCACCCGGGGGTGACGCAGTGCCTGCACCGGTTGTGGTGCCTTGGGCGTCCAATACCGGCGATACAGCATGGTTGCTTGCCAGCAGTGCTCTCGTGTTGTTTATGACCCCTGGTCTGGCTTTTTTTTACGGTGGGTTGGTTGGGCGAAAGAACGTTCTCAGCATATTGATGCAGTGCTTTATGTGCATGGCACTGGTAACGGTTCTTTGGACAATTTGTGGCTTCGGAATGGCCTTCAGCGACAAGGAGCTGTTTGGAGGATTCATGGGGGATCCGACCTCGATGTTTATGCTCAAGGGAGTTGAGTCCAATGAAGCCTGGTTTGCTGCACCTGAGGCTGCACTCACGATCAGCGAACAAACGTTCATGATATTTCAGATGATGTTTGCAATCATCACGCCCGCCTTGATCATCGGTGCGTTTGCGGAGCGGATGAAGTTCATTTCATTCACAATTTTCATCGGACTTTGGAGTCTGCTCGTTTATTCGCCCGTCGCACACTGGGTTTGGTATGGGCCGGAACACCCCATCTTCGGTTTAGGTGCTTTTCAAAAGGGTACTGGACTTCCAACGGGTGCATTGGATTTTGCAGGCGGGACTGTGGTGCACATCAACGCCGGTATTGCCGCTCTGGTTTGCTGCTTAGTTCTTGGTCCGCGTCGCGGATTTCCGAGACAAATCAATCCGCCCCACAATCTTCCCTTTGCGATATTGGGTGCGGGCATTCTTTGGTTTGGATGGTTTGGATTCAACGGCGGCAGCGCATTCGGCGCGTCCCCACAAGCTGTGAGCGCGTTCGTCACCACACAAATTGCAGCGGCTACGGCAGGACTGACTTGGTCGCTAATTGAAACGATACGGAGCGGTCGCCCTACGGCGTTGGGAATGATCACCGGAGCGGTGGCTGGACTGGTGGGAATAACTCCTGCTGCGGGCTTTGTCACACCCCAATCGGCAATCTTCATTGGAGCGGGCGCGACGTTAGTTAGCTACATATTCGTTGCCTTCGTAAAGCCAGCCCTCAAGTACGACGATTCGCTAGACGTATTTGGTGTCCATGGTATCGCAGGCATATGGGGAGCTATCGCAACCGGTATTTTCGCTGTCAAAGGATTCGGGGTCAATCTTGGTGGAGGTCTTTTGGAAGGCAATGCCGCTCAAGTTGGACTTCAACTCAAGGCCGTCGTAGTGACCCTTGTTTACTCGGGAGTCGTCTCCTTTATCCTCCTCAAGGTCATCGATCTGACAGTCGGGCTTCGTTGCTCCGAGGATGCTGAGAAGATGGGGCTCGACCTGAGCGATCACGCGGAAACAGCGTATACCGTCTCCTAGTCGCAGGATCGGATCATTCAATCACCAAAAGGGTTCGACCAAAGTCGAACCCTTTTTCGTTGACTCACTTTGTAAATTTTGAGCCTCAACGCGCTAGCGTGAGGGCCGGATTTGCAAGCGTTTCCTAGCCTTCCAGCCCGCACGCTCGTGCCAAAAACCGAAAGTTCCTTCCGTTTTTTGACGACGCAGATTGCCGGGTCGTCAATTCGAAAAAACCGCTGGCTTTACGCCAGCGGATCGTTATCGAGTGCAGCTGGCTAGTCCAATGGACCGGCGTTGACGCTCGCTTCTAGATTGAAAAGGTAATTATCCTACGGGGTGAACCCGTAGGCTTTATTCAATACACGAAAGCGGCGTGAAGGAAACAAGATGCAAAACCGGAAGGATCTTAAGACTTTTGGAACTAGCGCGTTTCCAGTCAAAGCGACTGTCATTCAGCTTGAAGCCAGGGGCATGCGATTTTGACATCTGGCCGATTCTTTGAGGAACTTGAACCGCCTTAAAATTGGCTCGAACGCCATTCTGCACCCCAATGAATTTCTTTTCATTGTCCATGATCGAGATTGAGTTTGCGGAATGGGCTGCTTGAACTAAGTCCTAACGTGCACAATCTACGCAGTCGTTCAAGTTGACGGCAAAGGCAAGCCTTAGCTAGGACAACAGCCTAGCCCCATTATGGTACAATTCTCGGTCTTTCCTTCGTCTTCCATTCCAGTTTTTCAATTTCAGCGTGCTAAGGTTGGTTTGCCTAGTCAACTAACCCGCCCATCCTGGACTGGAAAGGACACTCACCGTCACATGCTCATGCGGCATCCGCTTCCTGAATTACAATTTGCTTACCGATTGCCTTACGGAGCGAACGTTACCGAACGGGGCGTTCAGTTTACGATCTTCAGTCGGTCCGCGACTGCTATGCGGCTTCTGCTGTACAAGCATGTGGACGACCGCGAACCGTCCGAGGTTATCGAATTCGATCGACGCAACGATCGATGGGGCGATGTTTGGAGTATTTGCGTACCACACCTCCAACCTGGACAACTCTACCATCTGCAAGCCAACGGACCATTTGATCCCGAATCGGGTCAATGGTTTGACAGCAACGCACGATTGGTCGATCCATACGCCAAAGCTCTGGCCGGTTGCTGTCAACAGACCACCGATGGCGTCATTCGTCCGCCGAAATGCGTCGTCGTCGACGATGCATTCGATTGGGAAGGAGATAGGCACGTTCGCCGATCCCTTAGCGATAGCATCATTTACGAAATGCACGTCAAAGGCTTTACCCAAAGCAAGACGTCGAATGTCGAGCACCCAGGTACCTATCTTGGTGTGATCGAAAAGATTCCTTACCTTAAAAGTCTAGGGGTCACCGCAGTGGAACTCATGCCCGTTCATGAGTTCCCCATTTTGGACGTCCACGGTAATTCGCCGGAGCGTCCAAACTATTGGGGTTACGACCCAATGGCCTTCTTTGCTCCTCACAGAGGATATGCATCGTCCAAAGAACCTGGGGCACAAGTCCAAGAGTTTAAGCAGATGGTCAAGGCCTTGCATCAAGCCGGCATCGAAGTCATTCTTGACGTGGTTTTCAATCATACCTGTGAAGGCAATGAACGCGGACCCGTTTTAACCTTCAAAGGACTTGAGAATCAAGTCTACTACATCCTCAATTCTGGCGGTGCACACTACAGCAACTACACCGGCTGCGGCAACACCTTCAATGGCAATCATCCGATTTGTCGCGAGCTCATTTTCCATTGCCTGCGACATTGGGTGCATAACTACCATATCGATGGGTTCCGATTTGATCTTGCAAGTATTCTATCTCGCGATCGCTACGGAAACCTGATGCCTCACCCACCCTTGGTGGATTTGATTGCAGAGGATCCGATGTTGGCGGACACCAAAATCATCGCCGAAGCGTGGGATGCTGCGGGCGCTTATCAAGTCGGGTCGTTCGGAGATCTGCGTTGGGCCGAGTGGAACGGCCGCTACCGCGATGACGTTCGGCGCTATTGGCGCGGTGACACTGGCCTAGTCGGAGCCATGGCGACTCGCTTGAGCGGTTCCTCCGATCTGTATGAGCAGTCGGGCCGAGCCCCTTACTGTAGCATCAACTTTGTGACGTCCCATGACGGCTTTACCATGAACGATTTGGTAAGCTACAAAGACAAGCACAACGATGCAAATGGAGAGGGGAACCGCGACGGGGACAACAACAACTGCAGTGACAACTACGGTGTAGAGGGTCCAAGCAAAAAGAAGAACATCGAAGCCATTCGCATTCGTCAAGTTAAAAACATGCTTTCGTCGTTGTTGCTCAGCCAAGGGGTTCCCATGCTCCTGATGGGTGATGAAGTTCGTCGCACGCAGAAAGGCAACAACAATGCGTACTGCCAAGACAATGAGATCTCCTGGTTCAATTGGTCGAATCTGGAAGCCCATCCGGACATCCTGCGGTTCACTCAAGCGTTGATTGAGTTTCGAAAGCTACAGCCATCGTTGAGGCGTGAACGCTTCCTAACTGGGCGACCCCAAGACATTCGAGGGGTTCCAGACGTGAGTTGGTTTGAATCGACCGGCAAGCCGATTCATTGGGATGCGCCGGACGGTACGTTGATTTGTTGGCTTGGGCGACCAGCTCAAGTGGATGATCCGGACCATTTTGGTCGGGATATCCTCATCATGCTCAACGGAACGCCTGAGTCTAAGGTGTTCGCCATACCTCCACAGACACGTGGGATTCGGTGGCGGATGTTCTTGGATACGTCGAAGGAGTCTCCGAAGGATGTCTACCCGAACTTGGACGGGCCATTCGCTCCGGCCAACCGGCAGATCGAGCTGATGTATCGGTCGACCGTAGTTTGGATCGGGGAAGACAAGTAAGCCGAATTTCGAAAAAATTTCGTTTAACCGTTAGCCGTAGGCGTACGTTAGTGGAAGCCGTAGGCGTGCGTTCCTGGAAGCGAGTACGCCTTCGGCTGACTGTTAAACAAATAATTGAACGGTATTGGGCCATAATACTCGCCAAAAGCGCGACATCAAAATATGCGATGATTGCAACGCAAATCTTAAGTCGGAAATGAATTTCCGCACACCAAAGCTTGTGGTAGTATGGGTTCTGGAAAACCCTACTCGTAATCCTTCAAGCAAATGACCCAACTGAAACGATCGATCTTTGTCATTCCCAGTTCCGCTTTGGAGGATTTGCCACCCCGGATGGGCCATGAGCTAGCCGCGGATTTTCTTTGCGCCTGGACCGCTCAGTGGGATCCAAGACTTCTAGTTGCACTCGCAACTCTCCCCGAATGGAAAAAAGCGGACAGCAGTTCCCTGGACCTAAGCCTTTCGCTCGTCCTCTGTCCAGAGGTTTCCAAGTCCAAATTGGAAGTTCCGGTTCGAGAGCAACTGCAAGTGAACCAGTGTCCGATCGAGGAATCGCAGTTTCGGTCACGTCCCAGCTTGGTCGAGTCTCTTGTTGCCATCGTTTCTCCGTCGACGGAGGGCCAAGATCCGGAAAGCCATCCCCAACCTTTTCTGGTCGATGATTTCTACGCGCTGGGTTACGCGGTGCTACAAGTCCAAATCCTTGCCAGAAAGCTTCGTTACTCCTGGAACATCGATTGGATTATGTTCACAGAACAAGTGCTCTCGGCGGCACGAGCGTCCCTTTCGCATGATGCCGAAGAAACCGAGCGATGGCTTCAAGCAAGCTTTGATTCGCTTTCGCAAGAGCGAGATCGCTATTGCTCCCAGCAAGCGTATCTGCTCGACGTCGTGTTGTTAGCCCCAAGCACACTTGGGCAATCGCTGGAGCGTCAACTGGAAGAGGAACATCCGTTCAATGTCATCGCTACCTCCAAGTTGTTAAGTTGCCTCAAGGAAAAGAATGCCACCGCCTGGACTGGGTTAAGCCACCGCTTGTCTGAGAAAAAAAGTTCTTTGGTCGGCGGTTTAGAACAAGAACGACCGCACGCTTATTTGTCTGCATCCTCCATCGTTCGCGAGCATGGGCATGGCATGAGATCGTACGTGGACCTGGGTGTGGCTCCTCCGAAGGTTTTTACGCGATTCCAACCTGGGTTCTTAGCTTCGTCGCCAACCTGGCTTACTCAATTTGGATACACCGGTGCACTGCTTGCCGCGTGGTCGGGCGGAACGGTTCCCGAGAAAGATCAAGCCAAGATCCGATGGCAAGCCTCCAGCGAGGGGAAATCAATTGATACGGTGCTCGGGCATGTTTTGGATGCGGCCAGCGCGGATAGCTACATCGACTTGGCGGTCACCTTGTCGAGTCAGTTGGACTACCACCATATACCCACCCTGATTTTTGCGCATTGGCCGGGTATTCGGTTAGTGGCTTTGGAAGACTTAAAACGACTCATTGCTCGTACGCCTGCACTTGGGAAATTCCATACTGTCGAAGATTATTTTGCGACGACGACTCAGCCCTATTCCAGCGATAGTTTTCCGAGCAACACCTTCAAAGTTCCTGTCCCTACCGAGGCTGCCGAGCAGCAAAAACTTCATAAGCGCTTGATCGGTTACGAGCAACATCGCAGTCAGGCGGAGCGATTATGGTCGCTTTACCACCTTTGGTGCCAAGTTGCCAATCAGTCCTCCACAGCCAAGCAAGGCTCCACCGAATCGCAGGCAATCGAGCCAGTTCAGCTAGAGATCGCGGAACTACTATCCAGTATTGACGGTTGGTTCGATGATGCGATTGAATCGAATGGATTGGCAAACCGCATAGCGGTGTGTAGGACAAGTCTCATGGCTCGCATTCAAAAGACACTGGAAGGTCCGAAGCATGCGACGACGCAAACGGGTTCGACATCCAGCGAGCGAGCCTATTTGGTGGTCAATCCATCGAATCATCCGCAACGCGTTTTCTTGAACGACATTCCAGGCACGGTGGATGCAGCCTCGTGCGAAAGGATCTTTGCGACAGAAACCAGCGCGGGCAAATCGCGAGTTGTGATCGATATCCCTTCCTTTGGTTTTGTTCGCTTTCGAGCGGACGGATCCGGTCGTTCGAATCCAGCTGCGGATTCACGATCGGTGGCCAAGCCTTCGTTTTGGAAAAGGGTCGCGGGTGCACGATCGGGAATTGCTCAATCGGACTGGACGTTGGCCAATGAGTTCATGGAGATTCAAATCGATCCCAAACGAGGGCATTTGAGGTCGGTTTATATTGCGAACAAGCGGGGTAGCCACATGAGTGGAATGACATCGCTAGTGCGTGGTCCGGCAGATGTACTTCGCAAATGGGACGATGCGGACGTTATTGACCAGACGGATATTCGGCTAAAACTCATTGAATCGTCACCGTTGTTGGGTATCATCGAAGTAACGGGGTCGGCAAAAAACTTGGATGGAACGTCGGCTCAAGTCACGACGAGATACACATTATGGAAGGGATCGCGGTGGGTTGACATCGAGATTGTGGCGGAAAACCTAAAGCTTGAATCCTGTAGCTGCGTTTGGAGAACTGCGTGGCAAAACGAGGGAGCCAGCATTTCCGCTTGGCATCAAGGCATCAAAGGAAAATTGCAGTCGCCATTGCAAGGCACGGTGGAACTGATAGAAATCGATGATGCGGATCACCGAATTTGCATAGCCCCTCAAGGCTTGAGTGCCCATCGCCGCAGTGGTTCACGCTTCCTGATTTCGTATCTTCCGGTCGACAGCGACGGGCGGACGCGATCGCGACTAGCGATTGGCTTGGACTGGCCCCGTCCCTACGAAACGGCCATCGACCAGTGCGACGTGCCTTGGCTTGTCGAGGCCCCACTGGTGTCGGACAAAGCGGACGCGGGGGCATGGCTAGCACAGAGCAGCCTTTCGAACGTGAACATCGCCTGGGACGATTCTAGACCTGTTATGGAGCCGAGCAGGATGCCCGATGGCGAATCCGACGCTTGGACTGGGCAGCAAGCGGATGCATGCATTTGGCTGCGAGAAATACGGGGTAAGTCCGGTTCGGCCAAGCTCAGTTTCTTCCGAAACGTGGCGGAAGCGTGGCGAGTTGATTGCCAAGGACGGGAATTTGATACACTATCTATAGTTGATGGCCAAGTCGTGGTAGCCGTACAAGCAAATGAGCAGTCCCGAATTCTCTTGCGTTGGGAGTCGGGACGAATCGAAGCAAAGACAACATGAACCCCAATCCAGACACAACCGACTTAACGAATCAAAGCATCGCCGGCTTTTCGATTTTGCACCGATTGGGCGTGGGTGGTATGTCGGAGGTTTACTTGGCTTTTCAAGAATCGCTTCATCGCCACGTCGCGTTGAAAGTGATGCGAGCCGATTTCGTGGGTTCCAGCGACCACGAACAACGGTTCTTGCAGGAGGCGCGGGCCGTTGCTTCGCTTATCCACCCAAACATCGTGCAAGTCTACGATGTCGGCAAATTCGAATCGATCCATTACATCGCGCAGGAATATGTTCCGGGTAGCAATCTTTTTTCGTACGTGCAGCGCCGTGGTGCGTTGCCGCTGGCCGAATCGGTTTCCATACTTTGGCAAACCACAGCCGCACTTCAAAAAGCGGCATCGATCGGCTTGGTGCATCGTGACATCAAGCCGGATAATATATTGCTAACGCCGGACGGAGAAGTAAAGGTAGCTGATTTCGGTCTTGCGAGAGCTCGAGGCCAATCGCTCAATTTGACGGCTGTAGGCGTGACGCTCGGCTCGCCGCTGTACATGAGTCCCGAGCAGATCCAGGGGCTCTCGGTGGATTCTCGGAGCGATTTGTATTCCTTAGGCGCAACGGCTTATCACATGCTGACGGGGCGGCCTCCCTTCTCTGGCGAAACCGCCTTAGCTTTAGCAATGCAGCATTTGCAAGCTGAGCCCGCACGCTTGGAACAACTCCGGCCGGACCTCCCCAAGGCGTTGGTGAATATTGTTCATCGATTGCTGGCCAAAACTCCTGACGAACGATTCGCTTCGGCGGTCGAATTGGCCCGCGCTTTGAAGGACGTAGTCGATGTCAGCTTGGCAGGTCAAGCCAATCAAATGGTGCCCTTTGCGGGATTAATTATCGAGCATCAGCAAGTTAGCAATCTCGATGTTACGCAGGACCTGCAGAAGCTGACCAAAAACAGCACCTTACCCGAAGTCAGGAAACCGTCGCCTGCCGTAGTGATCGGACGGAGAATTGCGTTGGCCGTTGGGGCGATTCTCCTCGGGTTTTTGTCTACTTATTACCTGATCCGAGACGATCTTTTTTCCAATCAAATCACAACAACGGCCGCTGTCACAAGGCAATCCACCATCCAACGGCAATACGCATTGGCATTGATTGAAAACGACTTGAAGCACTGGAAAGCGGTCTACGTGAACTTTCCGGCGACGGATGCGACTAGTCGGGACTATGGACTGAAAGCTCAACTGCAGATGGCAAGATTGTTTATCGAAGGCGAAAACTACTTGTTGGCTGCGGAAACGTTATTTCGCGTATTGCAATCTCCGTATACGGAACCCGCAATTCCCACTATCGCGACAATCGAATTGGGATACCTTAGCAATCGACTCACAGGCGAAAGGTTTCGGCCCAACTTTTATAATGAGGCAGCAAGTCAGTTGGCTATCCTGGAGCCAAACAAACAAAAATTGATTAAGGAAGCTCTGCCTCGACGAGTTCGGGAAGAGTGGGATCGGAATGACGAATCGCTCCAGAGCAATGGCAAGACACAAGACTAGCTCTCTATTCAATCAGAGTTTGATTTCAACAAAGTTTTTGGAGAAAATCGGAATGAACGTCATGCAGTATTTCCTCAGTGTTTTTGTTCTTGTCGCTACAGGTACTCTCAGTTTCGCAAATGACAAGAGTCTAACTGCCGAAAGCCTAACCGTTGATCCATCGGGGACTTGGCGATGGGATTTCGAAATGAACGGCAATGCAATCAAGAATGTATTGAAGCTGGAGGCTTCACCGGATGGAAAAGTCACAGGGTCCTTGTCGGCTCGCGAAATGAAGATGGAGGTGATGGAGGGCCAAATCAAGGACGGGAAACTTTCCTTCAACGTCAAAGCAGATACTCCGCGTAGTTTCAAAATAGTGTTTGATGGCAAAATTGATGGAGACAACCTTGAGGGTACGGCGGAAGCAAAGTCCGATGACGGTTCTCGGGACTTTCCTTGGACGGCCAAACGCAGTGTCGAGCCATCCGATGTTGTCGGTGCTTGGAAGTTGAAAATATCGCTTCCAAACGACCAAACAATTCAACCCATACTGACTTTCGCAATGAAAGATGATAAGCTAAAGGCCACCTATACGGCAGACGATGGCAAGATGTTGGAAGTCAAGCAGCTTGTAATCAAGGATAGTCAACTGCAATTCGAGATGGATACCGTCTACGAGGGTGCGGACTTACACGTCGAATACAAGGGTCGGCCTTACGGCTCTAAACTCAAGGGGAAAATCAAATACACTATCAATAGTGACTCTGGTGAACTGGATTACACGGGAGCACTGCAGCCCGAGAAGAAATGAGCAAGTGAACATTCCAGGACTTGTGGTTTCGTTTTCGTTTTCGTGGCTGAGCGAGGCTCTTGCTCAGCATTGGTTGAACCCCAAACGAGCGAAGGGCCTCGCTCGTCGACATTTGTCCCCAGTGCACCACAATCACGCTTTCCGCACGAGCCCTACTCGCAAGTCACACACGTTGGTTCCAGTCGGTCCTGTCTTCAATAATCCGTGTGTTTGCTCAAAAAAGCGATAGGCATCGCACCGTTTCAGGTAGTCTTCCGGATGGAGTTGTTGCGACAGCATTTGCGCAATGACATTTTTATCGACGTAGGCGCCGGCCGCATCCGTCGGTCCATCTTCTCCATCGGTCCCGCCAGAAACAAAAGCCAACTCTGCCTTCGTTGGCCAACCACCGTTCTTTTCAAACCAATCGAGGAACGCGAGCGCTAACTGTTGATTTCGGCCACCTAGCCCTCGAATCGTTGTTGGCGGCAGAATGACGGTTGGTTCGCCACCCGAGATGATGCAGTCGATCTGGGCCTGGTCCAAAGTTGACTTCATTTGCTCGGCAAATCGTTGACCGAGTTGGATGGCATCCCCTTCGCTGTGCCGTTCTGATTTCATCCAATAGCGATACCCTAATTCGACCGCTTTCTGACCGGCCGCATCGACCGCAGTTGCATTGTTTGCCAATACGATCGGTACCAGTTCAATCGGTGGACGATTCGTTTCCTTTCTAGCCAAGGAATTCGCGAGCAAGTGTTGATTTAGGAGATTGCGAATGGACTGAAATTGATTCGGCAAAAGTTGATTCATAACGTCGATCGCCTTGGATGGATCTGGCGTAGGGTTTAGAATCGTTGGCCCCGATGCGATCACCTCCAAGGGGTCACCCAGCACATCGGAAATGATGCAAGAGATCAGCTTACGCGCGTTGCATGCGAGGGCCAATCCTCCCCCTTTAACATTACTCAGGCACCGGCGTACCGAGTTTAGCTCCTCGATATTGGCTCCGGCTGCGGACAGAGCCCGGGTAATCCCGATCTTATCCTCAAGCGTCAGGCCATCGACTGGCGAACACAGCAACGCCGATCCTCCGCCACTGATAAGAGCTACTACAAAGTCGTTGCTACCGGCGTGTCGGACGAAATTGAGGATTTGCCGAGTTCCATCGACGACTTTTTCGGTTGGTTCGTTGCAACCTTGAGGGCGAGCCTGACAAACGGTAACTCGTTTTTCAAGAGGACCATGAGGCGTCGGGGCGCCTTGCGGAACATTGATCCAGCCAGCTATTTCCGGAAGCCGTTTTTTCGATTTCAGCAAGGCAGCATGCAGCCCGTTTAGCATTGCTCCCGTAGCCTTACCTGCTCCGACAATGATGAGCCGATCGGCTTTTTTCAGATCGAAGACGTGGTCGGCGATCGTTAGCCAGCGTCCATCCCAATGCGTTTGCCGGTCGACAACAGAATCTGCTCGTACAGCCTCGACCCCTGCCTGCCAAATGGCAATTGCGTCCTGAGTCAAGGCTTGGCGGGGCGGTGGCGGGTTAGATCGATCCATGGAAAAACAGGATTAAGTTTGCATGCAAGATAAGCCAAAATGATTGAAGAGCACGAAAGCGCTTCCGGTTCGGGACACTTTTAATGGGCAACCTTCAAAAAATAGTTGTGTCGCGAGAAAAAAGGAAGATTTGATGAAAATATCTAGATTGCGCGGTTTTTCGTCCACCAAATACGTCTTCATACATGAGACGCGAATTCTGTAAGTGGTGCGTCCGAAGTTTCGAGGGACCCTCACGCCCTGGTTTCCGATGTTCCAGTTGGGAACTTGGTCCCCGAAACTTTTGTCTGAGAGACGAACGGTGCTCTGGATTAGGCCTGTGCTATTCGCTGAAATCCTGATCCTCCATTCCACTAATAGGCCAGCCGAGTGCCCTTTGAAGCGTAAATTGGGCCACGTTGTAATCGGCGACCACTCTGACGTATTCTCGTTGAGCGGTTGCTAAGGCTTGGATGGACTGAAGTACCTCGATTGGGAGTCCTTGCCCATTTTGGATTCGATCCCAATTTTTTTTGAAGGACTCTTCGGCTGTAACGATCGCCTCTTCGATGATCTGAATTTGTCGAGTTCGCGACGCAACTTGAGCATGCGATTCCGTCACTTCGCGAGCAATGCGATCCATTTGCGATATCTCCCGCATTCGAGCTTGTGTGATCCGGGATTTGGCTTCTCGTTGGATCGCATTTTCTCCGACGCCCAGTTGCCGCACTTCCCAAAAGGCCACAGCGTCTGCATCGAGGCGATCGCCATAGTTTGACAAACTCCCCCCCAAGCCCCCCCCAAGCCCACCATAACTTGCAGCGAGCAAGACGCTTGGAATGAGAGGCGCGTTGCGTTCGCGGTTCAAACGCTCCACTGCCTCTCCGACCAAGTGCCGGGATTCAGAGAGTTCGGGCCGTTTCGTAAGTGCCAGAGCGACGAGTTCTCTGGGTGACTGCTCCCTGTCCAAGAGTTGAATCGGAGTGAGTTGAGTTTCAGATGGAACTAGTTTTTGACCGGCATCCCAACGGATGAGTTCCGCCAATCGCGAGGAAGCAACGGCGGCCAACTCCTCAGCTCGAACGAGGTCACTTTTCCGAAGTGAAACTTCGGTCCGGGCACGGTCGTGATCGGATTCCAATCCTTGCCCCGCTTTTGCGAACTTTTCCGTCGTTGCTGAGAGTTTCTCGGCACGTTGGATAATCTCCTTTGCGATCGCGAGATCCTGTTCGGATCGAAGCAACTCTGTGTATGCGATGGCTGTTGCTAAGAGTAGATCGTTGGTCGTGGCTTGGGCACCGGCTTGCCGAGCACATGCAGTTCGCTGCGCAATTCGTGGCTGAAAAATAGCGTCGGCAAAATGGAACTGGGAGACTAGGCCAGGCACGGCTGGTGACCCTGCCCCTACCGCGTTCGCACCGAGTCCAGAATAGTAAGAACCTCGGCTGGTTTCGATGACGTTCCCAGCCACATCCTGTATTCGTCCCTCGTGCTTGTTGTAATTCATTCCCGCGCGAATTGAGGGGAGCTTGAGGGCATTTGCACGATCTATTTGAGCAAGCGATTCCTCGATCCGGGCTCGCGCAAAAGCGATTTGGGGATTCCTGCCAGTGGTCAACATGAGCGCTGTGGTGAGGTCGATGCTTTGAGTATCTTCGTTCGGAATGTCCTCGACGACTCGAACACTAGGAGCAGATTCGATTGTCGCCGATGCGAGCACCACTTTGGATGTAGGGCGAATCTCGTTCGATGCAATTACCGCGACTGGCTTGAAATTGCTAACGTTACGATGGTCCACGATTCGAGTTGGGTTCGCCGATTGGCATCCCAGCAAGCATACGGTTCCGCAGAGTACTTCTAAAGCCACTTTTAGATTCTGTTGCTTAACCATCCATGGCCTCCGACGCCTCATCGAGAAGCAGTTAACTATTGCGAAATCGGTCTTAGCAAATCCTCACGAATTGAAATGCCAGCATTTCGCGTTGTTGGTCAGTCATTCCAGCATTGTCGAAATGCCGACGCGTTCCATTACAACATCGGATAGCCTTAGAAGTTGGAACCGGCTTAATCGCGCTATTCGAACCGCGCGACGATTCCTTTGCGGCTCAACCGCTACAACCCAAAAAGCTTCCTATCCAGTTACTTCTTCGCTTTTTCTAAGGCGAGGGGCATTGTAAAATCTACCTATAAACTGGTTGGCATGCTCTTAGGCTGTGATTTTTTCGAATCTGAAGAAAGTACCCGTCACGCTCCGCGTGATGTTGCCTCAGAAACCAAAGGTTTTTGAACTGCGAAAATCACGCGGAGCGTGATTGGTACTATAAAATCA
>JAYTVM010000563.1:0-39543 GCA_043743995.1 Pirellula sp. | reverse complement strand
CAAAAACCTTTGGTTTCTGAGGCAACATCACGCGGAGCGTGATGGGTACTTTCTTCAGATTCGAAAAAATCACAGCCTCAGAGCGTGCCACCCAGTTTATAGGTAGATTTCAAACTGCCCTCGCCTTAGAGCCATTACTAGTCCTGGAAAAAGCCAGCCGTTTCGCAGATTCATGCATCCGACATGGAATTTCAACCGTGGTATACTCAGAAGCCAAGTTTGGACGTTTGCATTGCGAACACGGGTCCACGGTTTTCGATCGATACCTAACTATTGTTGAGCGGAGTGGTTCATGAAGGTTGGAGTCCCAAAAGAGACGTTTCCGGGCGAAAAACGGGTCGCAATTTCGCCCGCAAGTATTCCTGCGTTGGCCAAATCAGGTATGGAAGTCTTGGTGCAATCGGGGGCTGGCGAACGAGCTGGATACCCAGATTCCGTTTATATCAGCAAGGGAGCGACGATTGTGTCGAGTCGCTCGGCGGTTTTTGCCGCCGATGCCATCGCGCAGGTACGCGCGGCGGGTGAAAATCTGGTCAACGGTGCGGATGATTTGCAATGGATGCGACCTGGCCAATGGATCATCGCGAGTTGCGACGCTCTTAGCAATCTCGAGGCTGCGGAGGCCATAGCCAAGACCGGAGCTTCGCTTTTCGCGCTCGAACTGATTCCCAGAATCACGCGTGCTCAAAGCATGGACATTTTGTCGTCTCAAGCCACCATCTCTGGCTATCGGTCTGTCCTCACCGCTGCGTTGGAACTGCACAAGTTGTTCCCGATGATGATGACTGCCGCCGGAACGTTAACCGCCGCCAAGATATTCGTACTTGGGGCTGGGGTTGCCGGCCTGCAAGCCATTGCCACCGCCAAGCGAATGGGTGGCATTGTCTATGGCTACGATTTGCGGACTGCATGTCGCGAACAAGTCGAGAGCCTCGGAGGCAAGTTTGTGGAACTGCAAATCGCCAATTCGAATTCCGAAGACAAAGGTGGTTATGCCAAGGCCATGGATGAAGAGTTCTATCGCCAACAGCGAGAACAACTCGCTCAAACCGTCGCACAGTGCGATGTCGTCATTACGACCGCTGCCATTCCTGGTCGCAAGTCTCCGCTGCTGGTTACCGCCGAAGCAGTCCGAGCCATGCAACCTGGTTCGGTTGTGGTGGATCTTGCCGCCCAAAGGGGCGGAAACTGTGCACTGACACAAGCCGACCAGCGCATCGTTGATTCGGGTGTCACCATCCTCGGACCGACCAACCTCGCTTCCGAGGCCCCCTACCACGCCAGCTTGATGTTTGGAAATAACGTCACGAAATTTTTGCAAAATATGGTCAAGGCGGGTCAGGCCAATATTAATATGGAGGACGAAATCGTTCGTGAAACGATGGTCACTCGCGACGGCCAAGTGGTTCATCCTAAATTGCAGAGTGTCCATCAAGCGGCTTGATCGTTGTCCACTCAATCCACTCATTCCATTCAACAAAAGCTCAATGAAAAATCGACTGTCCCTCATAGCGTGCGGCTTGCTGGGCTTGCTTGGCCTGCGGGCTGAATTGGAAGTCTTGCCAAGTTCGCACGCTCAGGAAAAGGCGTTGCAAAACGCAGCCCCAGAAGTTTCCGCTGCGAAGAAAATTCAGGAAGACAAGGCTGTTTTTCTAGCAACGAGTTCGAATGACCTCGCGATCTCGTCCTTGATTTCACAGTACGCTGCCGATCAAAAAACGCTTGGACAGAGGTTTCGTATTCCGCTTGACCACGTTGGTCAAGAATATCGCAGCAACATGCTCACAAGCTGGGAGACAAAACTCTCTGGCATCGATTTCGCAAAGCTTGACCGCGACAATCAAATCGATTGGCTGTTGCTCGACAGCAAGATTCGACATGATCGTGAGTCAATCGATCGCAAGGATGAACGCAACACGTCGGCAAAGGCATTGATTCCGTACGCCGACAAGATGATGCGATTCTGCGCATCGAAAGAGCACGGGACAGCATTGACGGCCGAAGAAGCGGCAAGTGTCCTGGATGAGATCACAACTCAGGCCAACGCATTGACCAAAGCACTACAGAAGCCTGCACAAAAGCCCGTACCGGAGGCTGCCGACAAGAAAGACTCGCCTCAATCGACTCCAGCCGTTGTTGAGCCAACGGTAGCCATCGACGCTTCGGTTTTGCTCGACCAGTTTTCGCGGCAGATGCAAGATACCCACCGCTACTACGAAGGCTACGACCCGAAATACACTTGGTGGGCATCGAAACCATTCGACGCGACCAAGCAGGCACTTTCGAACCACCGAAAAGCCATACGCGAAAAGCTTGCGAATTTGGACGATTCCGACGCAGACAAAATTGTTGGTGTGCCCATTGGTAACGACGCTTTGCTCAAAGAGTTGAGGTATGCATGGATCCCGTACTCGCCACAAGAGCTGATCCGTATTGGCGAGCAGGAAATGAAGTGGTGCGAAGATCGATTCACGGAAGCGGCAAATGAGCTCAAGCTCGACGGTGATTGGCGTAAAGCTCTGGAGCAAGTCAAGTCGCTGCATGTAGAACCGGGTGATCAACCCCGCTTGATTCGTGAGTTGGCATGGGAAGCGATTCGCTTCCTCGAAGGCAACGATCTTATTTCGATCCCAGAAATGGCCAAGCATGGTTGGCGGGTCGAGATGATGACTCCAGAAGCGCAGCGGGTGAATCCCTACTTCTTGGGTGGTGACAACATCATCGTTTCCTTTCCGACCAGCAGCATGACTCATAGCGAAAAACTGATGAGTCTCAAAAGCAATAACATTCATTTCTGCCGAGCGACCGTGCACCATGAACTGATTCCGGGTCACCATCTACAGTACTATTCACTCGCTCGCTATCGACCGTATCGCGAGATTTTTTCATCGCCGTTTTGGATGGAAGGCTGGGCTTTGTATTGGGAAATGGCTCTTTGGGATATGGGCTTTGCTCAGTCGCCAGAAGACAGAGTGGGGATGTTGTTTTGGCGCAAGCATCGTGCCGCGCGTATTCTCTTTTCGTTGAACTACCAAACAGGCAAGTGGACGGCAGAGGAGTGCGTCAAGTATTTGATTGACAGAGTCGGGCACGAACCCAGCGCTGCGGCCGCCGAAGTTCGCAGGTCCATCATGGGCGGATATGGCCCTCTCTATCAGGCAGGCTACATGCTAGGGGGCTTGCAACTGCGATCGCTGCAACGTGAAGTGGTTCAAGCGGGCAAGATGACGAATCGGGAGTTTCACGATGCGGTTCTTCGAGAAAACTATCTTCCATTCGAACTGTTGAGAGCAAAAATGTTGGATCTGCCCTTGTCTGCCAAGCAGTTGCCGTCGTGGCGATTCTACGATCGATAAATCCATGTGGACGAGCGAGGCCCTTCGCTCGTACGGTTCGACAAGTCACGTACCCGTGTGAAGCAGGCCCGCTTCACTTGGGGGCCTGAAAAGCTGCGACAGTAGTAACGACTAAAATCACCCGGTTGCCGCCGAGTGACTTTGATTTGCCCAATCGCCAGATCGGCAATGTGGGTGCATTTCTTGTTATTTGCGATTCTCGATCTTTGGGAATTCTTGCTCAATTTTTGGATCATTGAGGAGTGTCGAAATGATCCTACCACAAAGGACGATGAGGCATATGAGCGCCGGTGTACCAACGGCCGCACCGAAGCCCGTAGTGACAGAGAATCCGATGAGGGCCACAAACGGGGTCACGCAGCAAAATGGTGCAACCCATGTAGGAATTCTAGGAGTTTTCATATAAGTCTCCTAGCTTTTGGATTTGTTGATGAATTCTTCGGTCGCCTTTACAGCGGCATCAAATAATCCAGGAACATGCTCGAGCATGTCAATTCGCTGTGGGCCGCTCTATTCTTCGTAGGGCGTCGTTGTCACATCGTAGTCTGAGTAAGGATTGCCATTGTTTGGATTGAATGAATGAAATTCTAAGCAGATTCGTTTCTTTGCAATCCTTCGTTTGTTATAAATCAGTGGAAGTTTGGTGTCTGGGAAATGTGAGATTAGATCGTCAACGCGATTGAGCAAAAGTAATTCGGCAGTGAATGAGTGATACGACGAAGCGTGTATGAGCGCCTCTTTGGTCTTTTGCGACAGCCCGGTCCAAGTCGATTGACCGATGCATTTGCTGCATAAAACGGGGATCTCATCGTAGTGTTCGATTCCGATTTCTGGCGTGTAAAACGACATGGTTACAGTTCGGGCGGATAACGAACCAAGTTCAGCAACTCGACCCACGGGACGCGTGAATTGCAAACCCTGGCGTGATGCTGGGTTCGCTGCAGCGCATGGTTAGGCCACGATCTCATGTATCTGCCTCAAGTTGTGCATTGCTCCCGTCGCGACTATCCAACAGTCGGCGTAAGAACAACGCCTGATCATTAGTGATGGCGCAAGTGTAATCCAGAAAGTCCTGATCAATCGCGTTTTGTCGAAGGTTCTCAGCGCCTGCCAACACAAGATGCAACAGTCCATTGAAGTCGTATGGCGGCTCGATTGTGGAATAGGTCTCCAAGTAGTTCTTCACCGCAGTGTATTTGAGAGGCGTGTTCATGTGGACTAATTAGTAATTCTCAAGCGCAATCGACGGTAAACGATAGCATCACTGTAGCTTGTTTAGCAGGTCAAATGGGCTGTGAAATCCGTTAATTTGTGCCTCATCCTCAAAATATAAAGCTGCGCTATTTCAAGGGAATTTTGCCTCAAGAAGAAGACTTTCGCTCATTACGCCATCCTTGAATTTCCTCAAATGCCTCCTGAAGCCCAAGAGCCTTTCCTGGTAATGGGTTCGCCAATCGCCGTTTCACTTCGTCGTCATGCCAAGACGGCGAATCTAGAGCATCCGTTTCATTTCGAAGATCACGCCAAATCAATTCCATCGCAAGGAGTTTTTCGGGTCGTGTAAGCCCAGCAACAAACGTTTCGATAGTCATAAAATCCCTCCAGAAGTGGAATTGTATACGCTCGAACGAAAGACGGCAATTAACGAGCTTTGTCCTCCCTCTTAGTACACCAAAACAGGGTTGCGGGGGGACGAGCCCCGTCACAACCCAACGATTTCGCTGCATATAATCCTTCGCGGCGTTGTGCAAGCTCCCTGAAGCTCGACAAAAGCTTGCTTACGCAAAGACCAGCCTATAGCCAATGGCAAAGATCGCGGCGTCCACCAGGGCATGACTGATCCAACCAGGAATCAAGTTGCCACATCGGTGATAGATGCTTGCCCAGATCACACCGCCGACCGCAACGGAAGCTGCGAGCAAGTAGGTCATGACTGAGCCGTAACCAAAGAATTTCCCGAGCACGAGAATATGGTGCGACATGAACGCTAGACTGGAAAGGGACACCGACGAGACAACCCCGAGATGCTCGTTCAAGCCGCGAAAAACGAAACCGCGCCAGTAAAACTCTTCAAAGCCCGAGTGAATCAACGCGTAAAAGAGCGCAATCGTGAATAAGATCGACGGTGAATCTGCGCCCAGGCTTTGCAGCTTTTCTTTTGCGGTCAGTTTGGCGGAATCCATAAACCCCATCGGCAAGAAAATCCACTGAAAGACCACTATCGCTAGGCATCCGATGGCAAGTCCCGAGACGCCGCCAATCGCGATCCATCGCATGCAAACGGGTTTGCCCAAAAGCGATGGCTTGCCCGGCTCGTTTCGCCTTCTGTGTCGCCAAATCCAATAGGCGACAAGCATGATCCCAACCTGGGAGATTTTACCTAGCGCATATGCAATCTTTTGCGCTGTCGCCGGCGCGTTGGCCAACAGGTCGAAATAGATCCAGGTGATGAGAGTAGGAATAGCCATGCCTAGAATGATTACGAGGATAGGCATGCGTTGCTGGGGCGATGTGTTCAATTAGACACCGATATCTTCGTTCCAAAGTTCTGGTCTTGCTGCGATGAAGTCTTGCATGAGTTGAATGCATTCGGCGACGTTGAGGATATCGAGACGGATTCCACGCGATCGAACGTACTGTTCAGGTCCTTGGAACGTCGTGTTCTCACCGATTACGATGCGAGGGATTTGATAGAGCAGTGCGGTGCCACTGCACATATCGCAAGGCGACAATGTAGAGTACAGAACGGACCGTTTGTAGTCGTTGGCGGTGAGTCGACCGGCATTTTCGAGGCAATCCATTTCGGCATGCAAGATGGCACTGCCACGTTGGACACGACGATTGTGTCCTCGTCCGACAATTTTTTCGTCGATCACCAAAACGGATCCGATGGGTATGCCACCTTCATTTAACCCCTGACGGGCCTCTTCCATCGCGGCTCGCATGAACTGGTCCATTGGATTTTCCCGAATGAAAAAGATTTTTAAAATTTTGTACAGTGACCAGACGTGTCACTGTCTGGCTTCACAATTTCTTAACCCTAGCCGCATCCGCTAGTTAGCGACAGCCAGGGGGTCAAAAAAGCCAAAGCCGGTTTTCCCGCCATTGGCTCCAAAGTCATTCCAGGCAAGCCTTTACGGACTAGGAGAATCAAAATTTGACATCCACCTAGGAATCGATACACTGCACTCAAATGACGCAACATGTTGTGCTATCAAACCCGCGGGATACTACCTGTAGTGGTTTTTTGCTAATATGGGTGCTAGCGATTGACTTGCCAAATCGACCGGGCAGGCCAATTGTTAGTATTGTGTCGGAAGCTTTTACTTTGGGTACGAAACCCCGGTCGCAACGGAATTTTTCTTGGTTTGGTAGCATGGCAGCTCGATTGGTATCGCGGTTCCTATTGCTGCTTTCAATTCATCCTTTTCTAACGGCAATACTTTTTCGAGGGAGTCGAACGAACGCATGGCAACAGTAGAAATGGGACGCGAGCGTCGCAGCAAGTCACGCACAACACACGAAGCTCGCGGCGAACGCAGCGGGCTTAAAATCGAAAGCAGATTCTGCCCAACCGAGGTAGCAACTCCTTTTGATACCGTTCAATGGGAGACTCGAAGCGCCGCCATCAAAGACGAAAGCGGCAAAGTCCTCTTTGAGCAGACCAATTGCCAAGTCCCGTCGGGCTGGAGCCAATTGGCTACCAACGTTGTCGTTAGCAAGTACTTTTACGGCGATCCAACGAATGTTGAAGAACGCGAATACTCGGTTCGTCAATTGATCCATCGGGTGACACGTACGATTGCCGATTGGGGCATCGCGGACGGATACTTCGATACGCCTGAAGATGGCGAAAACTTCTATCGAGACTTGAGCTGGCTTTGTTTGCACCAACACGGTGCCTTCAATTCGCCGGTTTGGTTTAATGTCGGTCTCTATCAACAGTACAACGTGGTCGGAACCAAATGCAATTGGCGATACAACGTCGAAGCAGGGCAGGTGGAGCAACCCGAAAATCCGTACGAATACCCACAAGGCTCGGCCTGCTTTATCCAGAGCGTGGACGACAACATGGAGGACATCATGCGCCTCGCTACCAGCGAAGCCATGTTGTTTAAGTTCGGGTCAGGCACAGGAACGGATTTGTCGACCATTCGCAGCAGCCGAGAGAAACTTTCGGGCGGTGGCAAGCCGAGCGGCCCGCTTTCGTTCATGCGAGTCTACGACCAAATCGCAGCAGTGGTTAAATCTGGCGGCAAGACTCGACGCGCAGCCAAAATGCAGTCGATCAAAGTTTGGCACCCAGACATCATGGAATTTATTGAGTGCAAATGGAAGGAAGAGCAAAAAGCCCACGCCCTCATCCGAGAAGGCTACGAAGCGAACTTCAACGGTGAAGCCTACTCATCGGTCATGTTCCAAAACGCAAACTTGTCCGTCCGTTTGACCGACGAGTTTATGAACGCGGTTTCCGAAAACAAGATTTGGAAGACGCGCTGGGTCAGTGATAAATGTGATATTGAACCACCGACTTACCAAGCCAAAGACATTCTCAACCGTATGTCGGAATGCGCTTGGCACTGCGGTGACCCTGGCGTTCAGTACGATACGACCATCAATAAATGGCATACCTGCCCCAACAGCGGTCGCATCAACGCAAGCAATCCATGTTCCGAATACATGTTCCTGGACAACACCGCTTGCAATTTGTCCTCGATCAATTTGATGAAGTATCGCGGAGCGGACGGGGCGTTCGATGCGGACGGTTTCGTTGCAACGTGTCGATTGTTCTTGATCGCTCAAGAAATCCTGGTGGATCACGCAAGCTATCCAACCGATCGCATTGCCCACAACAGTCATTTATTCCGACCGTTGGGATTGGGTTACGCCAACATCGGCTCGCTCATCATGACGAGCGGTGCGGCTTACGATTCGGCAGCTGGACACAGCATGTGTGGTGCGATTACGGCTCTGATGCACGGAGCAGCCAATTTGACCAGTGCTGAGATGGCGGGTGTGGTGGGTACGTTTACGGAATATCCTGACAACGCCGAGCCTATGTTGCGAGTTATGCAAATGCACCGAAACGCCGTTGAACAGATCGATCCAAGCGGTCCAGCCTACTTGAAGAATGCTGCCCGAAACATTTGGGACCGCGTTCTCGAGCTTGGGACTCGCAATGGATTCCGAAATGCGCAAGCAACCGTGTTGGCTCCGACCGGTACCATCAGTTTCATGATGGATTGCGATACCACTGGTATTGAACCAGACATCGCATTGGTCAAGTACAAGCAGTTGGCCGGTGGCGGCATGCTCAAGATCTTAAATCGCTCGGTATCGCTTGGCTTGAAGACGCTTGGCTATTCGCCAGAGCAAATTGTTGCCATGGAAAAGTACATTGGCGAAAGGGATACCATCGAAGGTGCTCCATTCCTGAAAGACGAGCATTTGTCCGTGTTTGACTGTGCTTTCACACCCGCCAATGGAACTCGTAGCATTCGCTGGCAAGCCCACGTCGAAATGATGGCTGCGGCCCAGCCGTTCTTGTCGGGTGCTATCAGCAAGACCGTGAATATGCCTCCCGATAGCACTGTGGCTGACATTGCCGAAGCGTACTTCTGGGGATGGGAGTTGGGTCTGAAAGCCATCGCCATTTACCGGGACGGTTCGAAGCAAAGCCAACCACTTTCGACCAAGAGCGAAGGCCAAAAAGCCGAAGACGCTGCGTCTGCCGCTGAAGTAAAAGTGGTCTACAAGCCTCGTCGTGAGCGATTGCCCGATACTCGCAACTCCGTGACGCACAAGTTCAGCATCAGTGGGCACGAGGGCTACATCAGTGTTGGCCTTTATCCAGACGGCCGACCTGGTGAAGTATTTATCACCATGGCCAAAGAAGGTAGCACGATCGGCGGTTTGATGGATAGCTTTGGTACAGCCACATCCATTTCGCTACAGTACGGAGTTCCACTTGAGGTGTTGGTTAATAAGTTTATCAACACTCGCTTCGAGCCGATGGGTCACACGACGAACCCGGACATCCGAATTGCCAAGAGCTTGGTGGACTATATCTTCCGATGGCTAGGATTAACGTTCCTGGACAGCTATCGCGAAGAACAGAAAGCCAAAGCAGAAATGCTAGCTTCGTCCAAAGCGGACTCGGCCAAGGTAGAATCGACTGCGGCTGCCAAGGTGGTAAGCAATTTGACCAAGACTCCAGTCAATGGAAATGGGGCTGAGATTGCGAACAAGAACAACGGCTATACCCAGGCGAAGTTCATCGGCATCGATGATTTGACAGGTCGTGCATCGGCGCGTGCAGCGTCGAAGCCTGACACTCGGGACGGGCAGTTCGCTGGCTTTCAGAGCGATGCTCCTACTTGCGATAGCTGTGGATCGATTACGGTTCGCAATGGCAATTGCTACTTGTGTCACAACTGCGGCAACAGTCTCGGTTGCAGTTAACGTTTACTGATGTCAAAAAAACCAAGGCAAACTGCCTTGGTTTTTTCGTAGGCGACGTCGCTCCGCGACTCGCGGTCAGCGTACTCACTGACCCAAAAATCTCGCAATCTCAAACCCTATCCGCCCAGCCAACGCCACGCTAGGCTGCATTTCAAGTTACTTCGGTCGCTTTTGAAACCTTTTTCTACACTAGCGATTCCAACCGCCAGGACATCCGTCGCGGAGCGACGGATCTACGTCAACCGCTGCCACTTTTCCGAACGACTTCACTACAATAAGCAGACGAAAAAAACCTACCGCACTAATTTCAAGAAGCCTCAACATGGCCAAAATAGCTTTCGTTGCATTAGCAGCTATCGGTTGTTGCATCGGCGTTTCCAAAGCGACCGAAAAAGCGACTATACCTATCGGCAATATCCACTTCTCCGTCGCCGAAGGCTTGGCGGTCGAACGCGTTGCAGATGAGTCGCTGGTCCAATGGCCCATCGCTGCAACGTTTCATCCAAACGGCGACTTGCTCATTCTTGAATGCCACTGGATCAAAGAGAGTGTGCAAAAGCAAAAACAATTGGAAGCCAAGTCTCACAAGATCGTTCGTTTGTCCGATTCCAACGCTGACGGACAGTACGATAAGCGGCAAGTCATTGCGGATTCGCTTGGTTTCCCAGAAGGCATTATGGTCCTTGGCGAAGATTTGCTAGTTTGCGCCCCTCCGCAAATACTGAAGCTCTCAGACAAAGATCGCGATGGCTTTTTCGAACAACGGGAAGTCTGGTTTGACGCTGGTACAATGACCGGTTGTGCTAACGACTTGCATGGGCCCATGATGGGACCTGACGGATGGGTTTACTGGACCAAGGGGGCTTTTGCAGAACAAAAGCATGCGCTGATCGATCGGGCAAACCCGGAAAAAGATGCCAGTGCGCCGTCGAAGGCCGCACACATCTATCGACGGCATCCCAAAGGAGGCCCAATCGAGCGACTCATGACAGGTGGAATGGACAACCCCTCGGATCTCACGTTTTCACCGGAAGGGGAAAGGTTCTTTTGCTCCACGTTCATGCATCATCCTGGAAATGGACTGCGAGACGGAATCGGACATGCTCCGCGCGGGGGACTATTCGGTAAGCAACATCAAGTCCTCGACGGTCATTGGACGACTGGCCCACTGTTGCAACCGATTGCAAATCTTGGACCCGCCGCACCGGCTAGCGTAAATTATTTGAAGTCCGATGCGATCACAAAGTCGACCAAACGGTTCTCAGCAAACCAGCCAGTTGGCCAAGCAAACCGCTACTTGGTAACGTCGCAATTCAACCTCCACAAGATCGGCTTGCATCGACTCATCCCTAAGGGTTCGAGCTTTGAGACAGAATCCCACGACCTACTCTCGGCTGACCGAGTCGATTTTCATCCAGTCGACATCTTGGAGGAGCCCGATGGCAGCTTGCTCGTCTTCGATACGGGAGGCTGGTACGACTTATGTTGCCCAAGCTCAGGTAGTGATCAAAAAGTCGCGATGGGTGGAGTCTACCGTCTGCGGAGCGCCAGTCTCAAAAACGCAAAACCCAAGCCACGTCTGCCATCCCTCGAACAAGCAATTCGAGTCGCGCGCGACAAGGCAATGGATGCTGGTCTGCGCCAAGAAGCCATGTGGCAAATTGCGACTGCCATCACAGCTTCGCCGGACAACCGCGAAATGGCTGGTCAGATTATAGCGTTGCTCTCCGATCCGGACCCAAGCATACAGCAAACTGCCGCCAACATTGTCGGCTTGAATCGATGGGAATATGCAGCACAAGGATTGACCGAAGTACTTAGTAGCGACCATCCTGCCACAGTCCGCTCGGCCATCGAAACTCTGGGCGCGGTGGGGGATTCCCAATGCGTAGCCCCAATCCTGGCCGCCATGGTCCGATTTCCGAAAGACCGCCTAATAACACATTCCGGTATCTACACCTTGATGGAAATTGGCGACATCGAAACCCTGATCGCCATTGCCATGAAGTCCACCGATGAAACCGAGCGTTACGCGACAGTTTATGCACTGAATCAACTCGGAAAGATCCCAGACGCTCTCTTACCGAGGCTCGTCCCAAGTCTAATGGGCACGAACGATGACCTGCGCACGCTTGCGATCGAATGCCTTACCAAAACAACTCAAGGCACTTCTCTGTGCCTTCCATTCCTCGAGTCCGCATGGGAGAAAGAAGATGCGGATCAACTTGCAGCAGCAGCGAAGATCGTTCAAATCGGCCGATCGAATGTGGCGCTGATGCGCCGTGTCGGTGAGTGGATACAAAGCGCTGCCTCGCTATCCGTGGCGCGTCAAGATTGGCTCCTCATTTGTTTGCAACAAACGTCCGGCGATCGGATACCAGGCGAATGGTCTGCTCCGCTCGCGTCGTGGATCAAAGTCACGTCCAATGACACGCTTATGCGAATTGCGAATTCGCTTCGAAAAGTCAAGTTTTCGGAGGACGATCGTATCAAAATTGCTACCGAATTGCGAGCACGAGCCGAAAGGAATCTCCTTGACGCGCCTGAGGTTGCGATGGCAGCCCTGGCCTCTAGCACCAATCTTTCGGAACTACTCGGCAACCCATGCGCAACACTCATCGTAAAACAACTTACTGCGCCAGAGAGCAAATTGGCAAACTTAGCGGACGCTGCCCTTTCAAGGTCACTTCTGAACGTCGAGTCAGCCCATTCCTTGTTAGCTGTTTTGGAACAAGTCCCATCGTTGTATTTGCAAACGACCATAGACGCATTGCTGCGATGCTCCAACGCCGAGATCGATCAGGCGCTTGTCGAAAAATTGCCTTTCGTCCCAGGGATCAAGACACTGGCGGTGGAAAAAGTCATTGCGAGCGTGAATGGGCGACCGGATGAAGTGAAGAAGAAATGGGCTGCGATGATGCAAGCCGCAATTCGACCGCCAGAAAACATAACGGAAGAATTGGATTCATGGGTCAAGCGTTTGCCGCATGGGGACGCAAAGAAGGGGTATCAAGTCTTTAGCAATGCGAAAGCCGCTTGCAGTAGTTGCCACCAAATCGGTTACGTGGGCGGGAGGCTGGGCCCGGAACTGAGTTCGATCGGAAAGACTCGAACGCGGCGTGATCTAGTCGAAGCGATTGTCTACCCGAGCCTACGAATGGCACAGGGTTTTTATCCTTTGCGTATTCGTACGGTCGACGACGAGGTTTTCAACGGATTGCTGTCGAAACAAACCGATTCGTATATTGAACTGCTTTGCGGCGCGGACAAAATCTGTCGCATTGAAAAGTCCGATATTGAGGAGCAAAGCGAAAGCAAGTTGTCGGTGATGCCCAGCGGTTTGGACCAACAGATTACCTTAGACGATTTCGCCGACCTGCTCGCGTTCTTAGAATCCAAACGATGATGGTGGTCATAACCTAGGGCGCAAGCTCGACGCGGGACGCCAGAATGCTGGACTGTCCGTTTTCGCTCTTCTCCCATAAAACGATAGTGCTGTTATTGCGTTTCGGGTCCGATACGATAACTGCGTCGCGGGCTAACTTCGCAATCGACCGCGGCTCTCCACCCGAGAGTTTCTGAAGCATCAATTCACCGTCGCGGCGTACGGACCAAACTGCAACTGGGCCTTCGGACGTGGATGCTATCGTAGGTTGTTCACCGATTCCCAGCAATTGTTCATCGCTGCCGTCTACATTTGCCAAGAAGATGTCACGACCACGCCGCCAAATGGTTGAGACTAAGCCCGTTGGAGCAATCGATAGCATGCCGCCATCCATTGGACAAGCATTCAATTTCCAGTTCTCAATTCCAAGCCGTTTGGCGTTCGAAGAAGATCCATCTTGACTTCGAAAGCTTGCCAAAAACATGTCGCGATTGCCAGCCAGCGAGTTCCGAAATAGAACGTGCACCATTCCATCGTGCATAGCGATGGAAGGATGACAGCACTCGCACACACTTTTTTCAGGCGAGCGGTAAACGAGTTGATTGGGCGACCAGATCGTGCCGCCATCGGTTGACTTCGATGCGAAGATTTCAGTCCGTTGGTTGCGGAGATCCAACCAAGTACACCAAGCCTCGCCCAACGTGGATGCAGCCATTGCATGAAGACCTTCGCGGGCCGAATCCTTCGAATCGTTGACTTGAACTGGGCCTTGCCAAGTTTGTCCTCCATCGATCGATCGCCAAGCAACAAGGTCACCATCCTTGCCTTTCCCTAACTTACCGCCAATAGCCGAGACAACCAGCGTCTCTCCGGCGATGGCAATTCTCGGTCCCCGTCGCATTCCGAGCGAGAGATTGGGGACGTGAAAAGCAACCACCGGTTCGCTAAACGATTTCCCTTCATCCACGGAACGACAATGGACGACATCCTCCCCCACTCCAAAGACAACATGGACTATTCCGTCGGCTGAAATAGCCGCTTGCGGTTGTTTCGGCGCTGCGACTTTGCTGGACGCAATGACGATCGGTTCGTCGGCCACTAGACATGCGTTGCTAAAAACTTCTAAAAACAATACGAAAGTGACTAGTGAGCGAAACATAGGAAAGAAGATCCGTAAATAGAGGATAGAATTCACTGAAGGAAAAATCGCAACAGGATTGAGTGCCCTTTATTGCTCACACGGAAGTGAGCTCCACCACGCTGATCTCAGGGAAGCAATTCAATCGCATCTTCCACATCGAACCGACGCCTTTGGTAACGTGCAACCAATGGTTTTTCCATTGATGCAGTCCGCGGACGTAGCGTTTGTCGCGGACGGGTGCAAATGGAGTGCTTCCCCATGGTAGTGTCAATTGGCCGCCGTGGGTGTGGCCTGATAACATCAAGTCCCAATCGGCCTGTCCGATCAGATCCTTGGTGTCAGGATTGTGTGACATCAGAATACGTGGGATTCCCACCGGTTTGGTTTCAAGAAGTCCTTTCGGTTGAAAGTCCTCAGCCCAGAGGTCGCCCAGTCCGACTAGATCCAACGGAACCTTGCCCGGAAGGGAAACTTCATAACGTTGATTCATGAGCACATGAATGTTTGCCTTCTCCAGCATCGCAATGACTTTGGTCGGTCTGCTGTAGCCTCCATGCTGGACAAGCCAACTCCCTCCGTCGTGATTACCGGTACTCGCGAAGGTAGGGACTTCTTTAGAAAATCGTTCCAAAATCCTTGAGTAGGCATTCCACTCGTCCCATCGATGCGTGATGAAGTCACCCGTTAAGCAGACTAGGTCAGGCTTTTGTTTCAGTCCCAGTTCGACAGCGCTCTCAATAAGGTCGAGAGGGTTTTCATCGGAAGCGTGCAAATCGGACAACTGCAAGATGCGGATTGGATCGGAGCCGATTGGCAAAATCGGCACGCGATGTCGGCCAATGCCGACCCAGTTCGGCTCGATGAACCTCATGTCCGCGTAGACCGCCGCGGCAGCCGCAGCTAGGCCAACCAACATGCGACGCCGCGAAAACAGCCTCGACGGTTTCGAGTGATTTAATTCAGAATCGGTAGTCTTCATGCGTTTGCTGTTTCTAGTTAATTCCCCGTCTTACGCTCGACGCCACTGCGGACTTTAATCTTAGCTCAAACGAGCTTCCCTTGCCGAGAGTGCTGAAAACTTGAATTTCAGCCGACATGCCCTGCACCAAGTGCTTGACGATCGACAGACCGAGTCCTGTTCCACCCGAGTCTTGGCTTCGAGCTTTTTCGACGCGATAAAACCTTTCGAAAATTCGTTCCAAATCTACTGGCGGGATACCGATTCCATTGTCCGCGATGACAAGAACAACACGGTCCAGTTCGAGACGCGTTGAAACGCGAACCCACCCATCTTCGCGATTGTATCGCACTGCATTGCCGAGCAAATTGCCGATTACGGTGCGGAGCGACTCCAAGTCGGCTTCCACGCGGCATCCTGGTTCGACGCCAGACGTATCGATCGTAATCTTCTTTGCTTGGCCTATCGTGCGGTGTTCTTCCACGCACGTTTTGAGAACATCATCCAGCGACAAATAGGTGAGTTGTGGCTTGTCCGGTTGTGATTGCAATTTCGTGAGATGTAGCAGATCGCGAATGAGCAAGTCTAGTCGATGGGCCTGCTCAGCAATTCTTTCAACAAAGCGTTGGCTCGCTTCTTCGTCCTCGAGAGCCCCCATGAGCAATGTTTCGGCATACGCTTTGATAGCGGACAGCGGCGTTTTCAGTTCGTGTGAGACATTGGCTGTAAAATCCCGCCTCGCATTCTCCAGTTGCTTTAGCCGTGTTTCATCGGTAACCGTCAACAGCACTCCGCTGGAAGCAGTTGCTGTTGTAGATGGATTTGGATCGAACAATGGGTGCGCGCGAAGCCTTAGGGTTGCTTTGCTGAGCGGTAATTCCAGTTCCGCCTCTTGGATGCGAGGATCGGCAGAAACCTCTTGAATGAGATTGACTACAGTCGGGTGCCGTATGACCTCGATCAGGTTCTGTCCAAACGGAAGGGAAGCCTCCAACCCCAACAACTCTCTTCCAGCGCGGTTGGCAAATAACAACTTGAAATGCGGGTCGAATGCCAAAACTCCGACCGGCATGGCCGACATGACTCGAGACGATTGCTCCACGGATTGCTGTATGGACTCAAGTCGATGGTGAATGGCGTCGGAAGCTCGCTGCAGGATCCTCGCAACGCGTGGATCCTGCATTGCAATCGCATTCGCAACTCCACTCCCCGCCGTTTGCGAGAGGGGCGATGACTGGAGGGGGGATTGCGTAGACCACGCGACAAGCAAAGCCAGGAATTGCTTGCGATCGTGCTTCTTCATTGCAAGCCACAGACCAAACAACATCGAGCCGAAACAGAGTAAACTCGCACTCACCCAATCCCAGAAACTGAGTCTTGCGAACTCCTTGGCCGAAAATCGGCGAGTCAGAGTCACTTCGTTTCCGTCCGCGAATTCTTCATCCAGTCGGCAGTTCAGCTTAAGCCTGTTGTAACCGCCCGGCTCGACACTCCAGTTGTGCGTCATTTCGCTCTGGGTTGGGCTTTGCGATTCGGATGCGACCGAGTCTACGGCTTCCGTCCAAATCAACTCGCCCCCTTTGGCTAACGACTCAATTGCACGTTGCGAGCGAGCGTCCAACTCGGTCAACCTCGACGGTGTCAAACGATTCTCTGACTTACCGGTCGCCGCAATTTGGAAAACGGTTTTGATTGCCAGCAGATCCGACTTGGCGACAGTGAGTTGACGCTCCTGCCAGGCTGAAGTGACGATTCGCCAGCGCAACGTTACGATGGCGATTGCTAGGCAAAAACCGATGATCAACGCAACGACCAACGTAGGCCAAGCTACAGCAAAAAAATCGCTCGAAAAACGGTTCTTCGTGGCGAACGCAACCCAATTTGGAGTGCTCCGATTCATCGGAGCTTTGAGATTCCTAAACATAGCGTTAACCTAACCCACGGCAGGAACTCTGGCGAGTTCAGCCTAATCGGTTTTTCCAACAACCAAGTCGATTTCGCGGGAAATCCGTGACCGGCAGCCGTACCTGAATTCTTTCGAATTAGGGAATGCACTGAATTTTCGGAATTCCGCGACTCGTAATTGACCCCGGTCCGGCAAGCGTAGCTACGCTCACCAGAGCGTGGATGGTATGATCGTGTTTGGCTGGCCATTCTGTACTTCAATGACACTAGCAACCTTTACCATCCCCGCACACCAATGAACTTTCTGCACTTGTGGGCTCTCGGAATTGGTGCTGGCGCTTTGGCAATTCCCGTGGCTGTGCACTTTTTGACCAAGCCTCGACCTGTCACATATCCACTTGCAACGATTCGGTTTTTGCGTGAAGTCATCGAAGAGAAACGCTCGCGTAGTCGACTGAGAGATCTGATTGTGTTGCTTTTGCGAATGTTGGCCGTGGGACTTTTGGCCATGGCCCTCGCACGCCCTTGGCTCAGCAACTCGCAGGCAATCGAGGCCGTGCCGGACGATGCGACAGCCAGAGTGATTGTGATCGATATCAGCCAAAGCATGTCGGCCAAAACCGCCGGGAAGACCTCGATCGCGCAAGCACAAGCACTCGCCTTGAAATACTTGGAATACTCGCCCAACCTTCAAGCCAACGTGGTACTGGTCGGTGCAAAAGCTCGCCCGGTGTTCAAGTCTGTTTCTCCTAACCTTGCGATCGTCCGAGAAGCAGTCCAATCGGCGATCCCTCGATGCGAGAAGGCCGATGTCAAGTCTGCCATGAACTTAATCGGCGCCATGCTTTCGGAATCGGCTGTTACGAAAACGGAACTGATCATCATCAGCGATTTCCAACGATCGAATTGGAGCAATCTCTATCTTGATTCGATTCCGACCGCCACCAAAATTCAGTTGGAGTCGGTGGCCCCAGACACCCGTTCCAATATTGCCATTACGGGCTTTCGACTGTCCGGACGCGCGATTGTCGATTCCGAAGTGATTCTAGAATTTGATGTAGCCAATTACTCGGATCATGATGCAGAGATTCGTGCCAACTTCGATTTGGGAAATGTAAAAACCGCAGTTCGTGGCCGAGTGAATGCTCAAAGTGTCAGCACACTTACGGCATCCATGAAATTCAACCAACCACAATGGGTGACAGGCTGGATCGACTTGCAAGACAACAACGATTCCATACCAGCCGACGATTCCCGACCGATCGCATTTCGTATCGAGCAGCCACCCAAGGTTGTGGTGATAACGAAATCGACGAATAGGAAGGAAGCAAAAGGTGCATTCTTTGTCCGCCAGGCGCTGGAAGTCATTGCCGGAACTGCACGTTCCAACGACAAAACCAATATCCAGTCAGGACGTATCCAATCCTTCGATCCGGACACTGCAAATTTGGACACTGCAAATTTGGACAACTGGAACGATGCAGACATCTACCTGATCCATCAATGCGGTGCGCTCGATCGTTCGGTTATCGATGCGATTTCTTCGCGCGTTCGACGGGGCAAGGGGTTGCTTTATATTGCAAGCGAGCTCGTGGACGCAGTCAATTTGGACATGTTTGCAACGGCGATGGGGAGTGGCTACCAGCCCCCAGTGCAGCTTGTTCCGCCCGACAATGATCTAAAGAGAAAAGACCTGTTTGTAAGAGTCGTTCGCAATCGGCAACCACCCTTCGAAATCTTTGGCGAACAAGCCAACGCCGCTATGCAGACCGTTAGAATCGGTGGAGGGCTAGCCTCGCGCTCATTGGAGACAGGCTTACGCGATCAAGTGCTCGCAGAATTAAGCGATTCGTCTGCCCTGCTGTTCCTGACCAGTTGCGATGCAGGTACCGTTGCCGTCCTCAATGCGGATCTCGATGAAAGCAACTGGTGTTCGCAACCCAGCTTTTTCCCTGTGTTCAACGAACTGTTCAATGCCTCATTTAGCAATCGCAACATTACCCCCGAATCGTTTGGTGGTGAACCTCTCATAAGACAACTTTCCAGCAGCATCCCTGAGACAACCAACTTGGTCGCGGAGTCCGCCGACAAACGCTCCCTGCCTACAGACAGTTTCGGTCAGTGGGAATGGAACGCCGCGCAAAACAGCTTTCTTTGGGCTTGGCCTGATCCGGTTGGCCCTGGCATCTACGAACTTCACAACAAGCGAGAAACAGCATTTGCAGCGGCGATCTCCGCCCCCGCGGTTGAGTCCGATCTCAAAACGCTCTCTGCAGAAGTCTTGCAGGGGCGATTGGCAGGGTCTCGCACCGTTGCCTTTCGAGATGCTAAGTCAGCCGACCAGAAATCAGACCAATGGTGGAATTGGTTGATCGTGGCCTGCATTCTTGGATTGGCCAGCGAGATAGTCACGCTGCGATGGTTTTCCGCATGATGCTTGCTTTTTGGAACTTCGAGCCCCGGATACCGATCTCCCTTTGGTGGATTTTGGTCCTTGTCTGCGTTGCCGCCCTGACGGCATACTGGTTTCGCAGCGACCATTCTTTCAGCAATCTACGTCGCACGCTTTTGACAGTCTTGCTTGGACTTAGCGTAGTCGGACCATTGCTCATAGCCCTTAATCCAACTTGGGTCGAAGAGGTTCCGCCGACACCGGGAAAGCCATTGGTTTCTGTTTTCGTGGACCAAACGATGAGTATGGATATTTCGGACGTCGATGAACGCCCCAATCAGACTCGCCATCAATCCGCCATCATCGCGGCTCAGCAAATTGGCGAGAGCACCGACACGGTCGACGTTCGCAAGAGTGCGTTCGATTCCGACGTGCATCCGTTGATCCTAGCGGACCCCAACGCGAAACCGAATATCGCCTCGGATTCACAGCCCCAGCGCGGCCATCGCAGCGATTTGAGCGCCGTCTTGCGAGAGGGAATTCGCAACAACACCGAATCAGGCCATGCCATCGTCTTGATCAGTGACGGGGCTCACAATGTTGGCAACGTGGATTCCGTTCTCTCGGCTGCCTACGAAGCTAAGTCGTTGGACATACCGATCTACACGGTCACACTTGGAAAGCAAGTCGGTGCACAAAACCTATCGCTGGCTGCCCGCAGTCCGCGCATGGTCGCCTTCGCGGACCACCCGCTTTCCATCAAGGTCCGAGTTGGCCATTCCGGTTTGGAAGGAGAATCGACGCAAATCGCATTGATGCAAGGCAACGAGATCCTTCAAACGCGCACGGTCCGCCTTGGAAGAGAACCCAATCAAGAAGTCCGATTTGTGATGGACCGACCACCTTCACAGCGATTGACCCGATTTCGTATCTTAGCAACACCCATCGTTGGCGAGGCGACGGATCTAGACAACCAGACCTCGGTGGTCGTGCAACGCTTGGATGAGCCGATCGGAGCGATTCTTCTGGAGGGCAAGCCTTATTGGGACAGCAAATTCTTAGCGGCCAATCTCGGTACGAATCCAACGATGCAATTGACTAGTTTGATTCGAGTCAGCGACAAACGATTCCTGCGAAAAAAGTACCCGCGACCAGAATTGAAAAAAGCAGAAAAAAAATCGGACATTGCAGAAGAACCCGAAATCGATATTCGGGCCGCAGTCGAAAATGTCGCCACCGACTGGGTCATCCTCGATGAGTTGGAGTCTCCGCTGGAAGACATGGAGACGCTGGAACAATACCGAGTCGTAATCCTAGGACGCGATTCGGAAGTGTTCCTCTCGGATCGAGGGCTTCAAAATCTAACGGAGTGGATCAACACCAAGGGTGGCTGTTTGGTATGCTCGCGAGGCGAACCAGCCCGACTTGGAAACGCCAAGCTCAACGCATTGCTGCCGATTCAATGGAGCGAACAAGCCGAGGCTCGCTTTCGCACCAAAATCAGCCAATACGGATTCGACTCTGCCGTGTTTGATGCATTGACCTTAGAAGGAGATCCGCTATCGCAATTGCCATCCCTTTCGACCTCCAACAAGCCGACGCCCCGCGCGGGGCTACCTCAGGTCTTGTTGCAGAGCATTTCCGACGCGACAGGTACGAACATTCCAGTAGTGACGTATCAACCGGTCGGCAGCGGCCAGACGATCGTGGTGGAGGGGGCAGGGATGTGGCGATGGGCCTTCCTCGCGCCTCAGTACGCGGACAAGGAGAGAATCTATGCGACGTTGTGGCAGTCGCTGGTGCAATGGATTATTTCCCAACAGGATTTGATGCCGGGCCAAAGCGTAGCAATACGACCGGACCGAGCTACGTTCTTAACCGGTGATACAGTAACGGCAACTCTATTGGTCCGAGATCGCGAACGATTTCTGGATGCGAATGGCAAGTTAAATTTGGCCGTTCTCTTGTATCGAGATGAGAATTCGTTGCCGAAACAGATTGCACCTATTCCGACGGAGCAGACCGAAACATTTCGTTTGGAGCTCGGGGCTTTGGACGTAGGTTATTTCACCGCGGCTGTCGTTCAAGGGGACAAGGAGGAAGTTCTTGCGGATACGGCCATTGAGGTTCGGGATCCTTGGTTTGAAAAACTAGAGGCGGACTCTCGACCTGATTTGATGATGCGAATCGCTATGATCAGTGGCGGCGAGGTGCTGCGACTGGATCAAGTGGGAACAGTCGTCGATCGGTTTGAGCAGCGGCTATATCAAAACAGACCGCCACAGATCCTACGTACAACGATTTGGGACCGGCCTATTGTGATGCTCGCGATCCTCGGTGCCTGGATAACTAGTTGGATCGTGCGGCGCCGAAGTGGCGGGATATGATATCGCTGGTACGGATGCTGGCAGCATCCGCCACGTAATTACTTTTTGCGACCTCGGGATGAATTGGAGGGCTGCCCATTCATGTTTTCTTGTTGTTGTTGATTCAATTGTTGCTGGTTCAATTGCTGTTGCTGCTGATTCGGGTCACCGTTCTTGACGTCTTTGCCGTTGGCTTTGGCCAAGGCCGTAAGTGCCTTTTCCATGGCTGCGCCGTTTGCACCGTCCAATTTAATGACTTCAATCGATCCGGTTGGCTTGGCCGCTTCGTCCAGCTGAGTGATCATCTCGCAAACCAACTTCAGCAAATCTTCGCCTTCCGCGGAAACGATAACTGAGTTGGTGATCTTGTCGACGCCCATCGAAAGCCGACCTGAAAAACTATAGCTCATTCCCCCCTCAAAGATTGAATCCGAGGACGAACCACGCTTCGACTCCTTAGATCCTCCCTCGCCACCGCCGCCTGACTTCTCTTTTTCAAAGGCTTTGTCGTTGGTGCTAAGCAGATCGCGATACGCCTCTTTGATCGCCTCGACCACCACCTCGGCTTTCGAAAAATCGACGTGCACTAGTTTGGAATATCGGAGTTTCTGTTTATTGGTCTTTTCCGGAACGTCCCATAGCCGAATCAATTCCTCGATGGTCTTGAGCTGCACATCATCAGCACCAATAACGATCAACGAATTCGTGTCGTTGTCGGACAAGAATTTGAGCTTTCGTTTTTTACTCAGCTGCGGATCGTCATTTTTTTTATCGGAGGGAGCATCGATACCAAAGATCCAACGAAATGCGTCGTTGTTAGAGTCCTTTTTGTCTTCTTTGTAATAGTCTTCGAGATTCCACTTCACCCAGGTCGGCTTAGAGTTTTTGATGTAATAGACTTCGTAGTTGCGTTGAGGAGGGGCGTTGTCGATCATCATCTGTTCGAGTCGACTAAGGGCTTCGGTGTCATCGCCGCTCAAGACCAAGTTGCCTCGTTCATCAAAGGAGATTTGAATGGGAGAGCTAGGTTGGGGCGATTTGCCAGCAGGATCCTTATCGGCAAAAACGGAGTCGGTTTCGACTTGCGGGTTTGCGATCCTCGGAGTCGCCGGATTGGGCTTGGTCGCGTTTGATTTCTCATCCTGGTTTGGTTCGCTGCCAGAACCTTGATTTGCAGCGGACAGAAAGCCTGCGGGGACGCCGATTCGAGCCAGTTTTTCGTCGTAGCTATTGCCGATTTTCACCGAAATATCTTTGGCTTTTTCTTTTGGATCGCGCGGTGTCTTAAGCTTGTCCGACTCCTTGGATTCGGCTTCCGCGGCAGGAGACTTCTTGGCATCGGCCGGATCAAATTGTTCTTCGCTTGGCAAAACCAAAGGCGTCGGCGAGATCTTGTTCCAGGCTTGTTGCAATCGTTTCAAATACTCTTTCGTGTCGCTGGACCGATTTGCATCGATCACGCGCACTCGGCTGGCATTTCCGCCAGCCGGAGGTAATTCGCCCAACTTGACGAGCAGCTTATTGACCTCCGACCGTTCGAGCTCATTCGCCCAAATGAGAACTTGATTGTCTTGCGAGTTTGCCGCGACTCGAAACGCGTCCGTGGACGTATCTTTCTTGCTACTGCTGTTGTAACCCCAAGGGTCGTAGCCATAATTCCTGCGTGAATTATCTTCTTTCTTTTCATCGGTACCCATCAAAAACTTGATCGTTCCCACCACGTCTTCTGCTCGCAAGCGGCGCAACTGAATGACATCGACATCGCGGGCGGATCCATCCAGTCGCTTGATGGTTTGCTGAATGGCATATTGGTCAGCAATCGATGCATGGGCGATGATCGCTTTGTTTTTCTCATCGACTTCCAAACGCGTGGTCGGTTCCAGCACATCCATCGACAATAGCGTAGCCACCAGTTGTTTTGGATCGAGCGAACTGAGCCGATAAACCTTCATTCGCGATTCGAGCATACGCATCGAATCGGCATTCTCATTTGGGACATCGATGCGCCGGACGAACGCGGCGATAATCGCCATTTTGTCCGGAGGAGCAGACGCGATTACACTATTGCGTCTCGCATTAGCCACCAGATAGATATCTCCTTTGTCTTTGGTCTTGGGCGGTGCTGGGAGCCCTTGTTGCTGTCGCTGTTGCTGCTGTTGCTGCATCATCATTTGTTGCTGCTGAGCGGCCATCTGCTCTTCGGGGGACATGGGGCCTGATTTTTTCGCAGTTTCCAATCCAAGGAACTGCCGCAGTTGATCCTTGGCATCATTGGCGCGAACGTACTCCAGAACAAATTCGCGTGCGAGTCCTTCCAACGTTGACTGCGATTGCTCCTCGTTCAAAATGCGATTCAGTTCCGATAGATTGGCTGCCGTGTCCATGGCTTCGAGTCGATTGGTCGCGGCCAATGCATGAAGATCGCCGTTGCCGCTGATGAGTGGTTTAAGTTCCGTAACGACGTCGGCTGCAATCAGAGTGTTTAAGGAAAACGAGACTCGAACAAACCGATGGGGAGGCAAAGAATCGAGCTTCGAGACTTCGACTTTGGGGACTTGCGAGGTATTGATTCCTTTCGTCTTCGAGACTTGCAGGATTCCGTCAAATTCCAAAATCGTAAATCCGCGAGCCAACAGGTGTCTATTGAAGAGGTCGCGTGTCTCCTCGAGTGAATGTTTTCTTTGGGTTGAAAGGTTTAGATAGTCGCCAGGCAGTTCTTGCCAATCCAACGACATGTTGGAGACCTCCGACAACCATCGCATCAGATCTGGCCAAGCTTGATTGCGAAACTGAAATTGCAACATCCCCTGTTCGTCTGGTCGGACATCAAACTCCCGTTTGTTGGGCGCTTCCGGCGGCTCGCTTTTGCGTTTGATGGCTTCGGGCGGGGCGTTTTCGGCTGGTTTTGCATCACCAGGTTTAGCATCGCCAGGTTTTGCATCACCAGGCGTTGGGGGCGTTCCAGGCGCACCATTTACGACCGCAGGTGAATCTGGGACTGGGACGCCCGGCGGCATCGCTTTACCCGGTTTGCGAGACGGAGCTTCGATTGAACCTTGCCCCGTGGCGGGTAAAGATCCGGTACCAAGCAGCCAAGAGGCGAACAAGGACACTGCTAGAGTACGTGCGTGGGGCGTTCGCATTTAACTTATTCCGATTTTGGATTGGTAGGCTCAGGGTACCGAATTTCATTTTTGCCAAGCAGCTTGCGCCACTGTTGGATTGCATCAACTTGGCTCTTGTCCGGATGGTAGCCCAGATTCTTGCCAGTTATATTCGCAAGTTGATGGATCGCTAACACACGCTCGTCCATGAGTGGGCTAGACAGGGCTTCCACCAATATTTTATCCGCGCCAGTTGCCAATTGCTCTTGGGAGGGTGGAATTAGAAGCGACAAAATCGAATTCAGGCGCGTCGGTGAAGCGGTTTGAACTGCATCGACGAGTTCCATTCGATGTTCTGCTCGACCTAGGGATTGAGGTAATTGGGCCAACAGGGACTGCCAATGACTGTGCAACTTCTCTCGGTTGAAGATTCCGGCTGGCTCAAATAGTCCATCGTAGCGCCCGAGCATCATGCGAGTTCTGGCAGCCAAGGCAGCCGTTTCGCCTCGCCGGTGGTTAGTCAGTTCGGATAGCTCCGATTCGATTTCGCCAGGTACCCGTCCTATGAGTGCTCGCTGCAAATCTGTGGCTGCAAGCTGATCGATCGCTCTACCACTTGTTCTAAACCACAATGGGGCTTCCGACAGTTCCTGCATGGCTGACGCAGCACCGTTCAACCAATCGATATACTGTCCTACAGTGATCGTTCCCTGCCCCCCGGCGTTAGCCAAATGTTTAAAAGAGTACTTAAGTGCCCCTTCGACTCCAATGAGCCGAACGGAGGATTGGCTTTCGATTTTGCCAGCTTGAATCATTTTTTCCGTGCAATTCGACCATTGATTTTGCAATTCCAATCCGCAACTTCCATCCGCTGCTGCAAAACCAATGGATACCTCAAGTCCGTTGCAATCCAACCGGATCTCCCTGGCATCCGGCGTTGCAAAAATAAGAACGCGACCTGCACGCAAAATGACCTTAGGAATCCCTGCCTCTTTGGCTAGTTCTAAATCGTTCTCACCTGCACACAACAATCGAATCCCCGGCTCGACTCGAAACTCGGTCCGCTGTGTCGGTGGCACGACGATGCGTTCCCCAACATTGACAAACTCGCCTGGATTCATGCGTCTCCATGAGGCAACCGCATCGGTTTCGGTCGTGCAGAATTTTAAGACGATAGACTCTGAGGAAGCCTTGGTATCTGGCAGCCACTGCATTCGGCTCACCGAGGCCTGAGTAGGACTCTTTGGAATGGAGCCGGCGTCTTCTTTCTTTCCGTTTTTGGGCACGTTCAACGGAGTTGCATCGGAAGCCTTCTTCAGGTCCATTGTGGGCGATGGGGGGCCAGTGGGCGATGGGGGGCCGGCCGCCGATTCTACAATGCCAGTATCCGTATCGTTAGGGTCGCTATTCTCGTCAACGGCGACCGTTTTTTTCGGTGGCACAGGTGGCGAAGCATTGAACTCGCTGATTTCTGAACCGCGAGCCTTTTCGCTAGCGTTCGCATCCGCAGTCAACTCCGACTTGCGCAACAAATCGCGAACTCGATCGATCGGCCCAATTGCCATCGCCCCAACAAAAACGAGAGCAACCAGCAGACACAAAGCCATGGCTGCGGTCTTGATCCAGCCGCGATCACTTCCAATCAAGTACTCCGGGACTTGGCGTCCCAACCCATCATTCAGCTCGATGCCGGATCCTCGAAGTTCCATGTTGGACTTTCGTACCGACTTGGCCGACGTCACACCAACTGGAATGCTCTCGGCCCCAGAATTCGCGCCAGCATGGTCGACTCTCCGAATGCGTCCCTTCGAGTCGGTGAAGATGCTCGCCATTGGATTGTTCGGTAGGTCGCGAATGCGTAGACGCAGGGCAGCAGAAACGGGTGCAGGTATCGAAAGCGCTCGCGACAAGATCTGATGGCAACTCCCAATTTCGCTTAAGAGCGTATTGTTTTCCAGACACTTGCGTTCCATTTCCGGCAATGTTTCCATCGGAATGGTGTCGTCTAGAAATTCCGCCACCATATTCGCTTCAAAACCAAATTCACGAGCATCAACCGGAATCGGAGCAAGTCGTCGGTTTTGCATTTCGTCCGCAATACGTTTCGAAATCTGCTGTGCAGTTGAGCTATCTTTGATCTTGGCTTCCAAGACCGCCGCATCTTTTGGATCCAAAACCCCATCGCGATAGGCCAATAGCGTTCGTAATGTCAGTCTCATTGTCTTTCACCAACTGGGGCTCGAAGCTCGAGGAAAACTCTAGGCGTCGGTAAGGTAGAGACGATGGACCGGGGAATCCGTTCAATAATCTTCCGATTTTTCGTCGCTTTTACAGAATCGAAAGTTGTCCTCAACTGTTTTGGAGCTTTTTGTGTCCCGCAACGGCTCAGGACAACCACCCACGGTAACCATCTTTGCAATGCCTAATCGATTGAAAAACAACGGGAGAGCGAGGCTCCTCCACGCTCTGGTGAGCGTAGCTACTGTCGCGTAGACCGTGGAGCACTTTGGTATCTCACGGCTCCTGCCGAGCTGGCGCCGCCATGGTTTGGCAAGAGCCTCACCGCCTCACCTATGCTCGACTGCGAAGCTCTTTCAGCCATTTAAAGAGATCAGCAGGCCAAGGCATCCGAAACGCTAATAGTTCGTCCGTCATTGGATGTTTCAGCTCAAGAGTCGCAGAATGCAGTGCTTGCCGAGGAGCGTTGCTTTGGTCCTCGATAGGCTCTCCACCGAGCGGGCGGTTGTAGATGGATTCACCGCAAAGCATATGCCCGGTTTCGGACAGATGGATTCGAATTTGATGCGTTCTGCCTGTCTCCAGTTCGCATTCTACCATCGCGTATTCGCCGATGGATTCCAATGGCCGAATGTGCGTTACCGCGCGTTGAGCAGATGGATCCTCCTGTCGGTCGACTGGTTTCGTGCCTCGTTTGCCATCGCCGCGATCGCGGACCAAAACACTGTCAAAAGTCTGTGCTTGCGGATGGCCGTGAACAACGGCATGGTATTTCCGAGTTACATCGTGCTTTCTAAAAACGACTCCGAGCATTTGTGCAATGGACGGCGTTCTAGCAAACACCATTAGCCCGCTGGTATCTCGGTCCAAACGATGCACGGCAATCACGGCAAATTTCTTGAGTCGATTCATTCGCTGTCGTTGCTCATCGTGGGCCGACAATCGCCCTTTGGACTGGCGCACGGAATTCCGAACTCCCTTGGCCTCACGGTCTGTTGTAGAGGATCGCGACTGAAAATGTTCTTCCAAGGCTAACGGCAAGAGTTCTTCCAGCGTCGGCTGCAACTGCTTGCGTTTTTCTTTAAGCAAACGCTCCTCGAAATGGCGAGTCGACGTAATGCCAGGTGGCTTCTCAACCACCACGATAAAATCGTCAACATAGACAATCTTCACGTGGGACGGTTGAACGGGCTTGGGCAGAGACTCCTTCCAAAGCTTGACGACGTCTTTCTCGTTGACCTTGCGAGCTTGATCCAAACAGAGATTGCCATTGACCTGAACGCGACGCTTGAGGATCGCCTCGCGGGTTTGCCCCCAGCTCCATTGGCTCATCCGCTTTTTGATGGCGGCTCCAAGTGTCTGACCATTGTCTTCGTCACTTAGATGGAACAATTGGAATGGAACTTGATTTTCTTTGGACATAGATGGCGTTAACTATTGCCAAATACTGTCGGCTTTTTCCCAGTTTGCACCGTACTTCAATGCACCTGCGACCGCGTCATTGGCTTTGAGATGGCTGACCGTTTCCCATGAGTCTACCATCACGCCCCCGCTGGCTGTAACCACCCAACCCTTGACCGTTTGGAGGAAGCTACATTGAGGATCGATTGACTTTGGCACTTCAAACTTAGGCAATTCGACTCTGGCTGTTTCACCCATCAGCCCCGAAAGATCGCAATGGGACAATCCCTGTAGCTCTTGCGACTCGATCAGAGCAGCAACGATGCACATGTCCATCACATTTCGCAAATCACCGAAAACAGTGTCCTTGGTGGCGAGCTCATCCAATTTTTTCGTGAATAGATCGGCCCATTTCTTGGCAAGTCGATCTGCTTTGCCCGATTGTTTGAATGAGCCGTCCGCAGCGATCTGCTCTTCTTCGGTTAGGGTCTTGATGCCTGGTCCAGAAATCTTCCATGCCATTCGATCTTGACTGTGTTCGATGGCTGAATAATCGCATGCCATCCACCATCGGGATTGTAGCTGTGTCAGATTGGCCTGTTGACTTACCATCTCCAGATAGCTTGGCAAACCCGCCACCGGTGCTTTTGCAAGATTCATACCGTAGAGCTTCATGCGAAAATCAGCAGCTAAGATCACGCGTGCCATATGACTATCGGCAGGCACTCCGTCCAGTTTGATTTGCTGCGGACCGAAGGCCGCCACCATTTGCGGCTCTAGAGCCCTTGGATTGTTGCTGACACTTGGCCCAAACTGCTTCAAGAGACGTTCCAGTTTGACGACGCCATCTTGGGTCGGTTCGATGGATACGGAAATGCCCGTTTTACGAGCGTTGACTACCGTTTGAAAAGCGCACAGCAAATCATCTAGGTACAGGATCGGGCGTCCACTCTTGGAACCCACGACGGCACCATTGGCACCAATCTTCCATGGCTCGGCTGGCCCTGACAGAACGATGTCCTGGCGTTCTGGATAGACAAATACGTTTTCAATGCGGGTCAGTCCACCGAGAAAAAGCACTTCCTCTGGCAGCGGCTTGTTTTGCTCAACGCTCGCGAGAACAACCTTCTTCAGTGTTTTCAATGAAATAAGTCTGCGATCGGTCGGTTGATTCAGCTCGCCTTGCGGGCCAATCAAGCGTGCCCGCATGTCGGCCAATGCCTGAGTCTGTTCCTCCGCGGTTGCCATCTGCAATGCGCCGTCAGGTCGAATGCTTACACCCCCAACCACGCGGAAAACACTCCCGAAAGCGTTGTTATTGTTGTTGCCTCCACCGCCGCCTCCATTGTTGCCTCCCCCACCAGCGCCGCCCCCTTGGGCCAAAACAGAACTGGACCAAAGGCTTGCTGCCAATGCGCCGGCCAAAGCGATCATGGCGATCGACAGTTTCAGTCGGGCACAGTACGCCACCGATCCGTGCATGCTCAAACTTCGAAAACACATAATCGAAACTCCAAAAGAAAAAGAGGTGACAATTTTTTTTGACGAGAAACAATGAATGATCGGCAGGGATAGCCACCAACCCAACTGTATCCTATTGTTGGGATACTTGGACTGGATTTCTAGTCTTGAAACGACCAATCGGACAAATTCTCATCTCTTAGAGTAATTTCGGCAGCCCTGCGATGCAACCAAACAATTCGTCGGCGTACCTCATTATTCGTCAAGGACACCGCTGGACGGACGTTTTTCGGCTCGAACCCAGGCATCCGCTGATCATCGGGCGAGCTTCTTCCAACGAAATACCCATCGCAGACGAACGATCCAGCCGCCGCCATGCCGAAATATTCTTTGAGCAAGGAGAATGGAAAGTTCGCGATCTCGGCTCCCGAAATGGTACTTTTGTCGATGGACACAAGCTGGAAGACTCAAAAACGCTTGCCCCCGGCAACCAAATCACGGTGGGATCCTGCCGGTTGACTTTTGCAAAGTCGCTCGACGAAGTTGTTCCTCCACTCGAAGTTGAGGAATCTTCGCCTCAATCTACGGCCCAGACGCAGTCCGAAATCCCCTCGATTATCCACCGGCAGTCGAAATCTTCGATTTTGGACCCTGATTCTCTAAATCTCGATTCGACCAAGTCGCGGACTTCTCAACCCATCCCGCATCGACCAATCCCCGCGGTGGCTACCGAGCTTTTGCAACTTGCTTTCGACCTCGCTCGAGAAGTTACCGTCGCGTCCGCTTGCGAACTCGCGCTGAACCGGCTCATGCTCTCAACAAGCTGCCAATCCGGCGGAGTCCTGAAACTGGAGGACGTATCGAACGATCAAAAGGCATCTATCCAACCCACCGTATTGGCCGCATTGCAACGAAAGGGCAAAGCATACCACCCCGTTTCGGATACCCTCGTTGCCAGCGTCCGACGCGATAATGCCGCCGTTCTTGCTCGCAATGTCAGTGCCGATAGCCACCTCGTCGGCGGCAACCTCGCAACTTCACCGATGTCTACCAACGCAAGCCACGTTTTGTCGACCAATAGCGTCATCGTTGCACCTATGCGCATCCGGGAAAAGACCATAGGCCTAGTTCACTTATACTCACGTCAAGGTGAGCCAGACTTAACTCCCGACCACTTGGAAGTGACGCTGGCAGTCGCGGACGTACTGGCCGTTTCCCTCGACAATATCTTCCGCCAACAGTCGCTGGAATCGAAACTCAAGTCTTCGCGCAGTCGCATTTCCGAACTGGAGCAGCAACTCGGACATTCCGTTGAATGGATAGGTCCATCGTCAGCCTTGAAGCAAATTCGGGACCAAGTGCAACGCGTCGGACCCACTCACGCCACGGTCCTCATCCGCGGTGAAAGCGGCGCTGGAAAGGAACTCGTCGCCAGAGCCATCCACGATTCAAGTCAACGCGCCAATGGTCCGTTCGTCGCGATCAACTGTGCCGCGCTGACCTCCACGCTCCTCGAGAGCGAACTGTTCGGGCATGAAAAAGGGGCCTTCACCGGTGCGACGGATCGCAAGCTCGGAAAATTTGAACAGGCTAGCGGCGGCACTATCATGCTAGACGAACTTGGCGAAATGAGTTCCGAGATCCAGGCCAAGTTTTTGCGAGTGCTCGAGGGCAAAGCCTTTGAACGCGTGGGAGGTAACAAACCTATCCAAGTCGATGTGCGTGTCATCGCAGCCACCAATCGTGACTTAGAGCAAGCGGTTCGCGACGGCCAGTTCCGATCCGATCTTTATTTTCGATTGCGAGTCATCGAACTGCTCGTCCCCCCGCTACGGCAACGCGCCGAAGACATCATGCCCCTCGCAAATTACTTTCTAAGTCAGTTTGTTGCTCGTTCCGGACACGGTCCCACCGGTTTTAGCGAACGAGCTAAGCAAGCCATGCAAAAATACAATTGGCCAGGCAACGTTCGAGAACTGCGCAATTGCGTGGAACGAGCCTTTGTGTTGGCGAACGGCCCTATGGCCGAACCCGAGGATTTGGCTCTTTCCTATCTGCGCATACCCGGAATGGCAGCTTCAACGCCGTTCCCTTTGATCGCGAACCAATACCAGGAAAAGACCATTGAGGAATTGGAGCAACAGCATATCGAAGCAACCCTAGAATACACCGCCGGACAAAAAAATCGCGCCGCCACAATCCTCGGCATCGAACGTTCCACACTCGATCGGAAACTAAAGAAGTTCCAGACGCCGTAGGAGATGACATGCCGTCGGCTTCATGCCAAGGGTTATGACCCTCCGTTCTAGAGCGGATGGTAACGAACCCCCGAGATAAACTCGGGGGCATTGTCAAGCCGTCGGCTTTACGCCGAGGGTTTTGACCCTCCGTTCTAGAAACGATGGAGACTAAGCGCTCTCTTTGCGTTGCGGAACACTCTTGAAGTGCCTGAGTTTCCCATCGGTAGCATCAACGTCGATCGTGTAAACCGTGCCTGCTTCTTGATCCGGCAATTCGAACATGATGTCCATGATGACGTCCTCAATAATGCCACGCAGTCCTCGAGCACCTACATTCTTGATGTGCGCCTTTTGGGCAACCCCCTTCAATGCAGCTTCGGTCAGATGCAACTCGCAGTTTTCCATTCCAAACAAAGCTTGATACTGCTTTAGCAAGGCATTCTTGGGCTCGCTCAGCACCCTGATCAGGCCAGGCACATCAAGTGGAAGGAGAGACGTTACCACTGGTAGCCGTCCAACCAATTCCGGAATCATTCCAAATTCCAAAATATCGTCGGACTGCACTTGGGCGAGCAACGATGCGACATCACCTTCCTCACGGGTATTGGAACCTGGACCGAAGCCCAGGGACTTCTTGCCCAGTCGCCTGCGTATGATGTCGTCGATTCCAACAAAGGTTCCACCGCAAATGAACAGAATGTTGGTCGTATCAAGCTGAATGTACTGTTGTTCAGGATGCTTTCGTCCGCCTTGAGGTGGTACGTTAGCAACGGTCCCTTCCAACATCTTTAGCAGTGCCTGCTGAACACCCTCGCCGGACACATCTCGAGTGATCGAAACGTTTTGGCTTGTTTTGCCGATTTTATCAATTTCGTCGATGTACAGAATTCCTCGCTGGGCCGATTCGATGTCGAAATCCGCTGCATGCAGCAATTTCAGCAGCAAGTTCTCCACGTCTTCACCGACGTAACCGGCTTCGGTCAATGTGGTTGCATCGCCGATTGCAAACGGGACGTTCAGCATCTTCGCCAAAGTCCGCGCCATCAGTGTCTTTCCACTACCCGTTGGACCTACCAGCAGAATGTTGGACTTTTCAATCTCAATGTCCGAACCGTTCCAACCCGCTGTCAATCGCTTGTAGTGGTTGTGGACGGCAACGGCCAATGCCCGTTTCGTCGGTACTTGGCCAATCACGTATTGGTCCAGATGTTCCACGATATCCCGTGGCGTTGGGGTTTCGCTAAACAGCTTCTTGGAAGAGGGTCGGCGGCGCTGTTCTTGGTCCAAAATGGACTGACAGAGTTCGATGCATTCACCGCAAATGTAGACATCCCCGGGTCCCTCAACTAACGGACCTACGTCTCGGTAGCTCTTGCGACAGAACGAACAAAACGCGTTCTTCTTGGTGGTACTACCACTGCTGCCGCCGCCGCTATTGCGACGACTAGCCATGACATCCTTACTCGAGGACATTTTCGACTCCTTAACTTATTGGCCATACCCACAGCGACCGGAGAAAAGTCTCCGGAATCTCATGGATGGCTTCAGGTTGGACATGTTTTTTATGTGGAAGCTCGATTGGTTGTTTCAAACGCCTCACGCAAAGGCGAGGTTTTTTGAATCGAACCGGGCATCCTTGTCCACAGTTTCGAGCCGATTGGTGTTGTGTTAAATCTGCAAGCAGAAGGACTACTTGCGAAGTCGGCCTCCCAGACCGAATGAATTCCTGTAATTATTTAAAGTCTAACACACTCTAGCAACAGATTCAGTTACTTTTTTCGTCTCTATTTTCGACGACCGAGTCGTTAGTTGGGTTCTTTATTGGCAAAGAGGGCCGACAAGGCTTCTCCTCTAACAACGATGTAATGTTTCGGAATTCTGCGTCGCTGATGTCACCCCCACTCCGCATTTCCTCAAAATTCTTTCGGAGTAGATCGTCCACTGCTACGTCTTGGTTGTTGGAATCGCGCAATCTTGCCATGACATAAATTGCCAACCAACACACAGCCAACAAAATCAGAACACCAAGAACGGTCTGAAGGGTCGGACTGGACAACAACTTCCAAATCCCAGTCTCAGGGCTTTGTGCAGTATTCATTGCGGTGAAAAATCAAGCAGGAGAAAAGATTTCCAATGCGACGCGATGTCAAATTCACTTGATTTGTCCCGAGATTCCTTCTCGCTTGCACGGACGTATCGTATGCAGTGGACATCTTACAAGTCCAGGTTTTTTAACCTGAAAATTCCATAATTTCCAGTGACCCTTGCCGAGGGCTCCTAAGGATTCTTCCTCGCCAACCCGCTTTCTTACCAATTATGGGCCTTTTTCTTGGCCATTCGCCTCGCGATCACCGCGCAGGCGATCAACTGAATTTGATGAAAAATCATGAGTGGCAAGATGATTAGCCCAACCTGTGTCGCTGGAAACAAGGTCCCCGCCATCGGCACGCCCGATGCCAAACTCTTTTTTGAACCGCAAAACAACAAAACGATCGAATCCTCGCGAGTCAGTCCAAGCCAACGTCCAAGCTGCCAGCAAAATCCAAGAGCAAACGCCAATAATATGCAACTCATCACCACCATCGCTATCAAACTGACAACCGATAAACGAGACCATAATCCCCCAACGACCGACGCACTAAAAGCCGTGTAGACCACCATCAAGATCGTCCCTCGATCCACTCGGCCAACAAGCGACTTGTGCCGACCAATCCAAGCTGCAAGCCACGGCCTCGCTAAGTGCCCAACCACAAAAGGCAACATTAGCTGCAACACAATGTTCTTTACCGAATCTATCGATACCTGTGCCTGCACTCCAGGGACCTGCATGAAAATCGCCACCAAAACAGGAGTGACGAACATCCCTAGCAAATTCGACAATGTGGCTGCACACACCGCGGCAGGAACATTTCCACCCGCAATCGAAGTAAATGCAATCGAGGTCTGTACCGTCGATGGAAGCAACGTCAAATACAACACACCTGCCGTCAAAGCAGGATCAAGTCCAGGAATTCTTATCAACAACAAACCCAAAATCGGGAACAAGACAAACGTCACCGCCAACGTGGCGAAGTGAAGTCGCCAGTTGAGCAGTCCACCAACGATCGCCTCCCGCGAAAGCTTGGCACCGTGCAAGAAAAATAACATCACAATCCCAATATTCGCCAAAGTGTTCGCAACCACGGCCCAATTCCCACGACAAGGCAATATCGAAGCGATCACCACAACGATCATCAGCGTCGCAACAAATGGATCCACGACACTTAAGACTCTTTTCATTGCCAGCATGTGGCCTCGTAAGCGTCGATGGCATCAAGATGCATTCGCACCTCGGCATGCGACAGAAACGAACCCAAAAAGCTGTTGCGCGCTAAAGCGATTAGCCCCTTGCGATCTACTACGCCTGCGTCGGCAATAGCTTTAAAGTTCTCGTTGATGTAGCCTCCAAAATAGGCAGGATCATCGGAATTGACCGTCGCCCTCAACCCCTCATCCAACATCCGACCTATCGGATGGTTCCGCATTTCGTCCACCACACACAGTTTCAAGTTCGAAAGCGGGCAGACCGTTAGCGTCATGCTGGATCTCGCCAGTCGCGTTACCAAGTGCGGATCCTCCATCGATCGATTCCCATGATCGATGCGATGGACATCCAAGATGTCTAGCGCTTCGTAGACATATTGTGGCGGACCCTCCTCCCCAGCGTGAGCCATTTTCAGTAGCCCCAGTTCCTCCGACGCTTGAAAAACTCTCGCGAACTTCTCTGGCGGATGCCCGACCTCCGACGAGTCGAGACCGATACCCGCAATGCGATCCAACCACGGTTCGGCCATCTTGAGCGTCGAAAACGCCGACGACTCATCCAAGTGCCGTAAAAAGGACATGATCAGCTTTGACGATATCCCGTACTCTGTTTCGCCCGCCTGCATGCCGCCCAGAATCCCCTCAATGGCCACCCGAAACGGCAACCCACGGTACGTATGTGTCTGTGGATCAAAAAAAATCTCTGCATGCCGAACATTGTCCGCGTGGATACGAGAAAAATAGGCTTTGGTAAGATCGAAGAAGTCCTCTTCGGTCAACAATACGCCAGCCCCTCGATAGTAGAGGTCTAGGAAATCCTGAAGATTGGAAAAGTTGTACGCCGATCGTACTGCTTCAATGCTCTCAAAAGGCAAATTGACTCGATTGCGTTTTGCCAACAAAAACATCATTTCCGGTTCCAGCGAACCCTCGATGTGCAAATGAAGCTCCGCCTTGGGCAAACCGTGAATGAAATCATGCTGGCTAGTCGAGTTCTGAGTCATTGCTACCTTCTGCGAGTTCAATATCGTGATTAGGATCGGTCGATCAACAACTGTCCCAAGTGATTTAATCGTTTAACGGCAATACCGTTCAAAGAATCCCAATTTCGCAAAAATTTCGTTTAACCGTTAGCCGTAGGCGTACGTTGCTGGTATCGAGTACGCCTTCGGCTGACTGTTAAACAGTTCATTGAACGGTATTGCGCCAAACGGACAATGTGATTGTCTCGCATCGTGCCGACGTTGACGACTCGCTCTGGCCGACATAGAACACAATAGAACGAATTGCGTTCGTTCTAATCACCGTTCTAATCACCGTTCTAATCACGATGCATGGCGAAGTCCTTACGGCGAAGAATTCTATGACAAACGAAGATTTAGAGCAAACACTCGACGCGCTCCACCAAAACTTGGCCGAGTCCCCTCAAATCGATGAGCCGACGGCCGCGAAAATGCGGTTGCTCATCGATGAAATCCAGATGGCTCTGGCGCGAACCACGCCCGCGCCTGATTCAACACCATCCCCCCAAACGCTGACCGAGCGCGTCCAAGAACTCATATCCGACTTCGAAGTCAATCACCCCAAACTCACATCCAATCTGTCGTTGATCGCTGAACGACTTGCGGATATGGGTATCTAAGTCGCTGGAAGTGCTCGGACTCCACCATGTCGACCATCCTGCGAGGCCATTTCCTTTCCGATTTGCATCTGTTGGCAAGAAGGTCCTCTGCGTCGTCGATGGAACCTCGGATCCGTGAAGCGGCCAATCAATCGCATACGATGATCTTGGGAGGGGATATCTTTGACTTCAAATGGAGTACTTTTTCCACCCTTGAAAATTCCATCGACGCGGGTATCGCGTGGCTAGAAGAGCTCATTGTTTCTAATCCACAATGTGCCTTTCACTACGTTCTGGGCAATCACGATGCACATCCAAGTTTTGTTTCCGAACTGGATCGGCTTGCATTCCGTCAACCTCGGCTTCAATGGCAACCCTACGTTTTACGAATTCGCGAGTGCGTGTTCCTACATGGTGATATCGTCGACTGCGCACCGAACCATACCATCCTCGCCGAGAGACGAAAGCGGCATGAAAGCCAGCCATCCCCCAAACAACACGCACACTGGCTCTACGATCTCGTCGTTCACGCCCGATTGCATCGAGCCGCCATGCACATCGCAATTCGACCCAAAAGCGTATTGCGCAAACTAACTCAATATTTGACGGACGAAGGGCTAGGCGCAAAGCAAGGCGTGCGAGACGTTTACTTCGGACATACCCATCGCATGATTGACGGCGTGCAATATGCGGGTCTTACTTTTCACAACGGCGGAGCCTCGATCCATGGCCTCCCCTTTCGAATTATCGAAACAAGCTTGCCATTCGAACAAGTCGATTAGTAGCACGAGCGTGAAAACAAACGGTCTTCATTGGCCAGAATTGGACTCAAGAAATCTCCGCAACAACATATTTCCCTACCACGGCACTCATGAAAAGGTAGGAAGATTGATTGGTAGGAAGATAGTCGCATTCAGGTCCTTTATAGGGCCGTTGGCCCTACCATTACGCTACGCAATTTTCTTCCTCGCAATCCAGACGGAACACTCGGTATGCCTTAAAACGTATTTGGAGACGCTCCCAAGCAGAAAGGTACTTACCATTCCACCCCCCGTGTTGCCCATAACGATGATGTCGCTCCCTTTCTTCTTGGCAAACTGCACAAGTCCATCACCGACATGGTTGGACTCGATCACATGCGTTTCTACCCAAGTGGAGAGTTCCCGCAACTGATTGGCAGCGGAGTCAACGGCTTCTCTCCGAATTGCTTTGATCTCGTCCAAATCAAACTCGTACGCGATCTCGGAGTAAACAAAAGGAATGGTGACAACACTTACCACCTCCATCTTAGTGTTCACTCCCCAACCGAACTGTGCGAGTTGCTCAAAGACGACCGACGAAGCGTCGGATTCGTCGTACGCAATGCAGACATCAATTGGCCGCTTTGCCGTTTTCAGGCCGGTTGGTCGAACCACTAAGACGGAGCACCTAGCGTGCGTCGCGACGAAGTCGCTGGTGCTGCCGAACATGCGTTCGAACAACGAATGGCCAACGGCACCTAAAACAATCAAGTCGCTCTTGCGGACTTCTGCTTCGCGTATAATCCTCGTGCCAACGTGCCCTTCTCCCACCACCAACTCGAGCGAAGCGTTTGCGCCCTCAAAAATGCTAGTGAGATGAGCAAACACGGACGCTGCCTTTTCCCTGTCGGAAATCTCAAGTCGCTTTATCAATTCCGCAATGTTCTTGGCTCCATGCAAATTGGGTACGTTGCTAATAAATAAGACCGTTAGCTCAAGTTTTTCCGAGTGCGGCAAGTGGGCTAAGAGCCAAGCGGCCTCCTCGGCATATTGAGATCCATCCGTCGCGAGTATGATCTTCATCGAAGTGCTCCTATCCATCCATTCCAACGAGTCGTCGTACAAAAACCAAAACAATCACGATCGCAAGCAAGCCAACACCTACCCAACCCAACAGATGGGAAGTAGGAAGGCGTTTCATCCAATCTAGCATACGGTACTCCTTAGCTTCAGAACAAGCATTGGTGGCCAGAGCAAAATCAGTACCAATTCGGCTCAACCCATCAAAGTACGCATCGTGGCACGGCTCTTCCTACCAGGTTATCGACACAACCTGTCGAGCTACCAAGCGTCAGGCTCGGCTCCGAACCACAACCACGGCGCATCTTGACTTGCGCGTCACTTGCTCCGCTACGCTGCCAACCAACATGTGAGACAAACCGGAGCGACCATGCGTACCAACAATAATCA
>JAYTVM010000562.1:0-39586 GCA_043743995.1 Pirellula sp. | reverse complement strand
GCCGACCGCCTCGGTATCACCAACCGCCTCGAATTAATCCTAGATTCGTAAGTCGCCCCTAGCCCCTAGCAACTAGCCCCTAGCCCCTAGCCCCTAGCAACTAGCAACTAGCAACTAGCAACTAGCAACTAGCAACTAGCAACTAGCAACTACTGGACGACTTGAACCAAGAACGGCTGTTCCCACTGCCAACTTTCTTCCCCCGAAAGAGCTAAGATCAAATGAATGCAACCACCGAAAGCTTGATCGGCCAGTTCCTCGAACCGATCTTTCGAATGATGTCTCCGTCAACAGCGGAAGCGATCACACGGCTTACAGCGGCCCCAAATTTGCAAGATCGGATCGAGTACCTGGCTCATCGATCCAATGAAGGCGGACTAAGCGAACAGGAACAAGACGAGTACCATGCTTTGATTGAAGCAGGAGACATCATGGCAACGCTCCAAGCGATTGCAAGGCGAACGCTTCGCGAACCGGTACCGTGATCGACAAGGACACGCGCACCGCGATCGTTTAACGTGCCGGAAATCGATGAGAGTACTGCCGTCTACAACAAACTCACTATTCGCTCTGGCTGCACCAAATTGAACACATTATCCCTAAAAAACATTTTGGAAGCGACGAGTTGGACAACTTGGCGCTGGCATGCGTTCGATGCAATCTTGGCAAGTCGTCGAACCTGACCGGTATTGACCCACTAACAAATCAGATTAGGTCCCTGTATCATCCGCGAACGGACCATTGGCTCGATCATTTCGAGTACGTCGGCGCGGTCATCTCAGGCGTGTCGCCAATCGGTCGAGTCACGGTTTATGTCCTCAACATGAACGAATCACAACGACTACGGCTCCGTTATCGATTGCTCGAAAACAACGAACTTGACTGAAACCGTCGCTAGAAACAGCCAGCAGCCTCCTAGCAATCTGTCCTCAGCCAACTTTGAACATCGTTATTTGAGCATTGGTTATTTGAAATTTGAAATCTGAAATCTGCCCTAGTCTCCACTCGCTAATCACCAAGCACCAAGAACGTTTTCCCTAGCCACTAGCCACTAGCCACTAACTAAGAGCCAGTTCCATTCGTGAACATTCGTGCGATTAGTGGCCTTCCCGCCGCGAAAAAGAGACCTGACCCCTGTGACCCCTTTGATTTACCCGATAGAAAGACCTTCCCGATGGGGTCGATCGATTGTGCCAATACGTCCTAGTAGAGCGTCGGCGTTAAAATTAGGGTTTCCGACATCACGCTCCGCGTGATGGTTGCGAGGATGGCGTAAGAACATGCGAATAAGCATAGGTATATTGGCCTGGAACGAAGCGGATTCGATCGCTGCAATGATTCGATCATTGTTTCAGCAAACTTTGCTTAGGCTACCACTTGAAGAGATTACGAGCATACAGATTGTATGTGTTCCGAACGGGTGCACTGACCAGACGGCTGACATTGCCAGAGGTGCATTCGCTGCGTGTCTGGGGGGCGAACTGAATCAACGAATTCAATGCGTAGTTCATGAAGTCGCCCAGGCCGGAAAGAGCAATGCCTGGAACGAGTTTGTGCATCGTCTTTCGGACCCAACTGCGGACTACGTGTTCTTCTTAGACGCGGATGTTCATTTTGCAAGCGATGATGTATTGGTAACACTGCTCCAGACACTATCGAAGAATCTTCACGCTCATGTCGCCGCCGCAACTTTGGTGAAGAACTTGGCGTTCAAGCAACGAAAGAGCATATTCGACCGACTTTCACTCGCGGTCAGTCGATTGCATCATGCCACGGTTCATGGGATTGCAGGCGGTTGTTACTGTAGCAGAGGCGCGGTATTGCGGCGTATCTGGCTACCACCCGGTTTGCTGACGGAAGATGGCTTTGTTCGTGCAATGATCGTAACGGACCTTTTTACACATACCGATGACCTGTCAAGATTAGCGTCGGTAAAAGAAGCGATAGTTGTTTATGAAGCGTGTACACGCCTGCGTGATATATTTTCGCACTCCCGGCGTGTCGCAGTTGGTTCGACCTTTAACGCATACCTTTATGGCTACCTCTGGAGTCAGGCGTCGCAGCAAAAAGATATTGGAGAACTGATCCGCCAGCATAACGGCAATAATCCAGGTTGGGCACGAGAATTGGTTCGTGGCCGCGTAGAGAAGGCAGGCTGCTGGGTGTTGCCAAAGGGCTTGGTTTTGAACCGTTTGCGCCAAGTCTTTTGTCTCCCACCCTGGAAAGCGATTCTCTGCTTACCAATTGGAGCGATCGGTGCATGTTTCGACTTTGTAGTCTGTATTTCTGCTAATGCCATGTTGAAGCGGAACGTGATTTCTTGGTGACCCCAAAGTTAAAAAGCATAGGCTTCGAAAATTTTTCCAGGTGCCAAAGGGTCCAGTGGGACACTGCAACACGGGCGGTAAAAGCAATGAGGCTGTGCGTTAAGTGGAAACCGCTGTGAACGCCGAAATTTCCCGCACCGTTGCTTTTCTAATCCGTGGGGATGAAACCTACGGTGTCCGGCAGGGCACGCTTACGCTCTTGCAGGGATTACGTGAAGAAGGCTGGTACACTCCTGTGTTCAGCCTACAAGAAGGCGTAACTGCGGCAAGCTGTCGGGAGTTTGGTTTCGTCGTACATGATTCGGGCTTCGACTTGCCTCGACGTCCGGACGGAGGCACATGGTCGAAGCTTCGGCACCATTTTAAGATGAGTTCGTTAAGCAGGCAAATCAGCGACTGGCTTGCTGACGGGTTAAACCATGCGAATGCCGATGCTCTACATGTTCGTTGGCCTGAACTGGCCACGATAGCGGGGCGTGCAGCCAAGGCTTGTAGAATGCCGTGTTTTTGGCATCTGCCTACGGTGATACGAGGCGGTCGGCTTATTTCGCTGCCTGCGATGTTCTATCAATGGGAGTGCTGGCGTTACGGCGTGGTGCCGCTAGCCAACAGCAAAGCGACGGCCGCAACACTTGGGAATTTCTTAGTAAAGCCCAAAATACTGTATCTAGGTGTGGATGCGAAGCGATTTGATCCGGCTACAGTCCAGGGGATTACCCGGTCCGAACTTGGTATTCCTGAAGATGCTGCAGTCTTCGGAATGTTTGGTCGGGTCGTACCTGAAAAGGGGCAAGGCCGCATGCTGGAAGCGTTGCTTTCGATAACGGATGCAGATGTTCCGCTCCATCTATTGCTGGTCGGGGGACCGAATGAGGGACACTACGTGGATAAACTCCGCCTAACGGCGCGAAGAGAAGGCGCCGAAGATCGCTTGCACATGCAGGAGCAAGTGGACGATCCGGAACGATACTACGGTTTAGTGGACGTGGCCGCAAACGCGTTTCTGGGATCAGAAGGATTTGGTATCGCGGTGGTTGAGGCGATGATGATGGGAAAGCCGGTGTTGGTGCACGCGAAAGGTGGCCCCGCTGAGACGGTCGTCCATGGCGAGACCGGATGGCACGCGGAGAAGGCGACAGTTGATTCGTTGGCGAATGCGTTACGAATAGCCTTAAACAATCGGCCAAAGTGGGCGAAAATGGGCAGGGCAGCGCGGGCCAGGGCACTTAATAATTACTCAACGAGTGTCTTTTGTAACGCATATAGGACAATTGTAAATCAATCTGCAATGAAATCGGTACCTTGCGAAAGAAACGGGTACAGGTCCACACGGGTTTGAGTACGCGGAGGCTGCTCTTCGACAATGTAGTGCAAATGGTCTAAGTGTGCGTAAATTTGACTTCAAGTCGCCTAGAACTGTTTCGCTGATTTCGGCGTAGTGCACGAAATCATGTGCTAAAGTTTAGCGGTTCGGCAAGGAGAAACCGCAACGACGAAACGAAAGTTTTTAAGGCCTGAGCAGAAGATCGCGATTTTAAGGGAGCATCTGTTGGAAGGGGTGCCTGTGTCTGCATTGGTGGACAAACACAAGATTCATGCTGTGCAATTCTATCAATGGCAGAAACTCGTGTTCGAAGAGTGTGCCGTCGTTTTTGAGCGAAAGCCCAACGGCCATAATGTCCGGCGCTAAGATACGGTGAAGGACGAAAAAATCGAACAGCTTGAAGCTAAGATCAAAACAAAAACGATGTGATGGCCGAGTTGCTCGAGGAGCACATCAAACTAAAAAAAGAGCTTGGGGAACCCTAAAACAACGCCGGGTTGCCCATGAGCATATCCATGTGTCGTACATCAATACCACAAGTCGCTAAAGAGCGAGTGCATACGTTCTAAGACACCCTTGAGCTTGGAGGATGCAAAACAGACCGTGGCATTCTTCGTGACCCATTACAACGACCATCGGCTTCACAGCGCGATTGGCTACGTAAAATAACCGACATGCTCGAAGGTAGGCGAGAAGCCATTCACGCAGAGCGGGATCGCAAATTGGAACTTGCTCGCGAAGAACGTGTGCGACAACGAGCCAAACAACGAAATGTGAGCTATGATAAGAGTACTCGACCGGAGGATAGGCAATGTTGGGAAGCAACCCGAGCGCCGAGTCGATGTCGAAGGCAAATGGTGTGGAACGTCGTAAGCAGCCCGTTTATGGCGTCCACTCCTTTGACTTGCCTTTGACCACAACGCGATAAATCCTGGGGGTTTGGGTGCTGGCCCCATTGAGAATAAGTAGCTTTTAGTCCATTCATCACTAAGCTAAACTCGAACACCGTTTACGCTACTCACGCTGGGCCAAAACACATCCCAGTGACCGTGTTTCGCCGTCCGTTACTTAACGTAAAGAACCGCACGGCTCAATCGATGCAAAGAGCGAATTCAGATTCGTAGTTTCTGTGATCCGAAGAGCTTGGGTGAAGCCCTAGCCGAATCTACGCGTCCGGTCGTATTCTGTGATTGCGAAGGTTATGAATCCACGCTACTCAACCTTGATCAAGTGCCGGCACTGCGTGATGCAGCGATGCTCGTAGAATTACATGAGGGCAAAGTGCCTCAGTTGTTAGAGATACTCCAGAATCGATTTGCGGCGACACATAAAATCGAGATCGTCGCGTTCAGAGAACGCCGCATCGATGACTTGCTGCCGGGCGTTCAGGTGCCACAATCCTTTGCAGACGCCGCCATGCGTAACGCGAGAATCGACAGCGGAAGATGGATGTTTATGATTCCGATGACCGCGATCCACTGACTTGGAGAAATGGATTGGCTAGCGAAATACTACTCTTTACCGCTGGACTGTATTTAAACAGTCGCGCCGGGCAGTTAACGCAAATGCTACACCGCGAGTATGGTTCGCGGGTGATATGTATGCATCCAGAGGGAGAACGAATACGACAAGGAATGGAAGTCGATGTTTTCCGTAAGCCACATTACAAGAATTATCTGTGGCTATGGCGATTGGTGCGCCGGGAACGAATCAAGGTGGTGTGGGTGTATAATCTGCCCCCGCTCCCTCATGCGATCCTCGCGAGCCTATTCAGCGGCGCAGCCGTGGTAATGAACTTTGCAGGGGGCGATATTCAATATAGTAAGGAATTGCGATGGGGCTATCGTCACACCGTGATCGGCAATCTAGTCTTCCATACTTTGATGCGATTCCCGAAGCGATTCGTTTGTATGTCTCCCTTTACTCGCGAATTGGCATTAGAGGCTGGCATCAATGAGCAGAAGCTGGTTACAATTCCAAATATGTTTGAAATTGACCAAGAGTGGCAGTTGAGCACAAATGAAGAAACTTCTGCATTGCGGCAAGAGCTTGCGCTTCAAGGCCGACGTGTCATCATATGTGTCGCTCGACACAGTCCTGAGAAGCGTATTGCGGATCTGATTGCATCGATTGTCGCCATTCGTGACAAGTATCCCGATGTGATCCTACTGTCGATTGGCGAGGGCGATTTACTGCAAAAACATAAAGATCTAGCGTTGGAGCTTGGCGTTGCAGAAAACGTACGTTTTGTCACGGACGTGCCACGAAAATGCTTGCGGCTGTACTATGCATTGGCTGAAGTGTCCTGCAATATTTCGGACTCGGATGCGTTCTGCAATCCCGTCATTGAAGCTCTTACCCAGGGTACACCGATAGTTGTCTCGCATGGTGTTGGTGCCGGGCGGTATTTACACGGCCAACCATATTGCAAGTTTGCGGATCCAGAACGGAGCGAAGTCGCTTTGAGAATTTTGGAACTTTTGGATGGCGCAGTAAAGCATACGCACAGTATAGACGCTATCACCAAAGCGAGAGAATTTGATGTATCAGCTGTATTTCCATTGTGGCGACGGCTTTTCGACGACCTGCTCAGTGGTGAGCGGTAGCCTCCTGCTACATTAATCAACTGTCTCGAGCGAGGTATATTAGTGTGTTCAATAGCAGGTATTCTGCAAAGAGACGGTTCGTGTCTCAGATCAATCGATGCTATGACCGATGTGTCTTTCCGGCGGGGGCCAGATAGCCGCGGCGTCTGGATCGATGAGACACATGGAGTGGCACTTGGGCATCGGCGTTTGGCGATCCTCGATCTGACATCCGATGGTACGCAACCAATGGTTTCGCATTCCGGTAAAAGCGTCATCGTTTTCAACGGTGAGATTTATAATCATAAAGAGCTCAGGGCGCAATTAATTGCGAAGGGGCATGTTTTTCGTGGGCACTCGGATACTGAAGTTCTCCTAGAAGCGGTAGAGCACTGGGGCTTCGAAGAAGCTCTGCGCAAGTCTAGAGGAATGTTTGCCCTGGCAGTCTGGGATAGGGTTTCAGAGGAACTCTATCTAGCGCGCGATCGATTTGGAGAAAAGCCGCTTTATTATGGTCAAGTAAATGGGGCGTTCTTGTTCGGTTCGGAACTGAAAGTCCTTAGGGAATACTCGAACTGGAGCGCTGAGATAGATCGGCATGCAGTTTTGCTGTACCTGCGCCACCGTGCAGTTCCTCATCCCTATTCTATTTACAAAGGTGTCTGGAAGCTTGGGCCGGGTGAGTTTCTTGTTGTCCGAGACCATGGAGCCTCGTTAGAGACGGGGAAGTATTGGTCTTCGACGGAGGTCATAGAACGCGGTTTAGCGGATCCTCTTGACATTTCAGAAGATGAGGCCGAAGCTGAATTGAACCGCTTGCTTCGGGAAGTAATCGGAATGCAACATGTGGCGGACGTTCCGGTCGGTGCGTTCCTATCGGGTGGCATTGATTCAACACTAATCGTGGGGATCATGCAAGCAATGGAAGCCGGTCCTGTAAAGACATTTACTATCGGTTTTTCAGAGCTGGAATACAATGAGTCGCCATTTGCCAGACGAGTAGCTGAAGAACTGGGTACAGAACACCATGAATGGACCGTGACACCTCGCGATGTGATGGATGTTATTCCCGAACTTCCGACTTTCTATGACGAACCGTTCGCCGATTCCTCGCAATTGCCGACATTTCTTGTTTCGAAATTTGCAAGACAGCATGTTACGGTGGCGTTAACAGGTGATGGTGGGGACGAAATCTTTGGCGGTTACCAGCGATATATGTCAGTCGCAAAAATGTGGAAAACTCTCAATCTACTTGGCCAGGGCGGGCGCCAATTACTAGGAGGAACCTGCCTCGGCTTGGTGGCACTTTCAGAACTCATGTGCGGAATGAAAAGCAATGGTTTCTGTAAATTGCCGGGGAAAAGAAAACTACTGAAACTGGGTGAGGTCCTTGACGATTGTTCTTGTCGCGAAGTGTTCTACGGAAATTGCCTGTCTTCAGTGAAGCGTGCCCAACGCTACGTTCGCGATGCGAAGCAGGCTCACGTCAAACAGGATGAGATGGGAGGAGCAGCAGGAAACATGGGTTTCGCTGAATACATGATGCGCAGCGACACCGTAAGTTATCTTCCTGTCGAAATCTTGGCCAAGGTCGATCGTGCGGCGATGGCGGTCTCTTTGGAAACCAGAGCGCCACTGCTGGATCACCACATCTTCGAGTTTGCCTGGCGGCTCCCTAGAAAACATTTGTTTAAGGGAAATGATGGAAAATTGATTCTGAGAAGGGTGGCTGGCAGATATGTTAATTCAAAGCATCTGTGGCGTCAGAAACACGGTTTCACCGTTCCAATTGGACTTTGGTTGCGGAGCCCGTTGCGTGCCTGGGCAGAAGAGCTCCTAGATCCGCATAAGTTACAACAGCAAGGCTTCTTTAATGTCGCACGCATCCGCACGCTTTGGGCGCGACATCTTGAGGGCAAATGCCAAACAGACGATGCTGTATGGACGATACTGATGTTCCAGCAGTGGTTGGCTACAGCCTAAAATTGAAGCGTGATCGACTTGCAAATGCAAACTAGCAACAGCGACTTCCCGACGATCGTCTACGCGTTAACCAGCATCGGCAATGACATTTTCAGCTGCCAGACGTTGGTGTCGATTTCTTTGGTACGTCATCTCTATCCCAAGGCACGGATTATCCTGTTGTTGGATGAACTGTCGCATGTGTCGTTACACTCGGTTAAGGATCCGGTGCTTGCAAACGTCGACCAAGTGGTACTGATCAAGACAGGCATGAGCGCGCCCGTTCAGCGGAACCGCTTTCTCAAGACGACGATGCGTCTGGTACTTGAAGGGTCGTTTGTGTACCTAGATTCTGACACCTTGCCGATTCGCCGTTTCGATGAACTTTTTGCCCACGACGACGACTTCGCGGCCGTGCCGGATTACACGCAGGAGTTTTTCGGTCTACGGCGCGCGCGGTGGGTGCGAGATGCCTTCCAAACCATGGATTGGCCTTATCCACCGCGGCAATTCATAAACGCTGGCGTTCTCTACATGGCTGATCGCCCCGTAGTGCATGATTTTTCGCGGGAGTGGAATACGAGGTGGAAACTTTGCTTAGAGAAGGCCAATTTGGTGTTAGACCAACCTTCGATAAATAGTACTCTCGACGTAGTGGACTTGCGATTACGGTTAATGAATCGGAATTTCAATTGCCAGGTGAAAAGTACGTTGTACCCAGTGCGACGGGCGCGAATTTTCCACTACTTCTGGAGTCCGCCTACCGCTAATCCGTACTCGTTGCTGGATTATCTAGTTTTAAGGGTACAGCAGACGGGGCAGATTGATTGGCAAGCAGTAGAGCGTGCGGTAGCTACGGGTGATCCTTGGGTATCCGATCCCTCTGAGTTCAAGCAAAACGTTACGTCTGGGCGGTTTCGCGGTGCACTGCGATCACTTTACTCTTCGAAAAAGCACAAATTAAATTCAGAAATGACTGTCGGAGCAGCGGTGGATGTTCCAACCGCCGAGAAGACGACTGTTGCGCAGCTTGTGGGCACTTTTGGACAAGGTGGCGCAGAGCGTGTTGCTATAAATCTTGCGATTGCCTTGAGCGATACCGTTTTCCGTTCGCTGGGAGTTTCCTTAGGACAAAAAGGGGACTATGCGCTCAATGATTCTGGAAAGCATCAGTTTATCGCTCTAGATGTTTTTCGAAGTGTTTTTGCGGGTCCAATTGCAGTCTCGCGTATGCGTGCGCTAATTGCATCGGAAAAGATCGATATTATTCATGTGCATGGTGAGAAGGCCCTCCTGATCTGTGTACTTGCTTCAATCCAATTGCGCCTTCGTCCGCAAGTTTGGTTCACTTGGCACGTGCCAGAAAAAATTCTTGAAGGCAGTCTCGTTCGGCGAAAAATACTTACCTGGGCACTTCTGCGCTGCGATCGGTTGTTTGCTGCGTCGCGCGAAATAGGTGATGGACTTCAGAGATTTCTGCCTGCGTCGCATGAAGTTTGTGTATTTCGGAATTTCGTTCCTGAAACGACACTTTCGGGAGGAATGGACTCATCTGAACCACTCGTGTTGTGGTACGCCCGTTTAGTCTCTAAGAAAAATCCAATGACTTTCATACGGGCGGTGAAAGTGCTGCGCGATGAGGGGCTAAGGTTCCGTGTTGTGCTGGCCGGTGGGGGGCACGGGTATTGGGATGAATACGAACAGCAGGTGCGCGGCCTCGTGGATAAGTTGGACTTGCAGGATATTTTGGAAATGCCTGGTTGGATCGGAGACATTACTCCTTTATTAATGCAGGCTGCGATCGGAGTTCAGTCCTCGGATACTGAGGGCTTGAGTATGTCCCTTCTCGAACAAATGATGGCGGGTTTGTCGATCGTGGCAACGGACGTTGGGGACACTGCAACGGCCATACGACACGAGGAAACTGGCCTTCTAGTTCCTGCCCGAGACGAAGAAGCCCTGATAGCGGCTCTTCGGCGCTTGATCATAGATCGCCAGTTGCGTCAGCGTCTCGGACACGCTGCGCGTAATGAGGCTCTCTGTCGCTTCAGTAGTCAGGCAGCGGCCGAACGAGTAGCAAGTTTGATAATCGATGGGCAGGGATAATGGCGTGTACCGTCTACACCATCAGCCGTCGCATCGAACACCTCGCCAAGCAACTTGCGTAGATGAGTGAGATACTAATTGCCTCTATCCGCCAAGTCGGAAAGGCAGGCTGTTCACTCCTCGATCAGCTCGTTAATCGAATTCTCACAACCGGCGAGATTGATGGCGTCCCAGTTCAGAGTCCATCAAGAAACGGTGATATCGATGGGGTCCCAATACTCAAACGAAAGGCTTGTATTGCATCCCGTCGTTCGATGGATACGTTAAGCCCAGCGACGATTCTGCATACAACACTGGATATTCAACGAAGCGAGCGAGTGCCATGAGTACTCGTCGAAATGCGTTCCGTAGTGTTGCGTTGCTGAGCGGTAGTCAGATCTTAGGGCGATTGCTGGCGTTTGGCTGCAATATTTTCGTCGCCCGCATAGTCGAACCTGCAGATTATGGGTTGGCTGCAACGTTCTGGATCACTACTGGGTTCCTTGGAGTAATTTCGGACCTTGGTTTCCAACAGCAGCTAATCCAGGCGAAAGATGGCAATGACGACAGAGTCGGCGCGGTAGCGCAATCTCTTTTCTTACTAAGGGGTTTATTTCTCGGAGCAGTGCTACTCGCTGTGGCTGGGCCCGTCGCACGGTTGTTCGGCGCACCAGAGGCAACCTGGGCGTTTCGCTTGCTTGCGTTGGTTCCCATCATGTCTGGATTGGTCCACCGCGATTCCGAGCGGCTGAAGCGAATGTTGAATTTTAAACCCGACGTTCTTAAACAGGTTGTTCCGGAAGTCGTGGCTGCAGTTGCGGCTATCCCTATTGCGCTGGCGACCAGAGACTATCGAGTCTTCTTGTACCTTGCGTTACTGAAGACCTTTCTCCAGGTTTGCGTATCGCATGCCGTGGCAGAGCGCCCGTTTAAGTTAGGTTGGGATCGACAAATCGTTAATCGGTTCATGGTCTTCGGCTGGCCTTTGCTCGTTAACAGCGTACTCCTTTACTGCATGATGCAAGGGGACCGCATTGTTCTTGCCCAGGCATATACCAAAGAAGAACTTGGCGCTTACTCAGTAGCCATCGGTTTGGTGACTACATTGCTGGGAATGATTACCAGCGGGATCGATCCTCTGGTTTTGCCATTTATGTCGCGGGTTCAGGCCGACCGTGGGGCCTTCATACAGTATTACGCGTTGCACGTTCAGTTGATGGGTGCAATTGCATTAGTTGTGGGGACGGGCTTGATTTTTCTGGGCCCTGTTCTGATCGAGTTGATATACGGTACTAAGTTTGCGATTGCCGGCACGGTTGTCGGTTGGTTGGGTATGAGTGAATGCATTCGCCTATTTCGTCGTCCAGGGGCAAACGCGGCTATGGCGCTAGGTGACACTCGGAATGTGATGTACGCAAACTGTTTTCGGCAGTTCGGCTTGTTTTTTGCAGTGCTGGTTGCGTGGCAAGAAATGCCGTTACCATGGATTGCGCTCAGTACCATTGGGGGTGAAATCGCAGCCCTAATCACGACGCTGCTTTTACTGAGGTTACGGCATCACCTGCCGATGCACTTATCAGTTGAGCCGATAGCATTTGCGGGGGTGTACTTTGCGGGTACGTTAGCGGTGGTCAAATGGGGGTATCTGGGTCGGACGGGTTGGTTGTTGTTAGCGGGCTATGTAGTAGCAATTGCCTTAGCAACACCATTCTATCTTAAATTTTTCCCTCCAATCCGGCACGAGGTCGGTCGACTGCGGAATGCCATCTGGCATCGATTTTCGCTGCGCAAAGCCACATTCAAAGTCACTGGGAACAAAAAAAACGACAGCTCCGGGACTGTAGTATGAAGTTGGGAATATCGAACTCGATCGAGGAGATTGTGTCTAACCGCCTCTGTCACGGTTGTGGGGCATGTGAGTATGCCTGTCAGGATAACGCAATTGAATTGCGTAACTTTATCGAGATTGGAATTCGACCTGTCGTGGACAGAGATAAGTGCAGCAGCTGTGGTGACTGCGTTGCCGTATGCTCCGGTGCCGATTTGACGCACAACCATGCCACTTGGCCGGTGGATGTAATCGAATCGCTGAAAGCGGAGTGGGGACCGGTGCTAGAACTATGGGAGGGGCACGCCACCGACGAAGCCATTTGGTTCAAGGGGGGCTCTGGCGGAGCAGCGACGGCGCTGGCGGCATTCTGCCTGGAACAGGAAGGTATGCACGGGGCTTTGCACGTTGCGATGGACCCAGACGCTCCGCACCTCAACCAGACCGTGATGAGTCGGTCACGCGCCGAACTGACCGACCGCACCGGCTCGAGGTATGCCCCTGCAGCGGTCTGTGCAGAATTGGGTGCGATCGAGTCGGCACCATCACCATGTGTACTGCTTGGCAAGCCATGCGATATCGCCGCAGCGCAAAAGACGAGGCGAATTCGACCTGCGCTCGACCGCAATCTTGGGCTGACGATCTCGATATTTTGCGGTGGTACTCCATCAACACGAGGCACGCTTGAGATTCTGAAGCAGCTTGGGGTCGATCCGGAAAATGTGGGGGATCTTCGTTATCGTGGTTACGGCTGGCCGGGGATGACGGGCGTTAACCTGAAGACGTCGAAGGACGGGCAAAGGGTCGAGATGACTTATCACCAAGCTTGGGATACCATCCTGTCGAAGCACAAACCATTCCGTTGTCATATTTGCCCGGATGGAACCGGAGAGTTTGCCGATATTGCATGTGGCGATCCATGGCATCGTCCGATCGAACAAGGGGAAAAGGGGGAAACCCTGATTGTGGTCCGTACAGAGCGAGGGCGTACGGTGTTGCGTCGAGCTATGGAGGCGGGTTATATCGTTGCTGAACCGAGATTAACTGCTGTGTTACCTCAATCCCAGAATGGCTTGCTGATGCGACGGCGGCATGTGAGTCCAAAGCTGGTGGCGCTCTGGTTAATGCTCCTTCCCTACCCTCGCTTTCGTAATATGTCTTTGTTCCGCAGTTGGCTAAAGCTTCCGCTCAAAAGAAAGTGGGATAGCTTCCAACGCGCGGCTCGTGAAGCCTTTTACTTTCGCCGTCGCGGACCAGTTGCATTGACGGGTACCAATCTGCCAATTCGTTCACGATCAGAGCTTGTGGAAGATTTGAAAACAAGAGGAGACAACCGCGCTGATGTTACCCTCTGAATGTAATGAAACAGGCTGGGATGGAAAGCCGCTGACGCTGATGTTGCTGGGGGCCAGTCCTGCGAGCACGAATCGCGGTGTCGCCGCGTTGGGGACAGCCTGTGTAGATAACCTTTCCGCGGCGTCTCTTGCTGGCCAGCTTATCATCGGTGCGGGTGGACTCGACGAGAACATGGACGTTCAACTCCCGGATCGCAGTGTGTCTGTTCAGACAAGTTGGCTCAACGGGTCATCCCGATTGACGCCGCGCAGCGGCGCTACGCATTTGCGATGGCTCCGACGGGTCAGTCGTTGGGCGCCCGGACTTGGCAATACCTGGCTGGCCAACCGAACCTTTCAGCAACTCCATGCTTGTGACGCAGTGCTTGATATCGCTGGAGGCGACTCCTTTGCCGATATTTACGGCGGCCATGGGTTGATATTGCAGGCAGCCGTAAAGCGGTTAGCGTTTGCCTTCGACAAGCCGCTGGTCTTATTGCCGCAGACGATAGGGCCATTCCGCGATCGCTCGTCTCAGATCATCGCGAGGGACATCCTTTCGCGTTCGGCGCTAGTGGCGACTCGCGAGGCTGGTGGGCTCAGAGAGCTTGAGCAGTTGCTCGGGACAGGTCTCGACGATCGTTTTGTGGCTTGTCCCGACGTCGCGTTCACACTTCGCGCAATACCGCCAACCGATATCCAAGGCCCCTGGACAAACACCGATGATCGGTCGATCATCGGCCTAAATGTCAGCGGCCTTCTTTGGCGTAGCAACGTTGATTTTGGGCTGATGATGAATTATCAAGCTTTGATTCATCAGTTGATCGATTGGGCGATGAAACAGCGAGAAGCACGCTTGTTATTGGTACCACATGTTTTCAACAATAGGCAAAGCAGTAACGGCAGTACCGGGCGCCTCGCCGGATTGTTCGAGGACTCTGATCTTGCCGTGTCCCTGGAGCTTCGAGACGAATTAAAGAAGCGGTGGGGCGATCGAGTGGACTCCGTCGCACAACCGTATGATGCCGCCGAGCTAAAATGGATTATTAGCCACTGCGATTTCTTCATCGGCGCAAGGATGCACGCCTGTATCGCTGCGGTGTCGCAGGCCGTGCCGACCGTCACGCTAGCGTACAGCAAGAAAGCGGAGGGAGTCATGGGAATGCTCGTTCCTGCACCGCCGGTAATTGACCTGCGGTGTGAAGACGCTTCGGCGGTCGTTTCTCGCATCGACCGGGAGTATCAACAACGTGCCGAGATGCACGAGGGATTAATTAGCGCGGTTTCGCAGGCACAGCGCCAGGTGCATGATTACTTTCAGTCACGGCTACCACAAACTTTGGGTAGGTCTCGAACGAAGTCGTCATAAGTTAGGACTAACTGAAACGCAAATGGGAGCTAGTACTTCGCCATTTGGATTCCGAATCACAACGGTTTTGATAGATCGCGATTCACGGCGTCAGCCGTTTACGATCAAATATAGGTCGAAGGGTAAATTGTATCGGCGCCGCACCTGCGGCTTCGTCTAGATGCCGAAGTATAAGTAAGGACTTAGCGTGACAAAACCGAAACACTTGCCTGTACTAGACCATTTGCGAGGCCTAGCGGCAGCGTCCGTTTGTCTCTTTCATTTTTCCAATTCGAATTCTAGTTTTTTGCCTTCCGGGGACCCGATCAAAGAAATTGGATCTTCTGGGTGTTTCGGTGTGCATGCCTTCTTTGTTATCTCCGGATTTGTCATTCCTTATTCGATGTATGTACGATCCTATAAAATTCGCGACTGCCTCAGTTTCTTTCTTCGCCGACTCAAGAGGCTCGAACCTCCTTATCTATCCTGCATTGCTTTGATCATCCTGCTACAGTATTTATCGGCTCTTACACCAAGCCTTGGGGGGCAGCCATTTCATTTGAACTGGCCCCAATTGCTTGCGCATTTTGGCTACCTGAATGCTGTTCTCGGACTAGGTTGGCTTAACGGTGTGTTTTGGACTCTTGCGATTGAATTTCAGTATTACATCTTCATGTCAATTGCCTTTCCACTTCTGATACACGAGAGGACACTCATCCGTTTTTTTGCCGTCATTGCTTTTTCTCTACTTGGCTTTTGTGCACAAAAAGGGTCCGGACTCGTACTTCTTCCCTTGTACCTGCCACTGTTCGCAATTGGAATGGCATCATTTCAGTGCTATGTGGGCTTATTGACGTTACGTGGGTGCGCGGTTTTGCTTGCAGTGATTTCAGCCGTTTGCTTCTGCGTACTTGGTACTCATGTAACGTCCGTCGGGCTTCTCACTGCGGCCTGTATTCACACAGCCGCACACCGTAAAATTCCCGGGATCTTTGCGCCACTCGCGTTCTTAGGAACAATCTCGTACTCGCTTTATCTGTTGCATGGGCCAATCGGTGGTCGTGTGATTTCGATTTCGGGCCGCCTTCCTGAGTCGCTGTCCGTTCGATATTTCGCCATCTTTATAGCCTTCGCGATTTCCGTGGCGTTCTCCTATGCGTTCTGGTGGTGCGTTGAACGACCCTCCCAGCGCTGGGCAAAGTTGCCCACAAGCGCAATGGAGCGTGGGACGGTTACGGGCATTCCGAATTTCCCTAGCGGAGAAGCGGAGATTGTTGACATGGGTAATCGCGCGATACCCTCCGGTGATGCGCAACGATGAACGGGTCAATCATCCGGTGTGCTGGAGAAGGCAATTAAGACTGCCTTGATCGGATGCAGATATGTCGCTGACCTCTATCTTCCGACTTTGTCGCTTCAACCGGCCTTTTCATTCGGTGGGACGTCACGCGTTGGAGAGGAAAAAGTGTTGCGTTGAGCTACATGGTGCACATCACGATGCTCGGCTTTCCGTTCCTGGCGCTGTGCCTGTTTTCCTTGGTGCCTGCGTCACGCGCGGTGCTCGCAACGTACATTCTCGGCGTCCTCTTTTTACCTCAATCGGGATACGTATTAGGCGGCGTTCCAGATTATGACAAGCCAGCGGCGATCGGCATCGGTGCGTTGCTTGGAGCAATGGTCTTCAGTCCCACCGCATTGGTTACTGTTCGTTGGCGTTGGTTCGATGCACCTATGGGGATATTTTGCCTTTGGCCGATGGCAACACATCTTGTCAATGGTCACGGTTTTGCGACTGGAATGAACTGGGTCGTCGTACATGCGTTTTTGTGGGGTATTCCGTATTTAATGGGTAGGGCTTTTTTTCGCTCAAACGATAAGCTTCGCGAAATGGCGGCGGCAATTTTCCTTGGCGGCTTACTTTACGCCCCATTTTGTTGGTTTGAAATAATGTTTAGCCCAAAATTGCACTTAAAGATTTACGGTTTTTATCAACATAGTTTTCTGCAACATGTCCGCTACAACGGTTTTCGGCCAATGCTCTTCATGCAGCATGGGATTATGGTCGGTGTATGGATGGCGTGTACAACACTTGTAGGATTCTGGCTCTGGCGTGCAAAGTTATTCACCCAATTGTTTGGAATCAACGGAACTTGGTGGATTGGATTGATGTTGGTCACTACCGTGTATTGCAAAGTGGGAAGCGGAATCGTGTCGCTGGCCTTAGGGATGGCGACATTCTTCGGCTGTAGACGGGGACTACCCTCGATTTCACTACTCCTGCTAGCCGCGATTCCGATCACTTATATCGCAACACGGGGAAGCCAGATCTGGGAAGGTGAGACATTGGCGACAATTATTGAGAGTATTGACCGTGAGCGCGGTGGCTCATTAGCTGCTCGTATGCGGCAAGAAGGGTTTTACGTGGACAATGCGTATAGATCTCCAGTTTTCGGGTTTGGAGATGGCGATTTTATTCCGAAGGATGCAGAGGGAAAGAAGCTTGTACGTGGTAATGATAGCTTTTGGATTATCACGCTCGGAATGTATGGTTTCGTGAGTTTGATTTGCGTGTTCGCCGCTCTCACATTGCCCGCAATTCTCGTCGCTCAACGCGCAAAGAGAGTACCTATGTTGGAGCTGAACGCATTGATCCCACTCGCCGTCATCACTGTACTTTTTGCGATCGATTGCCTTGCAAACGCGATGATTAACCCTCTCTACCTTCTCTGCGCTGGCGCTGTTACGTCAGTCGTTCAAGTGTCGCACGGGTGCACACTTGAGACAGAGAGTTAATCAATTCTACTTTTCTAACATGGATGGCAACTCAGGTGATACCAATTGTCTCGCATCCAAACGTCCGCAAGCCCCATTCCTCTGATGACAAACACAGCGATCATTATTGTCAATTACTGTACCTCTGAATTAACGATCAATTGTTTGGCATCGCTCGCCGAAGAGCGAACAGGCGGACAAGAATTCAGAGTTGTGTTGGTTGATAATGCTTCACCAGACAATTCTGTAGACAAGCTGTCTAAGGCACTCACACAGAACGGTTGGGGAGACTGGGTTGAGTTTATTCAGTCGAAGTCCAATGCAGGTTTTGCGGCTGGGAATAACATTGGCATTCGTCAGGTATTTGAAACAACCGAACGACCGGAATTTATTCTTTTGTTAAATCCCGACACTCTTCTAAAACCGGGTGCCATTCGCGCGTTGACTAGTTGGATCATTGGGAATTCGAAGGCAGGAATCGTAGGAGGACGGTTGCTGGACCCAAACGGAAAACCGCCCTGTTCGGGGTTCCGTTTCCCTAGTGCCCTCGGAGAATTGGAGAATGGTGTCAGCTTAGGGTTCCTTACTAAACTACTTGCCAAATCAGTAGTTCCGATGCGGATATCGGATATTCCCATCGCTGTAGACTGGGTCTCGGGAGCATGTTTTCTCGTCCGGAGTTCGGTCATCGATCAGATCGGTGTGTTGGATGAAAACTACTTCATGTATTACGAGGAAGTAGACTTCTGTCGCCGAGCCAAGCACCGAGGATGGGAGGTATGGCACCTGCCCCAGGCTCAGGTCGTGCACTTCGAAGGTTCAGCATCCGGAATTAATGATTCATGCAAGCGTAGGCCACTCTATTGGTATGAATCGCGAAAGCGTTACTTTGCGAAGAATCATGGAAGGTGCTACGCGATTCTGGCCGAATTCGCTTTCCTATTCGGTCTCCTTACCTGGCGAATTAGGCGAAAGTTGCAATGCAAAGCAGATAACTCAACAAGGCATCGAATCTCGGACGGGTGGAGTTTTATTATTTGCCCACTTTTGTTTGCAAAGACTTGCCGAGAAGAAAGCGTTAATCGACCGTGAAACGAATCAATGCGAATCAACCTACGTTGCCCTATGTTCTATCCCCTTGAGTCACCCTAGGATTCAGGTTGGGGAATTAGACTCAAAAAATCTGGACACTCGAGAAGAAGCTCATAGCTTATGGAAAAACAATATGACTACTCATGAACACTGCCTGGGTGTGGTCGTCATTGGACGCAACGAAGGTGAACGACTTCGCGCTTGTCTTGAGTCGATCGTATTGCATTTCCAGAAGCCTACTAAAGACACCAAACACTCCGTTGCACCCATCATCTACGTCGACTCGGGATCCGTTGATAATAGCATTGGGGTCGCGAGATCCTTCGGGGCCGAGGTCGTGCAACTGGAATTGAGCCGACCATTTTCCGCTGCGCGTGCTCGAAATGCTGGCATTACGCGACTCTGCGAAGTTGCACCAACTGCCAAGTTTGTGCAATTTATCGATGGTGACTGTATGATCGCAGGCGACTGGCTCGAAACTGCGGCCACGTTTTTAGAATCACATCCGAGATATGCTGTAACTAGCGGTCGACTTCGCGAGCGATTCCCAGAACAGAGCATTTACAACCGCGTGTGCGACATTGAGTGGTCTGTGCCGGTAGGTGATTCGGAGTCCTGCGGTGGTGTTGCCTGCTTTCGTGTCGATGCATTTCGTCAGATTGGTGGGTTTGATGAATCTGTCGTTTGTGGCGAAGAACCGGAGCTATGTCTGCGTTTGCGAAATGCTGGCTGGAGAATTCGCCGAATGGATACAGAGATGGCAATGCACGATGCGGCTATGACACGATTTGCTCAGTGGTGGAAGCGCTCTGTCCGTGGGGGATATGGCGCATTGGATGTAGCGACACGTTTCGAGAAAGGACAGGGTGTATTTTCTCGGCAGGTTCGCCGTGCACGATTATGGGGTGTCGGTTGGCCGCTGTTGGTTGTCGTGGTAACGCTGGCCGTCTTCACGACTTACGGTTGGCACCTCGCTGCTTATGCGACTTTGTTGACTCTGGCGATCCTTCCACTACAAGTAGCTAGGGTTGGAGTGAAGTCAATGCGTACGTGCGGCGATGCCAAGACCGCATTTAGGTATAGTACCCTGATGATGTTGGAAAAATGGGCTAACCTTCAAGGGCAGTATCGCTATTTGCGAGACATCCGCGCGGGTCGTCACCTTTCGCTAATCGAGTACAAACAGTTGGTGTTGCCCGATGACGTTGTGTAATACATGAAAATAGCAATTGTTGGTTGTGGATATGTCGCCGACCTGTATCTACAGACGTTGGCTTTGCACCGCGAATTGGAATTGATCGCGGTCTACGACCGCGACGTGGAACGACAACGTCGATTCATGGCTTACTATAAGGTTCGAGGCTGCAATTCGCTGGAAGCAATTCTCACGAGTGATGCCGAACTGGTTTTGAATTTAACCAATCCGCACTCGCATTACGAGGTTTCGAAAGCGTGCCTGGAAGCTGGCAAACATGTTTATAGCGAAAAGCCGCTGGCGATGAACCTTGCGGATGCGACACAATTAATCGAATTGGCTTCAGCCAAAGATTTGCTAATCATTTCAGCCCCTTGTAGCGTATTAGGTGAATCTGCCCAAACCATGTGTAAGGCAGTACGAGACAAGCTTATAGGCGAAGTCTATGCCGTTTATGCGGAGATGGATGATGGTCTAGTACACCGCATGCCGTATCGGAGTTGGTTTTCCAAGTCCGGCACTCCATGGCCAAGCAAGGATGAATTCGAGGTGGGATGCACGCTAGAACATGCGGGATACGTTCTTACCTGGCTTTGTGCGATGTTCGGTCCAGCAACGAACCTTACTGCCTTTGGCTCGACAACCATTCATGACAAGAAAACGGACCAACCACTTAATTTCAGCTCTCCTGATCTCACGGTCGCATGCTTGCGTTTTGCTTCTGGGATTGTCGCCCGACTAACATGCAGCATTGTCGCGAAACACGACCATCAGCTGCGGATTTTCGGCGAAAATGGGATTTTGAGCACCCAAGACTCATGGAACTACCGCTCTCCAATTTGCCTTCAACGCTACATCACCATTCGTCGCAGAATGATCCTTAACCCATGGAAAAAGAAGCTGCCACTAGCGGGCAAGTCTAATCCCTTGGTCAAGTATGGGGGCTCTTCTTACATGGATTTTTGCCGAGGCCCTGCCGAACTAGCCAATTCGTTAAGTGAAAAACGTCCATGCCGAATGTCACCTCGATTTACGTTGCACGTCAATGAGCTAGTGCTCGCAATCAGCGCCGCACGCGAGGATGGGTTTTGCCAGAAAATCATAAGTACGTTTAATCCGATCGAACCGATGCCGTGGGCCATCTGATGCGACCACTCCACATCCTTGTCACGGGAGCTTCCGGTTTCCTCGGACGGTACGTAGTTAAGGAACTTCTCCGGCGCGGTCATCGCGTCCGCGCTCTCGTTCGTTCCTCGCTAAGTCCTAATGCAAGTCACCCGAACCTCGAGATTCTTTCTGCTGACTTAAATGCGTCCAGCAATATCTCTGCCGCCTTTTCCAACATCGGTGTTGTAATTCACCTTGCTGCCCAAATGTCCGGCAGCAGTGCTGATCAGCTCCGTAATACAGTCGATTGTACTCGCAATCTTCTCGCTGCCATGGCTAACTCCTCTGCGAAGCATCTCGTGCTTGCAAGCAGCTTATCCGTTTACGACTGGTCCACATCCAGTTCCATTCTTTCCGAGAGTACCGCGTTAGAACCGCGGCCTGAAACTCGCGATGCCTACACCAATGCCAAAATACAGCAAGAAAAGATCGCAGAAGAATTTGCGGCAAACCATTGCACGACACTTGCGATTTTACGACCAGGCTATATCTGGGGTGCCGGGGCGTCGGTCGTTCCAGGAGTCACCGCCAGTGTTGGCCCGTTCAAAGTTATAATGGCTCCCAGTACGGTCTTGCCACTGGTCTACGTAGAGAACTGTGCTTCTGGCTTTGCACTCGCAGCCGAAAAGCCTTCCAACATCATTGCGAACCTTGTTGATCCCGAAATGGTTTGCGCTTGGCGATTTGTTCGTGAGAACTGCTTAAACGGCGGGCAATATAGTCTTCAAATTCCTATTCCTTACGGCCTGGGCTCCATCGTCGCACAAATCGCAAACGTCGTTGCCAGTCCTCTCGGTCTGTCATTCAAACTTCCTGGCCTCCTCCAACCTCGACGCTTCCGTGCACGCTTCCGCCCTTTGCGGGTTGATACTGTAATTGCCCGTAATGAACTTCAGTGGGCGCCCCAATTCACATACAGTGAAGCTACCAATCGCGCCAGAAACATCGTGCCGACAGACCTGAATCCTGTGGATTGTTAAGTTGTCCAAAAAACTCGCCTACATAACCAGCGCTTATGGCCGCGCGTCGGATACATTTATTCGCAATGAGATCCATGAGTTGCGTCGTCTTGGATATTTCGTATCCACTTTCTCAGTTCGTCGGCCTGAAAGTGTTCACGAAGTCGATGAGGATGTAACGTCCGAGCGCGCCAACACGACCTATATCCTTGCGGCAGGGGTTGCAAAGCTCTTTGCGGCAACAATCGTTGAGTTTTTACGTAATCCAATTCGGTTCTGCAAGGCACTTCGACTTGTGCATCAACTAACCGGCGACGGCCTAAAAAACCGCCTTCGTGAGGTAGCCTACTTTGGTGAAGCCGCTTTCCTAGCGAGCCGTCTTCGTCAGAAAAGAATTGAGCACATCCACGACCATATTGGTGAAAACTCTGCCGTCGTCGCGGCGGTCGCGGCTCAGTTAGCGAAAATCTCGTTTAGCCTAACCATTCATGGCTCAAACATTTTTTACGCTGCCGACCAATTCCGACTTGCGCGAAAAATTCATCGGTCCAAGTTCTGCATTTGCATTTCCCATTATGCCCGGTCGCAATGCATGATGTTCACTCCTACTTCGGATTGGCCCAAACTTCGAATCGTTCGCTGTTGTATCAGCCCTTTTTTCATAACTACCGAAAGTACTCGAGTGGCTGACGTACCACATTTTGTTACCGTTGGCCGCCTCTCTTCTGAAAAAGGGCAATTGCTTCTTATCGACGCATTCGCGTCGCTTGCCGACCAAAACTTCCGGGCTTCCCTCACGATCATCGGAGATGGCCCACTACGTTCCACCCTTCAGTCCCGCATCGATTCGCTGAATCTACAGGAGCAAGTCAAAATCAGTGGTTGGACATCGAGTGCGGAAATAATGAAGCAACTACAGCTAGCTCGAGCATTTATCTTAACCTCTTTTGCCGAAGGACTTCCCGTCGTCCTGATGGAAGCGCTCGCACTCGAACGCCCCGTGATCAGCACTTGTATTGCGGGGATCCCGGAGTTAGTACGTCCAGGTGAAAATGGCTGGCTGGTGCCGGCTGGTGACGTACAGGCTTTAGCGGATGCGATGAGGGAAGCGCTGGAGACGCCGGTCGAACGACTCATTGAGATGGGTAAGTCCGGGCGAAAATCCGTAATCGAGCGACATGATATTCGCAAAGAAGTTGCCAAGCTCGCCTCGCTGTTCCAGGACACCCCACTTCCGTGACGACGAACTTAACAATGTTGCATGGGCTGTCTGCGGACTCGCTCTGCGAGGATCGCGAAGCAAAGGAATCGTTTCGTTGGCTCTATTGATGAATGGCATTGCTTGGCTTATGGCTGCAGTTGTTGCCGTGCCACTGATTATGTTGGGCATGCAATGCGTGCTCGCACTGCTACCGCCCCGAAAGCCTGTTCGGGGACAACGGCGCCGTGTCGCGTTACTGGTTCCAGCACACAATGAAGCAGCCATGATCGCCAGTACCATCATCGGGATTCGATCTCAGCTGAATGATTCGGACCGAATTGTTGTCGTTGCAGACAACTGCTCGGACGATACGGCTCAGCTCGCCCGGCATGCAGGTGCAATAGTCGTGGAACGGAACGATGTCAGTCGGCGTGGGAAAGGCTTTGCCCTCGATGCAGGCGTACGTTTTCTAGAACAAGATCCACCGGATGTGGTCATCGTGCTCGATGCGGACTGTCAAGCCGAGGCGGGAACGATCGATGCATTGGCACGCGCAGTCGATGGAACGGGGCGACCTGTGCAGTCATTATACTTGATGGCGATTGCGCCGCATTCCGGTCCCGAGGCTATGGTTTCGGTGTTTGCCTTTCTCGTCAAGAACTGGGTCCGAGCCAAGGCCATGCAACGCCTGGCTGCCCCGGTCTTGCTAACCGGATCGGGGATGGCCTTTCCATGGAACATCCTTCGACTGTCCTCGCTTGCGAACGCTGAAATCGTCGAGGACCTGGCGCTTGGACTCAAACTAAACCAGCAAGGATTCGGTCCTCAATTCTGTGAAACGGCCAAGGTATGGAGCCAGTTGCCGACGAGCGCCGGGGCCGCGGTTAGCCAACGGACTCGCTGGGAACATGGCTATATGAATACAATACTCAACTATGTGCCTCGCCTTGTCCTACAAGCATTTACGGGACGGATCGATTTGTTTCTGGTGGCGTTGGATTTGGCCGTCCCGCCTCTGTCGTTGTTGGTGCTGTTGTCGACCTTGGCTTGCGCCATCGAATTCTTTCTTGCGCTAGTGACGGGTGCATGGCTTCCCTTTTGGATTCTGCTTGGGGCCGGTTGCTTGGCCGCTTTGGGCATTATTGTTGGCTGGTGGCGCTTTGCCCGCGAGCTGATTCCCTTCAAAATGGTCGTTTCCATTCCACGCTACATTGTTGGAAAGATAGGGATCTATCGTCGCTTCTTTGGGAACCGACAGACGCAGTGGGTTCGGACCGAACGGGATGGCGAATTAAGGGAGTAGATGGGCATTACACTCGGCGTTAAATGGACGGAATGTGCGTCTGGTTTATTTCGTAGAGTTTTCTATGCTCGGGCAGCGCATTGCAGATTGGAAGATCAATTTGATCGTGGAATCGATTGGCTTGGTATTGATGCTGCTGGCCGCAGCTGGCCGATTGAGAATGAAGGCAGGGCACCGGTAACGGATCGAGAAAACACAAGGGCCAACAGCCCGTGCCCTATACGGATTGGACCGCAATCCCTCGCTTACGCGTCGGGTTGTGAATAATCCGCGCTAGCTAGTGGGGTGGTAAGCATCCACCCGAGTGAACTCGGGGGCATTTACTTGTTTTTTAAAAATTCATGCACGTCGGTCGACAAGTAATCTTAGGCAACGTTGCCTTCCATCACATCACCGAGTCGGATACTTGCCGGCATATCTCGGAGTCGCTGGCGCGCGGGCAAGGAGGATTCATGGTGACCGCCAACCTCGATCACTTGCTCCGATGCAATCGACACCCAGAATACCTCGCCTTGGTTCGAAAAGCCGACTTGGTCGTTGCCGATGGCATGCCTCTCATCTGGGCCAGCCGCATCCAGGGGACGCCGCTCCCCGAACGGGTCGCCGGCTCGACCTTGTGCTTGAGTCTAGCCAAGGCCATCTCCCAATCGGGCCGTTCGATCTTTCTCTTGGGGGGAAATCCCGGGGTGGCGGAACGTGCCGCCAACGTGCTGGCTCAACGATTCCCAGGCTTGATCGTCGCCGGTACCTATTGTCCCCCCTTCGGTTTTGAAAACGATCCTAACGAAGTCGATCGCATTCGTTCGATGATTCAAGAGTCAAAACCAGATGTCGTTTATGTGGCGCTCGGCTCCCCGAAACAGGAAGAACTCATCGATCGATTTCGCGGCGAATTCCCCGCAACTTGGTGGATGGGCATTGGAATCAGCTTGAGTTTCATTACCGGTGAAGTGCGCAGAGCACCTCGCTGGATGCAAGCCAGCGGTACTGAGTGGATACACCGACTTTGCCAAGAACCAAAGAGATTAGGCAAACGCTATCTTGTGGATGGAGTTCCATTCGCAATGAAGCTACTCGCTTTGAGTTTGCTGAAGCGAATTCGGTACTGATCTGATGTTTTGCGTATTTATATTCACTCGATAATACTTCCGCTTCTATCCCGATAGGGATTACAGAGAGTAGCCGGGGGTCGCCGCGAAGAGGCGCACCCCCGGGGAACGAAACGACATGCGAAATGACGCTTACAGGCTCAAAGATTCTGCGATCCCTTCAGGATCGGTACGCGCGGTACGAAACGTCTTCCGGTGGTGTCCCTCCGCTCAACCACCGGCTACTGTCTGATATCCCTTTGGGATGGAAGTTGCGCAACGCTAAATGCTCCGCAACCCGGAACGTTTGTGCTCACTTTCCAACATTAGCCGGAACGCGTTAGCGGGGGATTTCATTGCCGGTCCCTCGCTTACGCTTCGGGTTATGAATATTCCACGCTAGCGCACTGCGGCTAATATGTCCAACAATCAAAGTGAGTGCCATTGGGCTAGCGCCTTGCCGCTCACAGTTGCCTCCGTCGTAGCAACTGTCTTCTTTTTCGCTTGGCTATTTCTGCCGCCGGGCGCAATCCTGATTGGACCGGTCACGCTTCGCAAGGAAGATGTGGTTCGGTTGCTTCCTCTTGCGCTCGTCTTGATCCTCGATCCGCGACTGCTTGTTGTTCGATGGCATTGGGTCGATATTCCCGTCTTTGTCTATTGCTTCTGTCCGCTCCTTTGCGGAGTTGCAAATCATTTGGATTGGCAAGATTCTCTGTGGGAAATGGTCAAGGAATTCGCATATTGGTTTGTGCCCTATCTCTTGGGACGAGCCGTCTTCTTCGATTTTCCGAGTCAGCGACGACTCGCGATATGCTTGATCATGGCTGCAGTTTGTTTGGTTCCGCCGACCGTTTTTGAGATCGTCCATGGTCCAAAATGGACCGCTTGGCTGACTGGCCGTGAGTTGGTTGGGCAAGAACGCGGCGCTTTGCGTGGCTCCACATTTAAACCAAGCGTCTTCCTTAGCTCAGGGTTCGTGCTGACGATGTTCTATGTGTTGGCAACGTTAACCGCGCTAGGACTGGCTTGGGATGGATTTATTTGGCGCTCGAGGTGGCTAACTCCTAACCCTAACCCTAACCCTAACCCCGGACGACCGGGGAGAGGGGACAATGTAATTCCGTTGATGTCGCTCTATACGATCGCGTTTGTTTTTGCCGTTGTCGTGGTGGCCTGCAAGTCGCTTGGAAGTATCGTTTTGCTTGGCACTGGTCTGGCAGTAATGGTGGCTTGCCGATGCACGCCTGTGCGATATTGGCTGATACCGCTCGTGTTGATTGCTCCGATGTATATCGGCTTGCGCATCAGTGGCTTGGCGACGACTGACCGAGTCGACGCTGTGGCAAAGCAATTCGTTTCGGCGGAGCGGGCTGGCTCATTGGCTTATCGACTCAGAGCCGAAGATATTGTTTTTCAACGGATGCAAGGGCATTGGTGGTTGGGCTGGGGCGATTTTGGGTTGTGGCAACAAGATGCAAACGTGATGGCGCTCGACGGATTCTGGCTGTTCGCATTGACTCGAACTGGGCTCGTGAGTGTAATCGCTTGGTTGGCAATGGTCACGATTCCGATTTTCGTTTTTGCGTGTTCACGTAGACGGCAGCGAGAGAATCGCATGGATTGGATTGGTTTGGTATTTGCGTTGTTCCTGGCATTGTCACTCGTCGATAGCATGTTCAATTACTTTGGAGATGCGCCGCAAATGCTGTTGCTGGGGGTGCTCGCGCGGCCGCGGAGTGGCTAGTGGCTAGTTGCTAGTTGCTAGTTGCTAGTTGCTAGTGGCTAGTGGCTAGTGGCTAGTGGCTAGAAACTCTAATTCTGACTATGGAAATAGTATTGATCCATAATTGCTTTGGCCGTGCTAGTCCGGCTGCCTGCTTGTTTGCACTGTTTCTTGCTGGTCATTTGTGCTTGCCCATCGCCTCGTTTGACAATCTTCGCGATCAAAGCGATGCGTATGTTCAAGTACTTGGCAACGCGTTGCCTTACGGGCCATGGCTCAATCGGGCAACTCTGCTTGGACCTGTCGTTCTCGCACTCGCCCTAGTTGTGACTTGGCGCAGTCGACGGTGCCCGGTGTTTCATTGGCTCGATTCGCTGGTTGGTCTGTGGATACTCACGCCGACTTTGGTCGGGGCTTTTAACGATAGCCCGTTTGTGGCTGATTTGTTTCAAAGTCTTTATTTTGCGATCACCTGGGGAACGCCTTACGCTGCTAGCCGATTGGTTTTTAACAGCATTCAGGACTTGCACGCAACTCTGCTGGTGCTTTGTGTTTTTGGATTCGTAACATTCGCACTGGCTTTACTGGAGTTTGCTTTTGGGCGCTTTCTGTACGCGGCTCTCTATGGTTTCCACCCTTATTACCTAGAGGGGGTGACTCGCTATGTTGGATACCGTCCGATGCTTTTTTTCGAAGATCCGAATCAGATCGCGATGTGGTGGATGACGATTGCAGTGGCGTCGCTAACCCTTTTAAAGGAACGCGTACCGAATTCTCTTCGGCAGTGGGGGCTGTTGACATTGCCTACCTCGCCGTTCCTTTTTCAAGCCTTTGGTGCGAGCATCCTGACCGTGATTGGCGCCTTGGTTCTTCGAATGCGACATCTCAAGTCCTTTCGTATCGTGGTGTTTTCCACATTGATCATGATGATTTCGGCTTTCGCGTTGCGTGGCCCAGTGCTGCGATTGGGTCGAGAGTTTGTCGATACGAATCCGTCAGGAAAATTCATCCGAAGCATTTTGCGAGGCAGTACGATCGGCTCGTTTGGATGGCGATTGGGGTTAGAGGACGATGCTTATGCGAGCCTGAAACTGCGACCGGTATTCGGTTGTGGCAGTGTGCATTTTTGGCGAACTGGTAACCAACAACAGGAGCGACCGTGGGGATTCGCGACATTAGTCGCTGGCGCGTACGGTTTGGTTGGAGTTGGTGTTTGGGGCGGGATGATGTTGATACCACCCTGTTGGATACTCCTGCGTCGAAACTTAATCGCATCGGCTGTTAGGCCGATCGATGGGATTGCGGCAATCGTCGGTTTGCATTGCGTGGATGCGCTTTTGAACAGCGCTTTTTTCCTGCCCGTTGTTTTCTGCCTTGGACTGGTGGTGAGTTTCAATGCAAACCGAAGGAATGCCGAATGATCGCTGGGCGTCGATCTTTGGGCGGGCCGATTTAAGCCGTAGCGGAAACTGTCAAAGCTTTCGTGAATGCTGGACGTCAACGAAATGCTTGACGTCAACGAAATGCTTGACGCATTCCGCTACCAGGGAAGGCTCGCCGAAAGTAGGTAGCTTCAAAACGCATAAGCCGGGGATTGCGGCTGAATCCAACGCTTGCGTGTCGGTTTACCACAAGCAGACTGCCTTGCAGGCAGATGGAATCATGAGTAATTCAATTTTTTTTTGCAACCAACGGTTTTTTTTGTCCAGCAATTGCGAATGATAGATACACTGATTGTAAGGAAAATCCCTATTGAATTAATGAGTACAAATTCAATTTTGAAAGTACTTGAATTTGTATTCGAAGGGTTCGCGAAAACATGGAATGTCGATTAACCACGCCTTTTTTTGAAGAGAACAACATGATCCAGAATCGATTTCGGCGGTTTGCTCCGCTGGTCGTTGTAATGTTTGCGATTTGCATAGCGCCGTTGACGACGCATGCTTCATGGGTGGTAAACGTAGGGACTACGATTAAATTCGGAGATGGCCCTGGCTCCCTCGCGGGGGAGTTCAATATCAAGACCAACCAAAGTGGCAGTGGCGGGGGAAACGTTACTAGCAACTCCTATGAATCACGCTTTAACTCGTTTTGCGTACAAACCAATGAATACATGAACTATTCCGATGTGTTCACCATTAATAATATCTCGTTCAACTCTCAGTTGGGCGGGCAAGTGCTTGCTGCTCGTACTTCGGCGCTCTACCGAACGTTTATGAGTGGATTCGAAGCGAGCACGAGTGGTGTTTATGCCATGATTGGTTCCGGTGCTGATGCTGCGACGTATGATTTTGGTGCTGGCCGAGCAACAGACGCAGATTTTCTACAAAAAGCGATTTGGTTCTACCAAGGTCAGAGCGTAGTGGAGCAAACCATTGCCAACAATAAGTTTGTTAAAGCAGTTGAATCGTTGGGTTTTGCATTAAACTTGGCGGCTTCTGAGCTCACCGGTACGAACTTGACCAACTACGGTGGGGTAAGGATATTGAATTTGGTTAAAGGTTCTTCGATGATCACGAATCCCACGTTGGCTCAATCTGCTCAAGATCAGTTGTATTTTGGAGGGACACCCGTCGGCACTCCTGAAGTGCCTGAGCCAGCAACGATGTTGTTGTTTGGTTTAGGGGCCTTCGGCGTGTGTTGCGTTCGTCGTCGGCGAATCTAGTGGCAATGAATGGCAAGTCATGATACGTAGCGTGCCACAATTTGCACACGGAGACTTACTACGAAAATGGAATCATCGCTCGATCCGGATTTGAATACTCCGATCTCTGACGATTCATCGCCCATAACCAAAACGAATGGAAGGCCAAGGGAGGGGATGTGGCTTGTGTCCGCATTGGCAGTCTTGTTCCTGGTGTATTGGAATGTGTTTGTTTGGATGTCCGGGGTGTGGTCGAATAATGCGGACTACTCGCACGGCTTCCTTGTTCCCGTTTTTGCCGCCTATATCCTTTGGGCCAATCGCGGCTTCCTGCACCAACCCCAAGGTGCCGAACCCAAAACGTATGCGGGCGCACAATTGGACTCTGGCTACCTGTTAGGTGGGATGCTGATGGGTTGTGGGCTGTTGATGCGATTGGCTGGGATCTACATGCGGCTGCAATCACTCGAGGGAGTATCCTTGATTCCGTCGGTGCTTGGCATCATCACGATCCTGTATGGTAGGCGTGCAGCCCGTTGGGGCGCACCCGCCGTCCTGTTCCTGCTTTTCATGGTTCCGCTCCCTAGCTTTTTGTCGGGCCAACTCAGCGGCGTGCTACAGACAATCGCTACCAAGGTCAGTACCTTTGCCTTCCAAACGCTTGGGATGCCCGCTTTTGCGGAGGGAAACATCATTTCGCTGAGTACTGGGGCAATTGGAGTCGCGGAAGCTTGCAGCGGCTTGCGGATGCTGTACGCGTTTTTTGCCCTGACCGTCGGTGCTTGTATGATAATCGATCGCATTTGGCTAGAAAAAGTGTTCATCGCAGTGACCGCCATCCCGATTGCGATCGCAGCCAACTGCATCCGGATAATCGCTACAGGCATCGCATATGAATACCTAAATCCGGAAACCGCCCAGCATATCTTCCACGACGTCGCGGGTTGGCTAATGATGCCTCTAGGCTTCGCTATCCTTTTAGGCGTGCTCGCCATTCTCGATTGCCTGATCGTGCCGGAAGACGCTTTAACGATTCAGGCAGGGCTGCGATAATCGAGATGCGGTAAACCGATGAACTGGAGTCCAAACAGGGTTTTATGATCAAAGACAACTCAGCCGAGAATCGCAACGTGCTCACAGGTCATCCACCTTCGGTGGTGATGGTTGCCTCACGGCCTCATGGTGACGAACATGAGCAACAAAAACACTACTTCGCAGCACTCTTAAGTGCGATTCGAAGGGGATGGTGGCTAGCGGTTCCATTGGGAATCTGCCTGTCCTTTGTTAGTGCGTTTGCGGCCTGGAAACTATTCGTTCCCAAATACGCAGCTTCTGCTTATTTGCGAATAGACGCGGGCAACCGTCCGCTCATTTTTAAAACGGCCGACGATTCGTCAGGGCGTGGGGACGATTTTAAGTTGTACAAGAACACGCATCAGCAATTGCTGGTAACCCCGTTTGTGCTTAACGCTGCCTTGCGCGATACCCAAGTGGCTTCGCTCGATGAAATCAAAAGCCAAGAGGATGCCATCGGATGGTTGCAGGCCAATTTGAAAGTGAAGTTTCCGGGGGATGGCGAAATCATGCAGGTTTCCGTAGAGACTGTCTCTCGGGCTGGTTGTGTTCAGATCGTCAACGGCGTTGTCAACGCATTCATGCAAGAAGTAGTCCAGAACGAACGCAATGATCGCTTGACGCGTTTGAACAACCTCGAAGGGGTTTATACCGTTGCCGAAGACAAGGTTCGAAACAAGCAGGGAGAATTGAAGACGTGGGCTGCGAATTTAGGGACAAGCGACTCCCAGTCCCTGACTGTAGCCCAGCAAAGCGCCTTGAGTCAGTTCGGGAAAATGTCGGAGAAGCTAAGCGAGGTTCAGTTCTCGTTAATGCAAGCAGAGGGAGAACTGAAAATGGCTGAGGAAGTCGACCGTAGACGAAGTGAAACTTTGTCGTTAGAAGCCAAATCGCTATCCGAATCGAAAGAAGCTTCTGGAACATCGTCAGAAACAGAGGAGCGTACTCCTGACGTCATCCGATTGGAGGAGGATATCGCTATTTTGATGGGGCAGCTGAGATCGCTTGGCAAAAATTATGGTCAGATACACCCTTCGATGGTTAGCAAAACGGCAGAAATCGAAGTCAAAAACCGACTGCTTGCAGATCGAAAAATCGATGCCAAACAGCGTGCAAAAACGACCAATGCGAAAATGACCGATGGGAAAGTCGTAAGCACAATAGGAGGAGTAACCTACGATTTGATAGCTTTGGCTACACGAACGCAAGTGTTGGCAAATCAAGAGAAAATACTTAAGGAAAAGGTTGAAAAGCTATCCGAAGAAACAAGGCAGCTTGGGCGGTCCTCGATCGACATTGAATTGATGCGATCCGAGATTTCTGGACTTGAGGACGTTTTGCGCCGTGTAAAAGATGAGATCGAACGCACATCGATTGAGCTGAAGACTGCGTCCCGAATCAAATTGCTTAGTTCGGCGGTTTCCGCAACGAGTCCGGATTCGATGAAACGTTTGACGCGGGTGATTGGCGTAGGAGCCTTTGCATTCATGGCACCCTTTGGGTTGCTAATACTATGGGATTTTACGCGCAAGCGGGTAAACAATGTGGAGGGAACTAGCCATTCTCTTTCGCTTCCCACGTTAGCAACGATTCCAAGGGTCGCGAGGAATCCATTCCAGCGGGTCGACCAGGTATCTCGAGACAATTGGAATCGAACGCGGGCCGAATTGGATGAGGCATTGGACGGCCTTGCATCGATGGTCTTGCACAGTTCCCAGAACGATCATCGGAAAGTTTTTATGATCAGCAGCGCGATGCCTGGAGAGGGCAAGTCTACGGTCGCTTGCCAATTGGCGCAGGGTTTAGCGAGAGCCGGAAGATCGGTCGCACTCGTCGACTTTGATTTGCGACGACCGAGCATTCATCGCTATTTGAAACTGCAAAAGGATCCAGGGGTTGCGGAGGCGTTGTCCGGGCAGTGTTCCTTTGATGAGTCGCTACAGAAGACCGATTTAGTCCATTTGAGCGTCATGACATGTGGCGATTGGAAAGGAAATTTGCATGAGAGGTGCGCGAGCGGAACCGTTGACGATTTGTTTGATTTCCTGAGAAGTTCGTTTGACTTGGTTGTCGTGGATTCCAGCCCAATTTTGCCTGTTAACGATTCGCGGGTCCTGGGTAAGTTCACGGACGGCGTCATTTTGACTCTCGTCCGAGATCGGTCACGATTGCCGGAGGCGTCCCAAGCCTGTGAGATCTTGAAATCTTTTGGCGTTCCGGTTCTCGGCACGGTCATCATTGGACTGAATTCGCGGGCTTATCCAAGCTACTATTCGACGCCGAAAACGAACCGCGAACCGGAACGCTTGGTCGATGTCAACTAGGCACGAGTAAAATCATGAACCAGAGAATTGTCCTGTTGTTTACCTTGCTTGCCGTTAGCTATGTCGCGGTTCGTTGGATCGATTCGGGCAAAGATGCTTCGGCGGCTCCAGCGATAGACGTAACCACCATTCCCGCGGAGATTGACGGTTGGATAGGCGAGAACGTTGAAATCCGCGACGATACAATCCAAGTCTTAAAGGCCCAATCGTTCATCAGCCGAATCTACCGAGAACCATCAGGACGTGCGATTTCTATCCATGTCGCGAATTGGACGAATCCAAATACGATTTCGGCAGCCCCGCATCATCCGGAGGTATGCTTCGCCGGAGCGGGTTGGTCGTTGCTCGATCGCAGAACCACCGAATTCTCAACGGCAAGAGGTAAAGTGCCCATCGAGTTGATTCTGTTTCAAAAGGGGCAACAGCGCTTGGTAACCGGCCACTGGTTTCGCGTCGGGGATGTTACCTACGTTGATTTCAATGGATTTCAAAAACAACGCATTAAGTTTTGGGGAAAGAAGTCCTGGCCAGACACCACCAAGTTTCTTATTCAGTTGAGCTCACCATCGTTGAACGCTGCGGAAGAATCCATTATGAGTTTTGCTTCGAAGGTCGCCGACGCCAGCCAACTAGTGGCTAGTGGCTAGTGGCTAGTGGCTCAATACCGATTCGGAATCAGTTGCCTTAGGCATCTCCAACTTCAATTCAATAATTTTCTTATCGTGCGGCGGGAAATGAAAGTAAGACTTCAGTATCGTTTTTTGTTCAAACTGCTCGCTTTTACTGCGGTATTGGCTTTGATATTGGGTGGAGTCCATCGATGGCAGGTGTATCGGAACGCTTCGCAAGTCTTGACGCAAGCTAGGAAGGCCAGCGGGGCGGGTGAACAAGTCGAAGCCGTTCGTTTCTACACTCAGTATCTAGGCTTGAGGCGCGATTCGGCAGATGCGCAGTTTGAATTGGCTGAAATCCTTGCTAGGCAAAGAAACTACACCAAAGCGTTTTTTTACTTGGAGGGCGCACTTCGAATCGAATCGTCCCGAACCGAGGCTAGAGAATTGCTGGTTAAAGTCACCATGGAACTGCTGCGTTTCGCTGACGCCAAAGCAAACTTGTCGACAGAACTGATTCCGCAAGATCCCGAAAATGCGGAATACCATTTTCTTCTTGGGCTGTGTGAAAACAAACTCGGAGAATTTGTTGCGGCAGTCGAGCACTTGACCCTGGCAGTCGATCTTGATAAACGGAAACCGATCTACGCTGCGGGGCTGGCCGAGTTGCTTAGGGATAGAATGAATCGAGCCAGCGATGGCCGGGCGGTACTGGATGCTTTGGTCGCCCAGGTTCCCGAAGACCCTGAGGCTTTCCTCATCCGCGGTCGTTGGTTGCTCGGCCAGAGTCGAGGGATGACGACTGTGGACAATAGCGTCCGTGAAAAACTCTTAGAGAACGCTTGGCAAGATGCCCTGACCGCTAATCGATTGGCGCCGAATCTGCCCGGAAACGTCTTGTTCCTGGTGGACTTGGCTGTCGTAAGAGAGCTGCCCAACGATGTTCGCGATACCGTGCAATCGGCACTCAAGGTCCACCCCGGGCTGCCCGAATTGTATGCAAGCGCTGCCCGCATTGAGTTGCTCGCCAAACAACCCAAAGCCGCGATGCAATGCCTCAGGGACGGGCTCAATGCCATCCCGGGAAGCCCCGATTTGCTCTATGATTTGGCTCAAATGGAATTGGATTCAGGCGACGTCGAAGCAAGTGAGAAGCTCATCGCCGAACTTCGCAGTCGCAAGGTGGAAGAGGCACCTATACGCTTCCTGGAGGCCAGAGTCCTGGCTGGCAAAGGCAAATGGCGGCAAGCCGCGACTTTGCTTGTGGACTCCAGAGCCATGTTCGATCGCAGCAAGGAATTGCTAAAGCAGGTCGATTTCCTCCTTTCCAGGTGCTATCAAAACCTTGGGAATCCTGACCAGGAAATCGAAGCATTGCGGCGGGCGATTGGTGCGGATCCGCTCTCGGCTTTGGCCCGTGAAGCCCTTGCAAATGCATTCTTGCGGTCAGGACGCATTCAAGAATCCATGGCGGAACTCTCGCAGATCGTCCAACAATCCAGACCGACGGTCAACTCCGTTCTCAGTTTGGCAAGGTTGCAGTTTTTGGATGGCCTTGGGCGAAATGCCTCCGGCGAGGATTGGAATCCGCTACGCCGCGTCTTGGACCAGCTCGAGAGTATTCCGGATGCGGCTAATGAACAGGCGATCATGCGGGCAGAGTTGTTCGTTGCAGAGAACAAGGTGGACGAAGCGGAGGTATTGTTAAAATCCCGGTTGGCGATCGATCCAGCCGTCACAGCCCTCCACCAAGCGTTGATTGCCCTTCAGATTCGAAAGAAAGCGTGGGATGAGGTTGAGCGTTCTCTTGAGTCCGCTCAGCAGATCCTTACCGATTCGGTAACGGTTCGTTTGGAAAGGGCTCGCTACCTGATTCGTCGCTACGGCAAACAAGTCGATGTCAACGAACTCGAGAAACTGTCGATCCCGGAAACGGATTGGGATGCGAAGCAAAAGCTGCAGCTTGCAGCCGGGTTCGCCAGTTATTTTCTATCCATAGAGGACTACGAACGAGGCAAGAGATTTGCGAGGATGGTGGCAGATTCAGACAGTGGCCAGTCCAACCTCTCAATCCATCTGCTCTTGTTCGAATTGGCGTTTCGAAGCAGCGATGTCGCCGCCATGACGCAATCGCTCGAACAGGTCAAGAAGATCGAGGGGATGGGGCCGCTATGGCGAGTGGGTGAGGCGATTCGACTGAGTGTTGAAGCAAAGAAAATCAGCGATTCGGCCAAAGACGACCGAGTTGCGGAGAGCGATGCTCTCTATGCCAAGGCGATGGCCCAGCTAGCCGAGGCAGCAGTGGAACGCCCAAGCTGGGCTCGGATCCCACGTCTCAAGGGGGAGATTTACGATCGCCAAAAACGGCCAGATCTCGCAGTCCAGAGCTATTTGGAAGCGATTCGAGTGGGCGAACAAAGTCCCCAGGTGATCGCAAGGGCTATCTACTTGCTTTTTGAAAAGGGCCGATTCACTGAGGCCGACGAAGTGGTCCGAAAGCTACAAGAACAAAAAACGCCGTTTTCCTCTGAGTTGACGCGCGTGGCCTCGCAAGTTTCGCTGGAGCTCGAAAATTTTGATCGAGCACTGAGTTTGGCAAATGATTGGGCGATCCAGTCCGATAAACAAGAGGATCATGTTTGGCTGGCGCAAATCCATCTTGTCTCTCGCAACTTTGTCAAGGCAGAAGAAGAGTTTCGGATCGCCATTGAAAAGGACCGGACAGCCCCAGGCCCCTGGGTTGCGTTGGTTCAGATGTTCGGTCGCAATGGGAACACCGATGCAGCGACAAAAGTGATCGAAGTCGCGTCAAACGAGATTCGTCCCGAAAATCGAGACCTCGCTTTGGCTCAAGCTTATCAGGCGATTGAGGATTTGGAGAATGCATCACAGTACTACAAGAAAGCCATGGAAAATCGATCGGACGATGTCGCTCTGATGCGAAAGTATGCTGACTTTTGCTTGAGCACATCGCAGGAGTCGATTGCAGAACCCATTTTGATGGCGCTCGTTTCTGACGAATCCGAAGCAACGGAAGACGATCAATCCTGGGCTCGACGATCCCTGGCACTCCTTTTTGGTGTGCGAGGTTCCGACGATATGCTCAAGAAGGCCCGAGAGCTGTTGGAAATCAACACCAAGAAAAATGGCACCAATATTCTTGACCAAAGAACGTTGGCGTTGATCCTATCCATCCGCTCGGACGCTTCATCGCAAGCCGAGTCCATTCGGCTGCTCGAGCAAATCGCTAAGCAGGAACGCAAGTTTTCGTTGACGGATAACTTTGTCTTAGCAAATCTTTACCTTCGAAGCAACGATTGGACTCGGTACAGCCGCACAATGCGGAGTGTGCTGGGAAATGGTGGCGCAACGGACAGCAAATATGTTCGCAGTTACGCGAATTCCTTGATGACGAAAGGGGAGTTGTCAGAGGCTGAACTTTGGTTGGATCGTTTAAAAAGAATGGCTCCTAAAGATCTATCCACGGCCACGATTGAGGCGCAGTTGCTATTTCGATCGAAGGACTACACACGGCTGGTCAAGCTTGTAGAAACCAACCAAAATGGGCCGGAACAAATACTTTGGGCGGCCCAGACCGCCGAGTCGGCCGGGACCGAGCTGACGCTTTCGGCAAAAAAAGAAGAGTCTCAGAAGTTCTTTGATATTGCACGCGAGTGCTACACAGAGATCTCCAAAAGTGATTCCGAGCGACCTCTCGCGTTGGCTGCCTACTTTGCCAGGCGGGGGGAATTCAAGCAATGTCTGGCGTTGCTTGGTGGACCAAGCCTGTCGCCCAATGAGGTTGGCGATCTGATCCAAGGTGCATTGCAGAGTGGAACGCTAAAAGGGGAGGATGCTCGAGAGCTCATCGGAGTCCTGCAAAACGTCCAAGCCAGATATGCAAAAAACGTAGCCGTTAACATGGGCATCGGAGATTTGTGGAGTTGGCTCGGCGAGGGGGCGGAGGCTGCCAGCGCCTACCAACTGGCGCTACAGGTCGATCCTAACAACATTCCTGTGCTCAACAACCTGGCGATGGTTTTGGCACTTACCAAAGTGCAATTACCCGAGGCTTCCCGCGCGATCGATCGCGCCGTTTCCGTGGTCGGCCCAACCGACTATCTGCTGGACACACGCGGCAGCGTTCGTTTTGCCATCGGAAACATTCCAGGTGCCGAACAAGATTTCCGTAAGGCCATCGAGGTCTCCCCCAGGGCCGACCGATTCTTTCATTTAGCTCAAGTTCTAGCGGCTCAAAATCGCGTTGAGGAGGCGCGCGAGGCCATGAAAAAATCCCAAGAGGCCGGTGCAACCGCAGAGCTTTTACACCCACTTGAACGCAAGGCTTTTGAATCGCTGGCAAGGCAGAAATAACAAGGGTTTTTCAGTTGATCATATTGCTTGGTTCCGGTGGCTACGTGGGCAGCGAGTTCGTTCGCCAATTGGAGCAACGATCGCTTCCTTGGGCTTGCCTTGCGCGCACCGATTGTGATTTCTACCGACCCGAGTCGCTGGCGCAAAAGCTGAGAGACCTTCGAGCCGAGTTCGTGATCAATTGCGCCGGCTATGCGGGCAAACCCAACGTCGATGCGTGCGAGCTGCATCGTTCGGAATGTTTACTGGCCAATGCAGTCCTGCCTGGCAAAATTGCCGAAGCCTGCGACATGGCGGACATTCCTTGGGGCCACGTTTCCAGCGGATGCATCTTCACAGGTGCCAAGCCAGATGGAACCGGTTTTTTAGAGACCGATGAACCTAATTTTTCCTTTCGAACCAATAACTGTAGCTTTTATTCCGGGACGAAAGCACTGGGGGAAGAGGTGCTTTCGGGCAACGCTCGTTGTTACATTTGGCGGCTCCGCATCCCTTTCGACCATCGCGATTTCGGCCGCAACTATCTGAGCAAGGTGCTCAATTACCCTCGATTGCTTTCGGCCACCAATAGTCTTTCGCACCTGGGCGAGTTCGTGAATGCCTGCTTGGAATGCTGGCTACGTCGAGTCCCGACCGGTATCTACAACGTGGTGAATACCGGCTCGGTAACCACCGAGCGGGTAACCGAATTGCTAACTCAACATCTGGTTCCAAACCGGCGTTTCGATTTCTTTTCGGATGAGGCAGAGTTTATGCGGTTGGCGGCCAAAACGCCACGTTCGAACTGCGTCCTGGACAACAGGAAGATCCGAGCAACCGGCATCCCAATGTCGGATGTCGAGGACGTCATCGTACGGGCATTGGAGGGGTGGCTAGGGGCTAGGGGCTAGTTGCTAGTTGCTAGGGGCTAGTTGCTCACTGACCCACATCTTTTTGACTTCCTTCGTACTCGTACACGTGAAGGATTTTATGCAGCGAAAACGTTGGGTTACGTGGGGGCTCGTCCCCCCGCAACCCTGTTTTGGTGTACTAAGCTATAGGGAGCGGACGTGTTATCGTTTCGATCCGCGTACGTAGGACACCAAAACGGTGTCCGGTCGGGGCAAGCCTGGGCTGTTAAAAATTCGGGGTTGACACGATTTTTTGTGTATCCATTTCAAGCGGTAATACTTCCTCTTCTATTCCGATAGGGATAGCAGCAAGCAGCTTGGTATCCCGATAGGGATTACAGAGAGTAGCCGGGGGTCGCCGCGAAGCGGCGCA
>JAYTVM010000561.1:0-10188 GCA_043743995.1 Pirellula sp. | reverse complement strand
TAAAACTGACTGAGAATCGCTCGGTGGAAATCACTTGGAGCGATGGCGCAACCTTGACATATCCCTTTGGCGTGCTTCGAAATGCATGTCCATGTGCGACTTGCAGGGAGAAAAAGCGAGCCGAAACATCGAAACCCAAGGGACTTTTACAGGTGCTTTCTGCTGCCGAAACGGTCCCTCTGGCTGTTACGCAGATGCGGCCCGTTGGGAATTATGCCTACAACATCAATTTTTCCGATGGCCACAGCTCAGGACTGTTTACAATGGATCTGCTGAGAGAAATCGGCAAACCTGTTCCATCTTGAATTTAAGGATCCTGATGCGGCCCGTTCTCAATTTTTCAGATCGTCGCGATAAATCAATGGTGATCCAGGACTGCGACGAACTCCTTTTGGTTGGATGGCGAGAATGGATTGCATTGCCGGAGTTCGGCGTTGATAGGCTCTACGCAAAATTCGACTCAGGTGCTTCCATGTCGTCGCTGCATGCGGAGCGAATCGAAGAATTTAAGCGAGGAACCAACTCTTGGGTCCGTTTCTTCATTATGGGCGATCACGACCATGAAGAAACGCCGTATCACTGCAACGCGAAACTCATTGAATACCGCAGTATCCGCTCATCGAACGGTCATATTGAGTCACGGCCCGTCATCGAAACCATTCTTTACATCGCAGGGTTTCAGTGGCCAATCGAGGTTACGTTGAGCAATCGCGAAACACTCGAATGCAGAATGCTCATCGGACGATCGGCCCTGGCCGGTCGATGCTTGGTCGATTGCGGACGCTCGAATATCCTGTCGAAATAAAATTGGAGTTCTGAGATTCATCCCAGCGTTTCGATTGTTCTGCTACAGAGTGTCCGATCTCCGGATAGTTCGTAATCAACCCAAAGTGAGTTCACCCACCAATTTTTCCATCAATGGGGCAGTGCGACCTTCTTTACCGCGATACAATGCTTATTAGCGTGCTTATTAGCGTTCCGTAGAATGGTACGTGCGGCTTGAATCTCGTATGTTGATTGCCTTCCATCACTCGGAGTTATGTTGATGCATTTGAACCTCTTCTTGCTTTTCCTCACAGCAACGACAGGTTTACAGCAGGTTCCATCGGACGCGCCTCCCAAAATAAGGAATGCGTATCAAGCGAAGTTCTTGCCTGCAGAGACTGCAGCCAAAGGTCTCACGGTTGAAATGGAGGGAGTGGTTACTTACGTTTCTGACGAGTCTGACAAGTGGAGAGGATTCTTTTTTTCCGACTACACCGGCGGAGTGTATTGTTTACCTCTGGACTATGAGGCAGAAAGGACATTTTGGCCGGTTACGGTTGGCGAAAAAATTGGTTTGCGAGGAGTCACGAAGGACGGTACTCGCAGTTCCGTTGTGCACGTTCAGAGGGTGACGCACCGTTCGCCTGGCCACCTGCCGGTTCCTGCGCTTTCATCCGCTCAAGAAATAATGAATTCACTCACTGCGACCGATGCCGAATTCATCCGTTTGCGTGGCATCATTGTTAGGATAGTCAACGCAGCCAATGAAATGGAGTATGGACTGATTAGCAATGGAGTCGAATGCGATGTCGTGCACGCTGGTTTTCGTGTGGATCCGAAAATCCCTAACTACACGGAAGTCGAAGTCTGCGGCGTTATGGTCCCAATTGAGGGCCGAAATACGTTTAAAGTAATCGTACCGAACAAGAGTAGTTTTCGGATCCTAAGGTCGCAAAAAGAAGTATGCGATTCAACGCCCACCGATACGTTGACTTCTATTTTGACTTCTCTCAATCAAAACCCAAATAGATTCGTTCGATTTGAAGCCGATTTATTTGGCGAGGGGCATGGCAAGTCCTGGCTAGTTGATGAGCACGTAGGCATCGAATCGGTTGGCGAATGGAGAAGTGTAGAACCGAGAGATCGTCGCGTTGAGCTCATTGGTTTTGTTCGCACCCAGGGCATGCGGAAATGGATCGAATACGCAGAAGTTCTTGGCTACAGACCGGGCCAAGCACTCGAATTCCAACCTAAATCTCCTTCTGAATTGGCAGACTCTTCGACCGTAAATCGTGTGATTTCGTCACAAGGAGTCCTAGTGGATCGCCATACGATCGACGGCAGAAAATTCCAGACTTTTGATTCCAGCAGCGGGCGGTTTTCGGCATTGGTTTTAGAACATTCCACCCAAGATGATACCCAAGATGATACCCAAGATTTCGCCATTGGCGCATCTTATCGTGTTTCGGGGTTAGCTACCACACCGACTGGCAAATGGGAGGATCGTCTATTGATCGTGCGGAGTTACGACGATGTCCAGTTTGCATCGCCTCCCCCAATGTCAACGCAAGTTAAATTCATGTTCGCATCATCCCTTTCTGCGCTTTTGGCCTTGGGGCTTGGCGTCTCAACAGTTGCGTACCGTCAATTGAAAAAGACGAAATTGCATTTGGACCAAGCCCGTATCGAACTCCGCCACGCAAATGAGGCGTTGGAAAAAAAGGTTGAGCTGCACACCGATGAACTTCGGAAAACCAATGAAGATCTGAGCAACGAGTCCTGGAACCGAATTCAAGCGGAACAAGAAAAGGCGATTTTCGAAGCGAGATTGGAAGATGCGAAGTCATTGGCTGAATTAGGATCGATCTATTGGGATGCAGCCTCCGATCAATCCGTATGGTCAAAGAAAACGTATCAAATTCACGGCCTAAACTCTACAGCCAAAAGTCCTAGCTTTATCGATTATCTCGATTACATCGTAAAAGATGAGAGAAAGTCCTTTCGCGAGTATCTGCATCGAGTGCTTGCCTCGCGAGATCGCAGAGCCATCCGATATCGCATTGAGACAACGTCGGGGGCTCAGCGATGGGTGCAAGCAATCGCCCGGTCCGTTCGAAGCGCAAACGGAATCGTTATCGGAATAGAAGCGGTACTCCAAGAGATTACGGAGAGTGTCATCGCCGAGGAGCAATTGAGGCAATCTCTCAAAATGGAGGCGATCGGTCGACTTGCTGGTGGCATTGCACATGATCTGAACAATACTCTCACTGTTATACAGACGAGTTGCTATTGCCTTCAACAATCGGTTGCAACGGAGACCGAGCGTCTCGCTCATCTGTCAGCGATTCAATCCGCTTCGGAACAGTCAGGAAACTTGACGAAACAACTCATCGCTTACAGTCGAAAGCAAGTTGTTCGTCCAGTGCAACTGAATATCAATCAATCGATCCGAGGCTTTGAGCCGCTAGCTCGGCGCTTGCTCGGCGACGGTGTTAAGCTGGTACAGTCGTTAGACAGCCAGATCGACAATGCAAAGCTCGATCCTGGTCAGTTTGAGCAAATCCTGATGAATTTACTGATCAACGCTCGCGACGCGATGACAGAGGGAGGTGAGATCGTAGTAGAGACCAGAAGGACGACGATTGATAGTTCCGTCCCCACTCAGTCGTGGTCACTAGTACCTGGGCACGGGGATTATGTCACACTATGCGTTCGCGATATGGGGGCAGGGATTGCTAAAGATATTGTGGAAAAGATCTTCGAGCCGTATTTCACCACCAAACCAAGTGATCGAGGAACAGGCCTCGGTTTGGCAGTGGTCCACGGCATTGTCAAACAAAATGGCGGAGGCATACTCGTTTCTAGCGTACTTTCGAAAGGTACGACCTTTCAAATCCTGCTTCCAACCTGGGACGAATCTAGGGATGGAAATATTTCCGTTGTGCCTGTGGGACTCAAGTTCCCTTCCGAGGCGGCAAACAAGTCTATCCTTTTGGTGGACGATGAACCGATGGTCCTGAAAATGACGAAGTCCATTTTGGAGAGCCAAGGTTACCACGTTGCGGCATTTGTCTCGGCTCAGCAAGCGTTGGAAGCGGCGATTGCTGCCGACTTTGATTTGCTATTAACCGATATTTCAATGCCGGAAATGCATGGCTGTGCGTTGGCAAAAAGAATCCAACAACACCGTCCGAACATTGCGATTGTTTTCATGAGTGGTTTTCTGAATGACAATGATTCGACTGAAGTTGCGGTTGGGATGGATGCTCACTTCCTTCAGAAACCATTCGCCATGACCGCCCTCTTTGAAACGATTTGCGCTTCACTCGATGATGCTCGAGCGGCAGTTGCTATCAAAAGGTCGTAAGTCGATTCGCATCGCGAGCCAACTTGTTTAAAATTCAGACTTACTTCCTTTGTTGCCTTCCGTTTTGGCCCAAGTATTGCTTAATGGTGTCGGAAGCGTGCTCCAAAGCCGAGAACATCGGTACCATCCATTTCTTAAGGGAGTAGACCATGGCAGATAGTGTTAAGGGAAAAATTCAGGAAGCAGGCAACGCCGTAAAGGAAGTTGCGAAAAACGTGGGCGAGACGGTTAAATCTACCGCCGACAAGGCTGCGCAGAAAGCAGCCGATGCGACCAAGGCGGTTGGCAAAGCAGTGAAGAAGGTCGGAGAATCTATGCAAGATAAAAGTGGGACTTAAGCCCTGAAAATCAAGCGTCTAGATGTGCAGGGGCAAAAGGGGTACGAAATAGAACTTTCTGCCTCTCCTGCACCTCTTGACTCTTTCGCCCAAAAGTTTTCACTGAACGGGACGGCTAAGCCTGGCTCTCTCGCTAATTGCGTTTAACCGTTAGCCGTAGGCCTACGTTGAGGGTATCGAGTACGCCTTCGGCTGACTGTTAAACAAATCTTGGACATTTGAAAAAGCTCTTGCCATCTCAAAGTTTTATCGGTGGTGGTTGAGGCGGCGTCGGTGCAGGATCGCTTGGAGGAGGATCTGACATTGGCGAAGGCAAATTGGGTGGATCGCCGGGCTCTGGCAGATTTGGATCGGGTACTCTAGGGCCTGGGACTTCAGGGTCTATTCTGGACGGTTCGTATTCGGGGTTATCACTTGCTCTCAAACTACCATTTTCGAAATGGTCTGTCATTTCAATTTTAGCCATGCTCACTCTTCTCCACTATCTTAGAATTAGATTCAACCTTCGCTTAGCCGAAGCACCAACCAACCATCGTGCACTTCGATCGCGATTTCTTTGTTAACCGCTACAAACAAGTTTGGGTTACTCGATAGGTAAGTTGCCAACCAGGTTGGAGCTTTGCTGACCAGAAACGCGGCGATCGGCTTTTGCGCGATCAAGCCGGGATCGATTCGCAACCACAGTTCAATCGCATTGCCCATTGGGGTATGAACCTCAATCCCGTCAGATGGACGAATTGGCGCTTTGCCCAAGCAGATCTCAACGCAATCGGGATGGCTTCGAATATGCACTCTATTGCCCGCGGACGGAAAATGCTTCAAAAACGATAATCGTTTTGCAAAACTTTGATTCAGTTCAACAATCCTTGCATCGAAGTCCGCATCGATTCGCTGACAGAGCTCTTGTTCGGTCATCGACCGTGTAATCGTTTCCGCCTGGGAATGGCTCTGTTCTGCTCGTTGGGTCGCTACGCGACGAACGATTCTTCCCCTCAAACGCGGTAACGTACTATCGATACCGATAATTGTTAGTCGGGTATTTGCAACCACACTTGCCGGAGCGGTGGTGAACTGATACCCATCAAAAGAGAACCGTTTGTGTGCGACGTACGACGTAAAGGCGTTCGATTGGATGATCGCCGGCCCATTGGTTCCACAAGTGTCCGATTGCACTGCGCCCGAAATGCGACAGCAGAATGCCGCCCCATCCGTTTTTTCTTCAATCGTGCACGTTACCGTTCCTTGACAGTGAGCTGTTCCTTTTGAATTTGTCCCCATCACTTCTCGTTGTACCGTCGACGAGTGCTTAAAGTCGCGGTCTACTCCTTTGGAGATCAAGGAAAGGGGGATTCGAATCATTACTGGGAAGTCATCAGCGATAGCTTCTCTCGCCGAAGGCGGTGACGCAACAACGACCGCAGGTGTTTCAACCGTGACGCTTGACGATTGAAGAAGAACGGCTAGCAAGAGCGTGAACATAAATCATCGATTTCCAAAACCATGCGAAGGCTTGTGCAAGTGTACATGCGTGGGTCGGGAGTGCGCAGCACTCTCATTCCGAGGAATCTTCCTCTAACGTGAGGTCTGTTCAATCAACGCAAATGGTGTGCCCTTCAGCTTGATCGTTAGGAAATCAGGGCAATTAAATTAAACGTTACTTCTTGGTAACCAAAATAGCTTGAAGTTTTTTGATTTCCTTTTCCAGTTGATTGCGGGTCAACTTACCAGCATTTTCACTAGGCAGTGATTGACTTGAGTCTTCCGAACCCGGAGTTGACGTTTCATCTTCCTTCTTGGTAGGAAAGAGCTGTCCAATTACGGAAAGGACATTGCTTTGCGCGATCAGGCTCTCCATCGGATCGGCGAACTCGATCGTAAAATGCACTTCAAACGTCAGATAGTAGGTGTCGACCTCTTTGAGCAAGACAATCGGTTCCATAGCATGATGAACACGACTCTCTTTCTTGATCGCTTGAATGATACGCTGCATCGATTCCCCGATCGCCTCCGTTCGATCGACAACTAACGGAACTACGACTCGAAGTAGATTGTCGCTAAGAGTTAGGTTGGTAACTAACTTTTCGATGAGCAGCGTATTGGGAACAGTCAGTTCATGATTCTGGTAGTTCCGAAGCCGTGTGCTTCGCAATCCAATGTGTGTTACGATGCACTGATTATCGCTCAGCAAAATGACATCACCTACGCGGATCGGCTGTTCGGTCAGCAAGATCACTCCGCTCATAAAATTGTTCATGACGTCCTGGCTACCAAATCCGACAGCGATTGCTGCAGCCCCCCCAAGGAATGCGAACGCCGTCAGTGGGATCCCCATTAGCTTGAACGCGACAATTCCAAAAACAATACAGAGGCAATAGCGAAAGATGGAACGCAATGCGACCGCCACGCCTGTCTTGACTCCAACAAGTGGAAAGACATACTTCCCGACAAATTTGCTAACGTAAAACGACAGGTAAATTCCAACAGCAATCAGAGCTATCAAGAAAATGGCTCGTGATATTGGAATCCCTTGATCGTCGACCTCAGCGACTTCATAAGAAAGCATCCCTTTCACAAACTCGATCGGATTCGTGTTCCAAATGGAAGTTGACTTGGCGATGGCGTCGCGAAGCTCCTTTCGGAATCGTGTGAGAGGAAGTTTCGTGGCGTGAAATTGTTGAGTCATTTTCGCTGTAGCGACGTCCATAAAGCGATGGGCTTCCTCGTTCTCTTGGACTGCTTCTGGACTGGCATCGGTCACTTTGTCTTGTGATTGACTCAAGTCTCCATGAACACGGAGCGAATCGCTTTTGCGGTGGATGGCCAAAACATACGCATCCATTCTCTCGAGCAAATCGTCGAGAGAAGTTTTCCATTCTTTGAGGGACTTTAAGCTGGTAGCTTTTGAGTTCTGCAGTTCAAAGCGAGATTTCCAATGCGATTGCGCTTCACTCAGGCTGTCTGCAACTTGGCCAAAGAACACTCCTTGAGTTTGATAAACATCAATGGCTTCTGCAAGTAATTTCGCATTGGGTTGTGTCGAACTGGACGCCGGTTTTGTTGAATCTGCGGCGATGAAACGTGGCTCAATCGAAGTCAGATGTTCAATGCGAGAGTCTGCCTGCCGTTTTTGGGCCAACCAAGTTGATTGTTCCTTTTTCAACTTGGAAACGATCGACTCACGATCGTCGACGGAGAATTTCGCCCCCTTTTCGTACGCTTTTATTTTCAACTTCAGTTGTTTTTGGAGCGAAGCAGACAGTTCTTCACGGGTTTGCGACAGCCCCAACTCTGTTTTTCGCAGATCCAATTTTGCCTTGGCGGATTTCAGCTCGGCTTCCGCCTTGCGCAATGAATCTGCACCGCTGTCACTCTTTAGCAATCGAGCGCTTTTGGCTGTTTTTTCCTTTTCCGCCAGTTCGTCTTCTACGGTTTCAACCAGCAACTTGGCTGCTTTGGTCTCGGAACTGACGAGTTCCTCATCGAGCGCTTCCTTTTCAAGAGAATCTCGAAGCGATTCAAGCGTAAGAAAGGAGAAGGGTTTTTCTTCCTCCGGTACGAATTTATCCAGTTTCTCTAAAAGCAGCTTTGCTTCCCGAGTTTTTTGATTGGCGTCCACTAACTCGTTCAATTTGGCCTCATGTTGGGCCAAGATGGAATCGAGTTTTTTCAGTTGTTGGCTATTACTTTCCAACGGATCATTGGACGAGGTAGAAACCCCGTCGGATGGACCAAGGTTGGTTAGCTTCGACGCTATCTGCTCCCGTTCCTTTTTTACTGCCTCCAGTCGCTGGGTAGAGGACGGCTCTTCACTATTGGCTAGTAGAGAGGCGGTGCTCACTGCAAGCCAGAAAATGAGGAGCATCACGGGCCGCAGCAGGCTGTTCAACATATTTTCTAGGATCGTTGGATAGGAGTTAGGCACCTCGACCCACCAAGTCCGTTGGGAGACCGAACCTAGCGCTTCAACATGCGAGCGATCACAAAAATGACAATCGCACCAAAGAGTCCACCGCCCCCGAGCATGTAGATCAACGAGTATTCAATGGCTCCAAACGGTACGAATTGGATTAAGTCCATGACAGGTTCCCCGGTTTAACGTCTTTAAAGTGCTAGTCGGCCCAACGCCAACTAGCTTTGATTGATACTCAGCGTTAAACGCAATAGCCGTGCCAATTGTTTCAAATTGGCGAAACGCCCTCGAGCTGACAGATAAGCGACCATCTTGATTCCTTAGGGACCGCTCAGGGATCAACCACCCAGCCTCGCTCTGCAAATTCTTCGATGACGGACTCCACGGACTGTTCCAGCTTTTCCAATTCTCCAGAGTGCAATAATTCCAGATCTCCGCTCGCGGCAGCGTCCTCGAGTCGGTGTGCAAGTTCGACCGTAGGTTGAGCAAAAAAGGTGGATGCCAAGCCTTTCAAACTGTGCAGGGCGGATCTAGATTGGGTTGCACTTTTATTAGCCACCGCATTCTTCAGTTCAGTCAGGATCAGCGGGGCGTCCTCTCTGAACATTTCGGCCAATTCCACCAGCAGACTTCGATTTCCGTCCAAGGCCCCAAGCGCTCTCTTCTCATCGATTTGAAACATGTTGTCGGCGTTTGTTGTAGGATGTAGGGTCAGTGGTCAGTGTTCAAACGACGTTTGTTGTTCAAGCAAAGGCGAAGTAGGGCAATTGGCGTGCCAACCTGAAGACGGCAATTTCAGAAATTCTCAGCATTTCGCTTGTCCCGTCGATCGGCCAACAGATGCATGGCGGGGGAGAGATCATAATTTGTGTTATTGGAGTTTCGTGAAGCATTAAGGTTTTCTTGGGTGAAAAAACAACGCGAGCGACGCAAAGCCTAGATTTAACAAGGTGAACCCGTTAAAAATACGATGGCAGAAAATTTTCTCGCCTAGGGAGTATTGGATTGAGCAAAGTACTGATCATTGATGATGACCGTTCTGTCCGCCACATTGTAGCTAGCGGATTGGATGGCTATTGTGGGATAACCGTTGTGCCAGCAGCGGATGGCGATATCGGCTTGGATTTACTGGACTCCGAAAAACCTTCCGTCGTTCTTTTAGATGTTTTCCTGCCAAATCATAATGGGCTCGAATTGTTCCGGAAGATTCGGGCGATTGACCGCAAACTGCCTGTCATCTTTATCACCGGAGATACTTCCAGTGAGACAGCGATCCAGGCCATGCGTGCGGGTGCGTTCGACTATCTCTCAAAGCCTCTCGACATTGGGCAGATTCGGAGTCTGACTCTGAGCGCTCTCAAAGCGCGACGCATGATGGATGAGCCGGTGGCATTTCAGGTAGGGGAAGGCGAATCGGGTGGAGAGCGATTCGTCGGGAAATCCAAGGCGATGATCGAAGTCTACAAAGCCATTGGTCGCGTCGCAGCGGAAAATGTAACGGTCCTGATCCGAGGTGAAAGCGGTTGCGGCAAGGAATTGGTTGCACGCGCACTGGTCCAGCACAGCGACCGAGCGGATAAGCCCTTTGTGGCTGTCAATTGCGCAGCGATCCCGGATCAACTTCTAGAGAGCGAACTTTTCGGGCACGAAAAAGGGGCGTTTACCGGGGCCGAACGGCGTCGCATTGGCAGATTCGAGCAATGCGACGGTGGAACGATCTTTTTGGATGAAATTGGCGACATGTCAACCATCATTCAGGGCAAGGTTCTGAGGCTGCTTCAAGAACAAAAGTTCGAACGCGTTGGCGG
>JAYTVM010000560.1:0-39792 GCA_043743995.1 Pirellula sp. | reverse complement strand
AAGCATCGATGAGTGCACGGTAGTGGGATTCGCCAGAATTCCTAGCACTTCAGGAATTCTGGCGAATTCCACTACTGGTAGTCTTCTGTCTGCCGCTCTCCTAAGGCGAGGGGCAGTGTGAAATCTACCCTAATCTGGGTTGCACGCCCTGATTGTAAATCGTGTGGCACGCCCTGAGGTACGAAGGGCGTGGTGAATCGCTAGTTAGAGAGACAATTGCCACACTTCCCACGCCCATCGCTAATCGCTATGGGCGTGCCACACAGTCCTAATCAATTGTCTGAACCGTTATGCCCATCACGACCGGTGCCGAGTTGTCTGGTCCTTTGATCAACTCAATTTTCGCAAGCGGTTCTCGCGATGCTGGCTTGATGGCCAAATAGCGAATTTGCTTGCCCTTTAAGTTGAATGCGAACTCGCTCTTGGGGACATCCACTCGGCGAATGTAATCGGCAAAATGCTCGCCGTTAATCAGCTTGTGATCTTCCGTCTTCCCGTCCGCATAGTGCAATCGCACGACCATGGTAACGCTTCCTTCTTTGGAAGCAGGGAAAGACCAGCCACCCACTCCGCTGAGCAAGTGAATTGCAACGGCCGAAGTTTGACACGTTAACTCCACTTGCTTTGGCATCGTAGGTGCCATGTTGCCGTTCGGACCGTAAAGCATGATCGCATTCGGTACCCGATCCCCCTGAGGATCAACCAAAAGAAATGGAACATCCTTGAATGTCTTGGTTGACCAGTCTGCAAAGACGAGCCTTTCCTCTGTCCCCTTTTCGTCAAAGAACATCCCCTTGGTCGTTATGCTGGTCGCAACTTTATCGATCGGCAGAGGAACGTATTTCCCCTTGCTCGAGAGGAACTCGAGCAAGTCTCGCATTTCCACGCGGCTCATTTGCCCTTCAAATCCTTCTGGCATGAGCGATTTCTGAGACGCTTTCAATTCTTCGATGTCATCTCGCAGGATCGCTTCTTTTTTACCTTGAGCATTGACAATCTCGATCGAAGTCTTGCTTTCGCTGGCTAACATTCCGGTCAAAACGACTCCATCCGTTGTTCGAATGCTATACGTTCGGAAGTTGCTTTCAACGCTACGGCTTGGGTCTAAGATATTCATGAGAAGCTCAGGCTTGGGGTGGACGGCCATACCGGTCAAGTTTGGACCGATATTAACGCCGAGTTCTCCATGCTTGTGACAGGCTGCACAGTGCTTTTCGTACATGGCTTTGCCACTGCCCGCATTGCCCGCTTCTTGCGTTACCGACATCCACGTATCGAGTACCTTCTGTCGGTCACTATTGGGGACGCCGCCACTTGACTTCATGATCGCGATGGCTCGTTCACGAACCTTGGTGTCCAAGTGATTTTGCAGGGCCTGTTTTTGATCCAATTGCAAATCGCTAATCGTCAGCTTGCCCGCTTCGATCAAGTCGAGCAACTCCATCGTGGACTGCGGCCGGCTGAGCAACAAGCGTATGGAGTTCTTTAGGAAATCAGGGGGTAATGTCCGACTTCGTTCTGTCAGCATGGCTGCAATTCCTTTCACCCGTGAAGCACTTAAGGCCTGCACTATGCCAGCAGAAAAGTCCGGTGCAGACTGAGGGGTGATGTGGGCCAGAGTATCGGTAACTATAGCGATGCTCTCGGGCTGAAGCACGATGGATTGCTTGGCGGCAGCGATCCGACTGTCGGTGTCCTTTTTTACGTCTCCGAGGACCGCTACAAGCTCCTGCTGTATCTTGCCGAGCCCTTGTCCTAGATCTTTCACGCCAACCACAGAAGCAAGTTGCAAAACTTGGCTCTTCGATTCGATTGGCAACGGCCCGTTGAGCCATGTGGAGAGAAGCCGATCGCCGGCGGCTTTTGAAATAGTCAAGTTGTAGTCTTTGGGCCAACCGGCGACTAAGCCGCTAATGACCGCCGATGCAACACCAGGATTGCCGGGTGTCACAATGAACTGTTCGATTCCGGCTGCATCCAGTTTGGAACGAGCGGCATGTTGAGCAACGATAACGATACGCTTGAGGACTTCCGCGGAGGGTTGCCAATCTTTTTGAACGATCAATTGCGTTAAGACCTCGTTGGAGTGCGCCGCAGCGGCGCTGGTCCACGCATCCAACAGCCATTTATCCGAATTGGTGTTGCTTTGGCTACCCAAGTTGACTTTGGTTAGCAAGTCTGGGCGCGAGAGGATTGCGGTCAGCTCCGAGGAAGAAGTCGGTAAGTCCGCGACTTTTAGCAATGCGGCCAAGCGAACTTGCAAATCCTCATCTTTGAGGATTCCGGACGCGATCATTGCTTCGAGGGTCTGCGAATTAGTTGCCGCAATTTGCACTGCATTGCGGCGCACGCCTGGGCTCTTGTGCTTCATCGCCAAAGCCAAATCGAAGTTCGACATCGGGCTAGCTTGAGTATTGTTGGCGGAAACTAGCTTGACTGGTTTTGTTGCGTTCAAAACCCACAAGGCATGGATCGCGCCCACATTCAAACCTTTGCTGTCGACAGCAGGATCGTTGACAAGGGACTGCAAAGACTGGATTGTGGTATTAGCCAAGGTTCCTTTCTCGATAAGGAGCCGTTGAGCATGCTTTCGCCAAAGCATCGTTGGATGCTTCAGGGCAGCAACCAACGCGGTTTCATCGCTTGGGTCCAGACCGTTGAGTACGGATTTGTCGGCTGCGTCCAGGGTTGCTTTGTCTAAACCGTCGTTTCCGTTGTACACAACGCGATAGATACGCCCGTATTTTTTATCTCGCAAATCGTTTTCGTAAGCATTTCCTTTGCCTGTACTGAAACCCTGCGGAGTGGGATTGTGTTGGATGATGAAGTTGTACCAATCGAGAACCCAAACGTTTCCATCAGGCCCGACTTCGGCCATGGTGGGAGCCGACCATTCATCATTGCTAGCAACGAGGTTGAAGGGACTGGTGCTTTTATAGCCGGCCCCGTCGCGATCGATCACGAATGCACCGACCAAGTGACCTGTAGGTTCGCAGACAAAAGCGACGTGGTTCCACCAACTTTTCGGGTACTTTCTGGCAGTGTAGAGCGCGTGCCCGCAGCCTGCGGTGTAGCCGCCGTGCCAGTCGACTTGACGCACATTTGGCGTGATGGGGCTGAAATTATTGCTGTCCGCAATCGATTGCAGTACCAACTCAGTCGACCATCCGTTGACTCGCTCGTAATAGCGATTGGGGATGGGCATGAATACGCTCGGGGTTCCGTTGGCGGTTGAACCGAAGATGAGTCCTTCTTCGCTCTGTCCGAAGCCCCACGTGTTGTTGTTGGTGGAGCGAACAAATTCCAACTTGCTAACACGAATCGAGTGAGCATCAAATTTCTGACTTCGCTCACGGGAAGCCTTGCCTCCCTCCAACCCGAAGACCGGGGCTGTATCGTTGGACGGTCCTGGTTCGACAGCGAAACGCCAAAATCCTTGCTTGAAGCTCTGTTGTTTTTCGCCATTGATAACCGGCGTCGAATCGTTGTAGCCTTGCATCGCCCAGATCCAGTTGTCCAGTCCGTACTGGAAATTGCTGACACCGCCGTGCGTATCTCGCATTTCCCAACCGGTGATGAGCTCTTGTCGCATGTCGGCGATATCATCACCGTTGGTGTCCTTCATGTAAACGGTCTTCTGTCCGTCTTGAACGATGACGCCGCCGCGATAGCAAACGATGGCAGTAGGAATACTGAGGTTGGTTGCAAAGACGGTAAACTTGTCAGCGATTCCGTCGTGGTTCGAGTCTTCGCAAATGCGGATTCGGTCGCGGCCTTGTCCAGGTGGCTGCAAGTCATTTGGGTAATCAATAGTCTCGCACACCCAAAGGCGACCGCGGTGGTCCCAGTTCATCGCAATCGGCTTACCGCCGAGTCCTGCATAAGGATTGGCGTTGGCGGTAGCGTCGGATTCCGAAGCCCAGACTTTCATCTCGAATTGCTCAGGTGTAACATAATGTTTTACCGAGTCCTCCGGTGAGACAGGATTCTGCATGGTCGTGATCAACTCACCTTGTACGCCCCATTTCTTTCCAGGAGTGTAGTTTGGGATCTTCCCGCCAACTTCGGTGAATGTGAACTTGGGGAGATCGGCTGGAACCGTCGTCGTTTTCGGAATCGGGAAGACTTTGGAGTCGCTAAATGGAGCAACGTCTGCGAGCGATTTCTTGGCGGACCATTTGATGCCCCGTTCGAGCAAGTTATGGAAGCCAGGCTGTTGCCATGTGTCTAAGTTATGGCCCCAGGCAGTGTAAAAAACGCGGCCTTTGCCATGCGTCCTGACCCAAGACCACGGCTCCGAAGTTGTGCCAGCGGCTAGTTTGCCTTTGCTGCGTTCTTCTAAAACGGTGCGGTTGACCGGATTGTGCTTGTGATGAACATAGGTTTCATCCCAGCTTTCGAAGCCGCCAAAGCCCTTCATGATTTCATGTTCCGGTGCAACAATCTGGGTGGTGAATCGTTCGCCACCGTGCTCTTTGAACTGTGCTCCGCACAATTCGATATACTTGTCCGAATTCAAAAAGCAATAGGTCGCACAGTGCAGTGGAACAAAGCCATGACCGCTTGCCACGTAATCCAGGAGTGCCGCTTCTTGGCTTTCAGTGATCTTGACTGTGTTCGCGTAGATGAGCAATACATCAAAACGATTGAGCCTTTCGCTCTTTAGTGTGGCTTCTGTATCGTCGCTATATTCCAAGTCGATGCCAACGTTCGCGAGCGGTTTTTGAATCGCTCGAAACAGCGAAGCCGGCTGATGATGACCGTTGTCACCCAGCATGATCACTTTGACGCGATCTTTGCTGGGGGCGGCGATCTGAGCCCAGGTAGGGCTACTGAGGAGACACACAACGACGAAGGAAAACGTCCAATAAAAAACGTTTCTTAGGTTCGGCATAGTAGGTTGATTTCGGTGAAGGTTGGGGAGGGATATTGGAGGAACTCAGGCAAGAGTAGGAATGTTTACTTCAGCGTGAATTCAGGCAACTTGACCAGTTGCCCGCCTTGGATCGCACTTTCGTGGGCACAGATACCGACGCAAGTCCAATTCGCGCTGGTAACCGCGTTCGGTCTAGGATCGCGATTTTCGATTAGGGCGCTGATAAATTCATGCACAAGGTGCGGGTGGGATCCGCCGTGTCCGCCCCCCTGAATGAAGGATAGATGGTCCGCATCTTGAATGGATTGCGTGTATTTGCGAATGGGCTCCGGTAGCAAGTGGGCGTAGTCGGGGACTGCTACTTCACTGGCGATTTCGTGTTCCGGTAACTTTGCCGTGTGCAGAATGTGCGGCCTGCCTTCTACCAAGGACCATTCGAAACTCTTTTTTGTGCCATAAACGTCGAAGCTCTCGCGGTACTGGCGAGCAGTATCAAACAGGAATCGCCAAATATGTGCCGAGATATCACTGTCTTTGATCTTGATGTGGCAGGATTCGACGGCGAAGGAGTTACCAGATTTCTTGGCAAGGCTCTCGCTAATCGTTCCGGATCCGAAGCACGAAACGAATTCCGCGCGCCCGTCGACCAAGCCGAGAACGGGAGAAACCACGTGCGTCGCGTAGTGCATGGGAATCATGCGTTCCCAGTACTCCGGCCAACCTGCCATGTCCTGAGGATGAGATGCGGCCATGTATTGAATTTTGCCAAGTTCACCCTTTTGGACCATTTCTTTGAGGAACAAGAACTCTCGGCTATAGACGACCGTTTCAGCCATCATGTACTTGCGACCTGTGTCGGCAACCACTTGGCATAACTGGTCGCATTCCGCAATCGTGGTTGCCATTGGGACCGTGCACATGACGTGCTTGCCGGCTTTGAGTGCACGCACACTCATCCAAGCATGGTCGGGGATCGGCGAATTGATATGAACGAAGTCGACTTCTGGGTCTTCGAGGACTTTGTCGAATTCCTGATAGCGTTTGGCGATGCCGAACCTATCTCCTACAAGGTTGAGATCGGCTTCATTTCTGCGGCAGACTGCGATCACGTTGGCGTTGGGGTGGGATTGGTAAATCGGAATAAACTCGGCGCCGAAACCGAGGCCAACCATAGCAACATTGATCTTCTTTTGCGTCATTTGAGGCGAGAGGTGGGTGTGAGGACTGGAATTGGACGGTATTTCTCCATCGGTAGTGTGGCAATACAAGCTTCTTTGTGCCATGATAAATTGCGCAAAAAAGATGAGGTTTTTACAGTCACGGATTTCGATGCCAAAGCAAACCAAGCCGAAAAAGCAACGGAAGTCGGTTGCCTTGTTGATAGAGACCTCGAACGCTTACGCTCGCGGATTGCTGGAAGGGATCGTGGAATATCAGCGGCAGCGAGATAGTTGGTCCGTATTTCTCCCAGAACAAGAGCGAGGAGCGACGCCGCCGAGATGGTTGCGCACTTGGAAGGGAGACGGGGTTATCGCTCGTATCGAAACGGCTGAGATTGCCAAGAGCATCTCGAAACTCCGAGTTCCAGTAGTTGATCTGAGTTCGTCCAGACGCGTTGCCGATATACCTTGGGTAGAAACGGACGATGAAGCCATAGCAAGCATCGCGTTTGAGCACCTGTTTGAGCGGGGTTTCCGGCACTTTGCCTTTTGCGGCCCAAAAAATTTCAATTGGTCCACGTGGCGAATGGAGCATTTCGTGAAGCGATGTCAGAACGCTGGGGTGCCGTACGATTGCTTCCATACGGATTCGCCGTATGCAAGATCACCGAGCCGAACGGCCAGAAAGCCGACGCTAGAGGCTTGGCTGACCAAGTTGCCGAAACCCACTGGGATGTTGTGTGCTTATGACATTCAGGCCCAGATTGTTTTGGATACGTGTCGGAACATAGGCTTACCCGTCCCAGAGCAAATTGCCGTGATCGGGGTGGACAATGACTCTCTGTTATGTGATCTCTCGCATCCTTCGTTGACAAGTGTGGCACCAGATGCACGCGGTGCTGGCTTCCACGCGGCGCAGTTGCTTGACGACTTAATGAACGGAAAGGTCGAGAGCGGCATGTCATCGCGATTAATGAAACCGCTGGGTATCGTACCGCGGCAATCAACGGATATCACTGCGGTCTCGAATGACGATATAGCGTCGGCCATTCGATTTATCCGGGATCATGCCTGCGACGGGATTAACGTTGGTGATGTTCTAACGCATGTCCATCTTTCGCGCCGGACGCTTGAGTCTCAATTCTTGCAAGCGACCGGCAAGACACCGCATGACATGATCGCTGCGATTCGAATCGAACGCGTGCACAGATTGCTTCAGCAGAGTGAACTGTCGCTGGACGAAATTGCAAAGCACGCTGGTTTTGAACATACCGAGTACATGAGCGTGGTCTTTAAGAAACGCTTTGGCATTTCGCCGGGGCGATATAGGAGGCAGACGCCGTAGGCCGGTACGCTCCGCGACCGGCGGTCAGTGTAGATCGAACCGCACATGCGATCTCCTTCCAAACAACCGTGGACCAATCAGCTGGCTGCCGCTGGTTACGAGCGTGCTTTTGGATTGTTCGTGCAAACGGCGTTATTAGGCAGGACATCCGTCGGCGGAGCGACGGATCTACGGCTCCGCGACGGATCTACGACCACTCGACGATTTGTCCCTCTGACCGCAATTCGTCAGCGTGTACTTCAATCATTTCTGTCGAATGGCCATATCGAGCTCGCCAAATACGCCTCAACCAACCATCCATGTGCGAGTCCACTGCATGATTTGATACAACGGTCGACTTGACCGCGTCTGCTAGAAAAATTCCGTCTCGATAAACAAGCTTTCCTCGCCGAAACACCATTCGTGGCCGTGCAAACATCTGCTCCGGATTCTGGTTGCGTTCGTATGCGACCACATCTGCCAAACTCCCATCGCTCAACGTTCCGCGATTCTTTAGCCCCAGTGCTCGCGCAGGACCAAGTCTCGTCATCTTGATAATCTCTTCCAGCGAATACTCCCGCATCAACGATGGTAGTGGGCTGGATTTCTGGACGTCCGGATGCAACTGCGAAAAGATCGACATTCGAAAATCGTAGTCCATCAGCAATCGAATTAGATGCGGATACGAAGTAAACGGGGCACCGTTCGGATGGTCCGATGTCAAAAAGACTCGCAGCGGATCCTCGATCCGCAAAAACAATTCGATACCAATCGTCCACAAAAGGCCATGCACGTATTGGTCTTGGCGATAGCGGAATGGTAACACGCCACAACCCGCTTGGCACTCTAAGTCCTGAAAGATTGCCTTCCGAGGTCGCGCTAAATTGCGATTCGCGAATTGGTGCATCGTGTCTCCGGACAAGGTCACGGTTTGCCCAAATTGAACTTGCCCCACATCGATCGAAAGATGGGAGTCGGAATTGACCCGATCCGCTAACAATTGGGCAGCCGAACTGTATCCATGTGGCCCGTCCGTTCCGTAACAATGAAACTGCGCATGCGTCAAATGCAATCGTCTCCCCTCAACGGCATCAATGGTGGCCATCGTAGCGGAAATATTGCCCGCCAAACCCAGATTGCTGCAATGGACATGCAGTGGATGGGCCAACTCAAGCGATTCCACCGCTTGAGCCAGAGCATTTAGAATCTGGCGAGGAGTGATGCCAAAATGCACGTGCTTGTCATCGACACTCAAGTGCCTTTGGTTGAACTTGAAAGCATCGATACCTCCTGCGTTGACAACCTTGACCGCGCAGCATTGATGGGCTCGCACCATCCAGCCAACGTAGTCGTTTATTTGCTTTTGAGGCACTTCGTCGCGAATCCACTCCAATAGCAGTCGATCGTTGCCTAGCAACAGGTAACCACCCGTATCGAGCCAAGGCGTGTCGGCCATTTCGGCATGTGCTTGCCTAGCGTTGGCGGGAAGCACCGCCGGTTCAAAGCAAGCCGTATACCCCATTTCGAGGTAGCGACGACCTGTCTCCCAAGTCCCTGGCACCGGTGAACTCAGCGGTGCAATCCAATTTGGCTCTTGTCCTTTTCGCTTCGATTGGGCGGTCTGGTGTTCAACCAATTCGGGCAGCAATAGTCTAGCGATATTGACTTTGCCTCCGCCGATATGCGTGTGAAGATCAATTCCACCCGCAACAAGGATATGACCATCCAAACAGTACTCACCGTCGATCCGCGCGTCTTTGGAGACGGTAGAGCAAATTGTTTCCCCGTCAAGAATCAGGTCACGAACTCGGCTCTCGCCAATCCCATCAATGCATTCTGCCCCAAATAGTCGCGTGATCATTTCGAAAGCGCTTTCAACCATCCGGAAACGGACTTTGTGCGCGAGTCAAGTCCGCGCGTGGGACGGACGTGTGCCAGCAGTATCTGGTCGGCACGAAATATGTTGGCCGAAACTTCTACGCCCGCAATGGCAGTCGGAAATTTCTCGGATTGTCGAGACAACTCGATGACTTGGCACTCGTCGGAAACCGGCATCGATTCTGGATGCCGGAATGGGGCGGAAGCGACCGTTTCATCAATCAAGACGATAACCGACTCATGGCTTTTACCGATTGGAGTCCTAGCTATCCATTGCTCGTAACTGTTACGATTTGGGTCGTAGTCGGGAATTCCATCGCGAAATGAAATTCTCCCAGGGAATCCTGTTAGCCATGTGCAGACTTGTTGAAAAGTACCGTCCAAGGATGTCCATAGAAGTGCAGCGCATCGGGTTTTTTCATTGCAACTGGAGATCCACTGCAACAATCGCTCAACCCAAAGATCGGCTTGATCAAATTGCAGATTCTCAGCGGACCACACCACCGTCGTGTACGCAGCCCTGGCCATACGCTCAAAAAGCGGATTGGTCGTAGATGCATCCTTGGTTGGTTTGTTCTCCGTGCTGTCGGACCATCTTGACCATTGTGCCAGTGCGCTTGGAATAGCACTCAAATCGCAAGGTATTGACCAAGTGTCAAAGCCGACTTTTTTCCACTGTTCGGTAGCCGCAACGCTAAAATCGCCCAGCAGAAGTGCAGTCTGCTGACCAGGTCGACCGTTTGACAGTGCGGAGGGCATGCGAGGGACGGCTGCCATCATTGAATCATCGCCAACAATAATGAAAAAGTCTGAATGGTCTCGAGCTTCTGCCAACGATACGGAGTTCAGTCCGGATCGCTGGATTGCCAAGACGTTTTTGAAAACGTGCCCCGACTCGGCGCAGTCGATGGTCGCGTTATGTTTTGATGCAAACGCCACAACTGCTCTTGCGGACTCTACGCTCGCAATACGCCCCATGACGAGAATACGCTTGGCCGCTCGCAATAATGCAACGGCCTCTTTCGTACAATCCTCAATCAGGTCCTCTTTTTGCGAACGTAGTGCCTCGAACTGGACGAGCGATGCCGTTCGCCGATCGCATTGGATAGCGTCGAGGTTCTCGGCATCGCAGAGCAATGAGCAAAAGGGGCAAATCATCAGACCAGCGACTGAAGCACGTGATCGGTGATGGCTATGGTACCGAGGAACTCGTCTCCCCGACGCACCAAGTCTGCGGTTCGATGACCAGCCGCCAAGACTTTTTTAACGGCCGCTTCTATGGTGGCCGCTTCTTTCTCCAGGCCAAGGGAATATCGCAGCAACATGGCGGCTGCAAGAATAGTTGCTAGTGGGTTGGCAACTCCTTTGCCTGCGATATCCGGTGCCGAACCATGAATAGGTTCGTATAGGCCCGGACCGCTTGTGCCCAGCGATGCACTGGGGAGCATTCCGAGAGAACCGGGAAGCATCGAGGCTTCGTCGGTCAAGATGTCACCGAACATATTGCTCGTGACCACCACGTCGAAACTGGTCGGACGGCTCAGCAAATGCATGGCCATGGAGTCGACCAAAACAACATCGTAGGCGATGGAGGGAAACTCTTCCTTCATGATTCGTGCCGAGACCCGACGCCACAATCTCGATGCTTCCAGCACATTCGCTTTGTCTACCATTGTCAGCTTATTGCGACGTTTCAGAGCAGCGTTGGCCGCCATCCGAACGATCCGTTCCACTTCGGAGGTGGTGTAGACAGCAGTGCTGTACGCGCGCTGTTGGCCGTCGGGCAATTCCTCCAAGCCGGATGGGCCAAAGTAAAGTCCGCCGGTCAGTTCGCGAAAAAAGAGGATATCGGTCCCTTCGATGATTTCGCGTTTGAGCGGTGACGCGTCCAGCAATTCTTCGAACGTTACAATTGGACGGAGGTTTGCAAACAGCCCAAGCTCTTTACGAATCTTGAGCAAGCCCGCTTCGGGTCTGGTTTTGGCGTTCGGATCATCCCATTTTGGTCCGCCAACCGCCCCCAATAGAATCGCGTCGGAACTTTTGCATGCCGCGATTGTCGCCTCCGGTAATGCATCGCCGGTTTGGTCAATGGCGACTCCGCCAATACTATGTTCGGAGAAATCGAACTGGTGTCCAAACTTGGCCGCGACAGCTTCGAGGACACGGCGAGCTTGGCGAATCACTTCGGGACCGATTCCATCCCCTGGTAACAAAACAATCTTGGCTTGCAAAGTGAAACGATCTCCCGAGCTGCGTGGAATACCGCGAGTTTGAATGGCAAAATGACTTCGCGAGATGATATCGGAAAACGATCAGGCGTGGAACATTGTCGCCTTTTGCTCCGAAAAAGTGTCGTTCCCCCTGGATGCAGCTTAACGCTGGGATGAATCCCAGCACTCCAAATTCGAACTGTAGCATAATGAGACAGCCTGGCGTATACTGTTGGCAGCCTTACACTTACCGCTAACCACACTACCGATGTCGACATACCTGGTCATTAGACGAGGCCGAGAGCTTGACGCTCGTTACTCGCTGAACGAAGCAATTGAAAACACTTTGGGTCGAGGATTGGAATGCAGTATCCAACTCAACGACCCTCTATCCTCGCGTGTCCATGCTCGGATGGTTTATCAGGAATCCCAGTGGCGAGTTTTGGATGCCGGATCACGAAACGGCACCCTCATCAATGGCTCGAAAGTGGACGTGGCTGTTCTATCGCATGGGAACCGGATTCGGATCGGCAACACCGAGCTTGAGTTTATCGACGATACCATCAGCGAAGACATTACGGTTGAGCGAATTAACCTTTCGCATGACCTGAGGGGAGACAAAATCGGGAGTACGCCGGATGGTTTTGCGTCCGGCATGTCCGCATTTCTTTCCCTTCGAAAAGCGGGTCGGACGGAGGATTTGTCCGATTTGCACCAACTCTCCATCCGATGCATTTCGCTGACAACTCCGGACGACGTGGTGGCTCTCGCCATTGAGGTCTTAAGAAACCGAACCAAAGCGACCTTCGTTGCGTTTTTGCTTGCCGATGAGGATGGAAAGCTAACAGCGCATGGCAAGTATCCGAACAACAGTAACGAGGCTCGCATTTCGCTGAGCGACAAACTGACCGAGATGGTCTGCAAACAATCCACTGCCGTTTGGGTTAAGAATGAATCTCAGTCCCCGGGAGATGGTCCACTTCTTCATTTCGCAGACGCGATCTGTGTTCCATTGCTACACGGAGGAAAAACCATCGGTGTGGTTCATTTGTATCGCGACAAAGAGGTCTTCGAAAAGCATTCGTTTGATTTCACGATCGCTTCCGCAAGTTTTCTGGCAGCATCGTTGGTTCGAGCTAGGAACGAATCTTCGTTGAGAATTGATCACGGACGACTGCAAGTAAAGAATGCCGACTTCGACGAACTGCTTGGCGAGAGCACCCCGATGCTCGAGCTCAAAGAGCGAATCAAGCGTGTTGCCAAAGCGACCGGCAGTATTCTGATTCGAGGCGAAAGCGGCGTCGGAAAGGAGCTCGTCGCGCGGGCCATCCACAAAGCCAGCACGCGAGCCGATCGACCCATGCTCAGTGTCAACTGCGCCGCGATACCGAGCGAACTGATGGAAAGTCAACTGTTCGGACATGTAAAGGGAGCCTTTACGGGTGCCGACAAAGATCATCTGGGTTGGTTCCAACAAGCCCATGGCGGCACACTCTTTCTTGATGAGATCGGTGAAATGACTCTCGCCGGGCAAGCCAAGTTATTGCGAATTCTCGAGGGACATCCGTTCTTGCCGGTTGGCGGTCGCAAAGAAGTGCGAGTCGATGTTCGCGTGTTGACGGCTACCAACCGCGACTTGAGCGAGTTCGTGTCGGACAAACGATTCCGTGAAGATTTGTATTATCGACTCAGTGTATTTGAAATGAAGGTTCCGCCGTTGCGGCAGCGAGGTGGAGACATTTCACTACTCCTCAACCATTTCCTGGAGCACTTTGGCCGTCAGCATGGTCGCGTACAAATCAAACTCAGCGAGGCCGCTCGCAAGCGATTATTGGAATACAATTGGCCGGGCAATGTGCGGCAACTGCGCAATATTATCGACAGCGCCATCGTGCTGGCGACCGGCGATGAAATCCAAGCGTCGGATTTAACGCTTCATGAATCAAAGACCGAAGTATTCGACACTTTGAATATTGAGCAATGGGAGAAACGGCTCATGCAGGAGGCAATGCGACGTACTCGCGGAAGTATACCTGAGGCAGCCGAATTGCTTGGCATCTCACGAGCGACCATGTATCGCAAATTGGAAACCTACGCAATCGACAAAGACGATTTCGATGGTCGCTAGAACCCTAAAGGATATAGCAAAAACGATGTCGACCGGGTCACCGCAAAATCCCTATGAAAATCCTTCCGCAAATGGCACGTCGACCAAAGTGCCAAACTACCTTGTGCAATCCATTCTCGTAACGCTTTGCTGTTGCCCTCCGATTGGAATCATGGCAATTGTTTTTGCTGTTCAAGTGAATTCGATGCTTGCGGCGAACGATGTTGCGGGGGCGAGAGTCAGATCTCGTAAAGCAAAAATATGGTGTTGGATCACCTTGGCGTGTGGCATAGCCCTAAGTATTTATTTCATCATCATTTATTTCGCCGTGACTGGGCTTGAAGTGGAACAACAAAAGTTTTCGGGTGCGTAATGTCCCATGCAACACCTACGTCCGTGTGTACCGTAAGCGTGGTTTTGGTTGCAGTTTGTGTCTCGCTTTGTGTGATCTATTGGTTTCCTCCCTCGGAATACGACTTCTATCCGAAGTGCGTGTTTTTTCAATGGACAGGGCTACATTGCCCTGGTTGTGGAGGAACACGAGCGGCACATCATCTCGTTCACGGTCGGTTTCTTGATGCTTGCAGAATGAACATTTTCACAACCGTATTCTTACCGTTACTCTTGTCCGTGTTGGTTTGGCAAAAAGTGGTGTTGGATCGAAAGAAGCCGTTTCTTGCACTCTCAGCAAGCCCAAGATTACAATGGATCCTAGGAATGAGTGTAATCGCCTTCGGCATTGCAAGAAACTTTCCGTGGTTACCTTTCTGTTGGTTGGCTCCCCACTAAACATGCTCAGACCCACGTTACGCAAACAATTCTTTGCTCCGGAGCGTGAGGCCACCCTTATAAACATGTTTTCAACAACTTTGCCCAACCAATTCATTGCTCGGCTGGGCGCGGATCCTGCCGAGCTGGCGTTGCCATGGTTCGGCAGGAGCCTCTCCCTCCCGTTTTTTTTCGCCTTGCCGTTGATTTTCGCTCGCCCCTGGGCGGCGAGAGTGGTGCACCCATTAGTCCTTTTGGTCGCCCACTTTTGCGTTTGCCATTCGAGCGCTTTCGAAATGGAACGCAATTTGCCCGGTTTCGAAACTCTAACCCCATTCGATGAACAAGTGCGATGGACGCGGCTGGAAAGTGGTGTTCGAATCTTTGTGAGCGCACGGGCCGAATTATCGAAACAACCTCGACGGCTCGTAGTGTTTGCAACTCCCAACGGAAACTCCATTGAGCAGACGCTTGGTTGTCAGGCAGGTGGCGGTATCGACTGGCACTTTCAGATCCAGCATGTTGCTGCGCAAATCCGCGCCCTTCGCGCAACGGACCCGGATCACGAATGGATCTTGGCCGTTGTGCAAGCCCCCAAGCTTAGCTGGCCAATGTTTCGAAAGGAAAATCCAGCTGCCGCAGGGGTCATACACAATATCGTTCGAACGCTTCAGACCGATTGCGATACGCACGATGTCGTGCTGTGCTGAGCAACGAGGGGACTCTGGACCTAGCTGAGCTGCGAAAGGGTGCACAATGGTAAAGCGAACTACACACTAAAAAACCAACGCAATGGATGCTATTTTGGCTTAGCCACATCCGCCGCATCCTTTTGACGCAAGTAGCGATGGCATTCGATGCATTGAACCGTCAAGTTGACGTAACCGAGCGCGGCGCGATCCAAGTTCTCTTCGTGTGCAGCTTTGGTTATGACATTCAAGGCACGACGGAAGTCCGAACTGTGGTCTAGGTATTCGACTGTGGTGTGAGCGTTCCAACTGCTTTGAAGGCTGAGCGCATTGAGTGCCTGGGTATCCTTGGCAATCCGCTCGAAGTCCTCTGTTGCCAGCCCTTCGAGAATCCCCTTGGCATGATCCAACTTCATTTGCATAAAGGGTTTTAATTGCCCTTTTCCAGTTTGGCCAGCTGGTTCTTGGGGATTGCCGTGAAGTCGTAACATACTCAAAGCGATGGCACAGACCGGAACAGCGAAAATAAGTATTCGTTTCATGTTATCAATCTTTGGTAGGATGAGTGGGTATCAAACAACAAACGCTTTCAGACTCTTGCTCCTCATGTTGCTCAATAACGTCGATAATTAAGCTCAGTTCGTAGACGCTTTTCTTCCAGGCATCACATTCCGACTCGGCGTCCTGCATTCGATCTATCAAATGCTTCAAACGGCTGGAGATTTGGGCATGGTCTCTTTCGGATTGACGTTGAGCAGCCTCGGCTTCCGGCGAGTTTTCGCAATGCAACGCTCGCAGTTGCTTGCCAATCGCTTCTTCTTTTGCGAAATGAGTGCTGAGCTGAGAGTTCAAATCGGATAGTTTTTGTACCGTCTCTCGAAATTGAGTCATCCGCAGCTTCGATTGGCGATCCATCCATTCCGATAGATCGGTCGTAAATCGATCCAGTATTTGGTGCTCCTCTTTCCAATCGTCGAAGAGCGTATCAATCTGTGGATTGTCTTTCGTTTTCATACAGTACCTCGACAATTGCAGCCATTCGTAAATGGATGGGACCTTGTTTGGAAATCTGTTGTCTCATCGCTATTCTATTAGTGCAATTAGAGTGCCAGTACAATTCATTCCGAGGGTTCCGTCTGGAATTAATGGCAATCGCTTATTTCGAATGAGACAAAAATCGCATGTGAGCCAAAAACGTTTGGATATGTGACGGGATAGCGCGCTTTGATTCAATAAAAGTTTGACATTTGCTTTCGGCGGCCTTAGAACTTTCGAAGGGAAATTTATGTACTTGGATCACACCATACTCTTTGCTTAACTTTGTTTCTGTTTTCATGATTTGCTCCTTGGTGAGCGTCCACATACCGGAGTTTGGAATGCCAGAGATTGCAGCCGAGTTAAAAAGTGCATTGGATCAATTTCGCATCGACTTTGAGTTGCTTCGCCTTGAAATCGGAAAGGTAATTGTCGGCCAACAGCCCATCGTCGATGGTGTCTTAATTGCATTGGTTGCGGGGGGGCATGTCTTGCTGGAGGGGGTTCCTGGTTTGGGAAAAACCATGTTGGTTCGTACTCTAGCAAGTGCACTTGAAGCCAAATTCAGTCGCATTCAATTCACTCCTGATTTGATGCCGGCGGACCTCGTCGGAACGACGATCATGGTGGAGGGAGAGGGTGGCAGCCGAAACTTTCGTTTTGAGCGGGGCCCGATTTTTGCCAACGTAGTTTTGGCCGACGAAATCAATCGCGCTACACCAAAGACCCAGTCCGCAATGCTAGAGGCTATGCAGGAGCGAAGCGTTACCGTTGCGGGCATTACGCACCAATTGGATCGGTTGTTTTTTGTGTTGGCAACGCAAAACCCACTCGAGATGGAAGGCACCTATCCTTTGCCAGAAGCTCAATTGGACCGCTTTCTTTTCAAATTGATTGTTCCATTTCCAACGGCTCAAGAAATTGAAATGATTCTCGATCGAACAACGGAGTCGGAGACCCCCGAGGCCCAACCACTCTTTGATCCGAAACGCATTCTTGAAATGTCCGCTCTCTCGCGTCGTATCCCGATCAGCGATGAAGTGCGTCGGCACGCAATTCAAATTGTCATGGCAACCCATCCAGAACAGGATCTTGCAACATCGATGACCAAGCGATTCGTTCGGTATGGCAGTAGTCCTCGCGGAGCCCAAGCCTTGATATTGGCCGCAAAAATTAATGCCATTCTCGACTACCGCTACCACGTTTCTCGCGCTGACATTGAATCGGTTGCCATCCACTGCTTACGGCATCGGGTGCTTCTCAATTTCGAAGGACAAGCGGAAGACATCAAGACAGATGATGTCATCCGCGACGTCCTGATCAACATTGGGAAAATGAAAGCCGCATGAGCCTATTTGACTCCGACTTCTTAAGGAAACTGGAATACCTATCCTTGGTTTCTCGGCGCGTATTCCGTGGAAAACTGTTGGCTCAGCGCAGAACCAAGCAACTTGGGGGTGGTATCGAGTTTGCCGACCACCGAGAGTATGTGCCGGGCGATGACTTGAGGTACCTCGATTGGAACGTGTATGCAAAATACGGCGACCTGTTGTTAAAGCGATTCCAAGAGGAGGAGGATCTCCATGTGTATATCTTGCTCGACGCTTCGCGGAGCATGGACTGTGGTTCTCCAAATAAGTTTGATTATGCCAGACGCATCGCTGCGGCATTAGCTTACATTGCACTCGCCGATCTCGATCGCGTCAGTATCATGGCGTACGCCGACAAACCCCTGGATGTGCTGCCCCTGACCCGGGGCAAGGACCGTGTTTTGAGCATCTTGAAATTTTTGGAGAACGTGAAGCCCGGGGGGACGGCAACCGATCTCGCGACCGTCGCCAAGTCGCTGGTCAATCGCGCACAACGGACAGGACTCGTGGTGATCATCAGCGATCTATATGATCAGGCTGGCTTTCGGACCGGTGTCGATTTGCTCAGACATCGTCGATTTGAGCCGCATGTCATTCAAATCCATACTGAGGAGGAAGCGAATCCAACATTTTTAGGGGATATCGAGTTGGACGAAATGGAAACCGGCCAACGTCGAAAGCTCACCGTCACGGAACGCAAACTGAAGCAGTATCGTCAGCTTTTTCATGAGTTCCTCGCCGCCATCGAAACCTATTGCAAAACCTATTCTCTATCCTGCACACGATCGACGACGGACTTGCCGTTCGACGAACTGATCCTGCGTATGATGCGAGCTTCTGGACTTCAAAGCTAGAGAAAACGCCCATGTTAGAGTTTGCCAGTCCGATGCTTGCTTGGTGGGCCGCACTCACAGTCCCAATCATCTTGATCTACATTATCAAGGTACGGATGCGGAGGCGGCCCGTCTCCACACTGCTTTTTTGGAACCAACTCTTCGACGAAAAAAAACCGCGTGCTTGGTGGCAGCAACTCCGTCATTGGTTATCGCTCCTTTTGCAATTGGCATTCGTCCTTCTTCTGGTCGCCGCGCTCATCGACCCACTTTGGAGTTGGCAAAAGAACTCGCAACGTCGAATCGTACTGATCTTGGACAACTCCGCTAGCATGAAAGCTACCGAAGCTGGCGGTATAACCCGCTTGCAGTCCGCTAAAGAGATTGCCAAGGGATTAGCGCGTTCTCTACGGCCGGGAGACGAAATGTCACTGGTTTCTGCCGGCGGACAATCGGTGGTACAGGTTGGTCTTACCAACCATGCAAGATTGCTTATCGAGGGGATTACGGACTGTCAACAAACGGATGCGCCATCGGCGCTACTGCCTGCCATTGCTACGGCACAACGGCTTCTCAAAGACAGGCCAGAGAAGTCCGAGATTATCATCCTCACCGATGGATGCATTGAGGATTTTGAAACGATTCGCAATAACCCACTCGTAAAAATCTATGGCGTAGGAACCGCTCAAGAGAATACAGCTATTACTCGCTATCAAGTTCGACGTAGCGTGATGGATTCGGTAGGCTACCAAGTCCTCATCGAGGTCACCAACAGCGGCTTGGAAGAGATCAAAACAAAGCTGGAGCTTAGTCTTGAAGACAGCTTGGTCGATGTTGTCCCTATTTCGCTCAAGCCTGGCGAGAGTCAAACAAGGATACTGGATCATACATCGGCAACCGGCGGACGCTTGGTGGCCAAATTGGATTCCAAAGATGCCCTAGGCACAGATAATACGGCGATCACCATTTTGCCGCAGCGAGCTCCGTTGCCCATTACTCTGGTAACTTCTGGCAGCCTCTTTCTCAAAAGCGTTCTAGAATCGATGCCTTTGGTGGAGTTGAGCCTTTCCGAAACCACGCCGATTTCGGCCCCCATTGGCGGCTTGCTCGTGATCGATCGCAAAATGCCAGAGGTACTACCACGTGGCCGAGTACTCATCGTGGATCCCCAAAACAACACGGATCTTTGGACAGTCGGTGAGAACCTCGAGCAACCGTTGGTCGCACGCGTCGAAAAGGATTCACCTCTGACTCAGCACATTCGACTGGACAATGTGCTATTTCCCGGCGCCAAGCAACTGACTTTTTCTCGCCCTGTCGAATCGTTGATCCGTGACCCGCTCGATTCGCCACTCTTGGCTCGAATGAAACGGCCTGGTGGCGATCTTTGGATACTCACTTGCAATCTCGAACAAAGTGACTTGCCGTTGCGAATCGCATTCCCGGTTCTAATCAAGAACGCCATCGAATGGTTTCAAGGCAACGAAGGTCAATTGCGACCGATTGTGCCCACTGGAACGTTGGCGACGTTCTTGATTCCAGCGAAGGAGCAAGCAGAGGCGATTGCCACACCCGATGCCGACCAAGCCGAGGCCACAACCGAGTCCGCCATAGCGGTCGCGTCGACATCGACGGATCTACCAAGGCGGGATTTGCGAGTCAGTAGTCCGTCCGGAAAGAAATCATCACTAAGCGCGCAAGGGGAGCAAGTTTTGATCGGACCCATTCTAGAATGTGGGCTTTGGACCGTAGCTCCACTCAGCGAATCCAAAGAGGCAACTGGAATTGCCAAAGTCGAGCACGAGAAGGGCAACGTCGACTATAGATGGACGTTTGCGTCCAATCTGACCAACCAAAGCGAGAGCGATTTGAAGCCGAGAGGTAAGCTGCTAACGGCCGATTCGCTTTCGGTCGTTTCATTGGGGGGGCGAGCGATTTGGTTTTACCTGGTATTGCTTGGGTTAATGTTCTTAACGACGGAATGGTGGCTCTACCAACGAAGGGTGGTTGGTTAATGAACGCATCCGAACTGACAAGTCGCTGGTCGCTTGAGATCACGCAGCCTCGGATGCTGTGGCTCTTGCTGTTGCTGGTGCCTATCGCCTGGTTTTACTTTCGATCCCTTAGTGACTTTCCAAAATGGCAGCGCAGAGTCTCGCTGTTGTTCCGATCCGTGATCTTAGTGTTGCTGATTTTGGCGATTGCAGGTCTTTCGCTCCTCTCGCCGACAGCCCGGCAATACATAACGATTGCAATCGATCGTTCGTTGAGTATTGATTCCAAAGCCCAAGTCCAAATTGAGGAATTCGTATCGGAAATCGAGAAGCATCGAGGTGATAGCCAAATCGCATATATGAATATGGCATTGACTCCTTCCTCTATTGTTTCCAGTTACGAACAGTTGGTTGCGCCCGACGGGAAAGAGCAAAACGGCTCGGATCTCGCGACTGCGATCCAGACCGCTGCTGCCGCGGCACCGCCAGGTTTCGTTCCGCAGATCGTTATGCTTACGGATGGCCGTCAAACGCAAGGGGACGCAATCCAGGCTGCTGCTTCAAGCAAGATCCCTGTCAGCGTGATTCCGCTGCCGGTTCGAGGTGAACCGGAGGTGCAAGTGGCCGACGCTGTTGCACCTGCCGAGGTCCGACAAGGCGAACCGTTTTATGTTGAGGCGATCATTTCCTCGAATCACGCGGACGAAGGCTTCATTGAAGTTTTCCGCGGGGACATCCTCGTAAGCAACTCGGAAAAGCCGATCAAAATTCGCGAGGGTGAGAATCGATTCCGATTTCGGCAATCGATTGAACAGGAAAGCCAAACCGACTTCGTGATTCGTGTCCGAGGATTCAAGGATACGTTGCTGGACAACAATGCCGCCTCGGCCGTTGTGTTTGCGGCAGGTAAACCGAGCGTCTTGATCGTCGACTCCAACGTACAGGAGACGAGCCAATTGCGGTGGGCACTGGAGGAACAGGATCTGATTGTCCAAGTGAGACCGTCCGAGGGCTTGCCACGAACGCTGAGCGAGCTCCAGAAATTTGATTGCGTCGTACTTTCCAATATTCCTGCGACCTCAATGACATTGCAGCAAATGGAGATTATGCGAACCTACGTCGAAGACCTCGGGGGCGGCCTGGTGATGATCGGGGGGGACCAATCGTTTGGTTTGGGTGGCTACTACAAGACGACGCTCGAGGAGATCCTGCCGGTTCGGAGTAATTTCGATAAAGAGAAGGAAAAGCCAAGCTTGGCAATGGTTTTGGTGATCGACAAGTCGGGGTCAATGGGTGGTGAAAAGATGGAGATGGCCAAAGACGCGGCGAAAGGTGCTGCCGAATTGCTTGGCCCAAAGGACCAGCTCGGAGTCATCGCTTTTGATGGGCAAAGCTACTGGGTTAGCGATCTCCATTCGGCCGCTGACAAAGGCTACATCATCGATCGGATCAGCACGATCGAAGCTAGCGGCGGGACGAGTATCTACCCTGGCTTGTCGGATGCGTACGAAGCTCTCGTCGGAGCAAGTGCCAAACTCAAGCACGTCATTTTGTTAACCGACGGCCACAGCGAACCGGGCGATTTCGACGGTATCGCAGGAGACATGATAGCCGCCCGAATTACATTGAGCAGCGTAGCGGTTGGCAATGGTGCGGACCAAGAGCTTTTGCAACGCTTGGCGGAAACGGGCAGCGGTCGATTTTATCTTTGCGAGGAGCCAAATAGTATTCCGCAAATCTTTGCGAAGGAAACCGTCGAGGCGTCGAAGTCGGCGATCAACGAGTTGCCGTTTGTGCCGATTTTGGTTCGTCCGACACAAGTACTCGCAGGTATCGATCTGGAAACCGCCCCATTCTTACTGGGCTATGTGATTACCAAGCCAAAGCCTACGAGCGAGTTTATCTTAGCAAGTGAGACAGGCGATCCAGTTTTGGTATGGTGGCGATATGGGCTTGGAATGACCGCGGCCTTTACGTCGGACGCCAAGAGCCAGTGGGCAGCGGAATGGCTAACTTGGCCCAACTTCGGACCATTCTGGGCGCAGGTCATTCGGCATTGCATGCGCAAGAGCGAGTCCAAAGGAGTCTTCGTTGAAGTCCGACGTCAAGGCAATCTCTCTCGCGTCATCGTGGATTCGGTGGATCCATCGGGAAAATTCATCAATCAAGCGTCAACAAAAATGACCGTTATTGCGCCCCGGCTGGAACGCACCCAAATTGAATTGGAGCAAGTCGCTCCGGGGCGCTATCAAGCGGACATACCTACGGATATGACCGGGGCTTATCATTTGGAGCTATCACAAAGCGTCAACAGCGTCCCGACATTTAGGCAAACGCGAAGCATCGTTGTTGGCTACGCGGATGAGTTGCGGCTGGGGCCCGCCGATGAAAACTTGATGAAAAAGGTTGCTGAGGTATCGGGTGGCAGGTATTGTCCTACAGCCAAGGAGCTCTTTGCGAGGAACGAGCGAGTGGCACAAAACGTGATACCGTTGTGGCCTGCTCTGTTAATTGCGGCCTTGTGTCTGTTTCTGTTCGACGTGCTGATTAGGCGCCTTGACGTATCCGTGTGGTTCTACACGTCGTAGCTGACTTTGCCATGCTTGCTTGCACGGCTGATCTTGTCCAAGCTATACAAGCCGGCCAATACAAATTCCACGCAGGAAGCCCGCACTGCCGGGTGGTCTGTTGCATTCACTTCAAAGGCCGTTTCCCAGACGGGCGGTACGTGTTTGAGCCTCTCAGCATAAGCGGAACTGGGAAGCAAATCTCCGACTTCGATGCGTACCCCTTTGTTGAAGATCTCTGCGATTTGGCCGACGCCGTGTTCGGTAGCATATTGCTCGAAAACAGTTTTGACAGCGCTCGAGACCAACGAATCGAGAATCTTGCGTTCCGTCATTTGATGGCTTCCCATCAAGTCAACTTCGAGTTTTCCAAGTGAGGAAGTGTAGAGATGCCCCAGATCGCTTATCCTAGGAACAGCCAATGGTTCGCCCAACAAAACAGCCCGTTGTCGCGCCGACGCAATCATCGTTCGGAAATTGGATAGCGAAAATCGGGCGGACACACCGGACGCTTGATCGACGTACTTGCTCCTCCGAGCTTGTGCCGTAATCTCCTCAATGATCTCCGTCATGAAGTATGGAATTTGCACGGGGTATTCACCATCTAAGTCGAGTCCGCACTCCTGCTGAAGAATTTGAATTCCTTGATCGCGATCGAGTGGGTAGTGCGTTTGAATCAAAGAACCGATCCGGTCCTTGAGCTGTGGAATGACTTTGCCGCTGCGGTTGTAGGTGCCCGGGTTAGCCGAGAATAAGATGAAAATGTCTAAGTCAAACCGAATAGGATAGCCACGGATCTGAACATCGCGTTCCTCAAGGATGTTGAATAAGCCAACTTGAACGAGTTCATCCAGTTCGGGTAATTCGTTCATGGCAAAGATGCCGCGATGCATGCGTGGAATCAAGCCAAAGTGCAAAGCGGATTCCGAACCCATGCTGACGCCACCGGTCAGCTTCGACGGATCGATCTCGCCGATGACGTCTGCGAACTTTGTACCTGGGGCGAGTCTTTCGACGTAGCGTTCGGATCGGTGCCACCAACCGATTGGGACTTGATCAGGCGAGTTGTGTTTTAAGAAGTCCTTACCCGCCTTGGTAATAGGATGAAACGGATCCTCGTGGACGGGGACATCGGGTATGTCCAAAAACGGAACGTACTCGTCCAGGAAACGCCCAAGAGTTCGCATTAGGCGGCTTTTGGCTTGCCCCTTTTCGCCAAGAAACAGGAGATCGTGGCCGGCAAGTATGGCGATGTTCAATTCCGGGATAACCGTATCCTCAAAGCCGATGATACCGGGATAGAGAGTCTCGCCAGCCGCAAGCATGCGAATGAAATTCGCACGAATTTCCGCTTTGACCGAGCGGCTTTGCCAGCCACTTTCACGCAAGCTAGCGAGGTTGGTTGGGCGCTTTTGGGTTGAATCTGACATGTGCACTTTTTTTCGGGGATTTAAGCGATCGGGATAATGAAAGGGTATTCATTTATAGCAAGCAGGCAATACACGCAGGCCTAGCACTTGGAAGGAGTCCGCTTATACGCGATACTGTGAGACAGGGGGTCGTTGCCTAAGAATCGCTCGAAACCTCTTGAATGAACACTTGCCAGTCGCATGGATTGGCCTTTTGGTGGACGAGCATGGAGCAAACGGTATGGCGACTGAAAACTCAGCAATTTTAGACAATTTGAATGTGGCCCAACGGAAAGCCGTCACCCATGTCGAAGGCCCATTGTTGACATTGGCAGGTCCGGGCAGCGGAAAGACACGAGTTGTCACCCATCGGATCGCGCATTTGCTAGAACAAGGTATTTCGCCCTATTCCATTCTGGCTTTGACTTTCACCAACAAAGCGGCTCAAGAAATGAAGGGCCGACTCAAAAATCTTTGTGGCGACGAGCCGGTTTGGCTCGGGACTTTTCACGGTTACTGCGCCCGATTCCTGCGTCGCTACGGTCGCATGGTTGGGATTTCAGAGAATTTTTCGATATTCGATGCGGACGACGCAAAGAGAGCCATGCAGCATGCGATTGTCGCGGCGGAAGTTTCGCTTACGCATCTGAATATTGGCGAAATTGCGAAAGGCGTGAGCGGCCTAAAGAACCGCGTCGTCACACCAGAAATGATGCAGGGTGAGCACCAATCCAGTACCGACAAAGTGCTCGCCAAAGTCTATCCCGCCTATCAAAGGTACTTGCTTCAAAACAACGCAGTCGACTTCGACGATCTGTTGATGCACACTGCTTCCATCCTGCGATCGAGTCCAGACCTGCGCAGCGAATTGGATTCCAAGCACCGTTACATTTTGGTCGATGAGTATCAAGATACGAATTTGGCTCAGTATCTGATCGTACGGTCGTTGTCGGTCGAATATCCGAATCTCAACATAACCGGCGATCCAGACCAATCCATTTACGGTTGGCGTGGTGCTGACATTTCGAACATCCTCAATTTCGAACGGGACTATCCCAACGTGGTCACGGTCCGGTTGGAGCAAAACTACCGGAGCACGCCCGAGGTCCTGTCCATTGCCGACGCGTTGATCTCTTGCAACACTCGTCGCAAAGCAAAGCAGTTGATTCCGACACGTGAATCAGGAGTTCCTGTCAAGCTCTATTCGTATGCCTCAGCCCGAGTCGAGGCAGACCATATCGCGGATCAAATCGTTGCCGCGGTCTTGGCTAAGACGGCCAAACCCAAAGACTTCGCCATCCTGTATCGAACCAATGCGCATTCGCGACTCCTCGAGGCAGCTCTGCTGCGGCGAAAACTCAACTACCAATTGATCGGTGGATTCCGGTTTTATCATCGCGAAGAGATCAAGGACCTGTTGGCCTACTTGCGATTGGTACACAATCCTACGGATAACATCTCATTCGAACGCATCGTCAATGTGCCGACCCGCGGGCTTGGGGACAAGTCCCTTTCCAAGGTGACCGAACTGGCCCATTCTAGAAACGTTCCGATGCTTGTGGCTCTGCGGGCCGTTGTCGAGAACGGGCTGATGAGCAAGAAAGCCACATCCGGCGCCAGGCAATTCCTGGCCCTATACGACGACCTGATGCATTTGTCGCGAGGTCCACTTTCGGTCATGATCCAGCAGTTGGTCGCCAAAACGGACTACGTCAAGTATCTATCCGCCCGGAAGACCGAGACACCGGACGAAAGCATCCAAGGAAATATCAACGAACTCATTGCCGACGCCGCGGAAGTGGATCGACAGGACGTGGACGGCAACGCCATTGAGCGATTCCTAGAACAGGTGACACTCATCAGCGATGCGGACGGTATTACCGACAATGAAAACAAGGTGACGCTGATGACCTTGCATTCGGCCAAAGGGCTGGAGTTCGACAACGTCTTTATCATCGCTGTCGAGCAAGAAATCTTGCCTCACAAACGATCGATGTACGATGCGGCTCAAATGGAAGAAGAAAGGCGATTGTTCTTTGTCGGCATCACGCGAGCCAAAAACCGCTTGCAATTGAGCATCGCCAAATCGAGAGGCTTTGGGAATTCGAGGATGAGTTGCCCGAGCTCGTTCTTGATGGAATTGCCACGGGCCGAGATGGAGATCGTCGACTTGAGTGAACCGTTTGTCGGAGATGACGACTACAGCGATGGCGATTTCGACACTTCGCATGACCATGAATGGGAGTCTCAAAGTTTTCTCCACCAGCGCAAGAAAGCAAAGGGACCTAACACCCAAGGAAAGCATCCAAAAATGGAAACCTCGGTCGACTGGGAGGTTTCACAGGAATCCGCCGTCACGTCCGATGACATAGATATCTTGTTGGATGAGCTTGGAGACGATGGCGTTTCGGAGTCAGGGTCCTCCAGTTCGAATGAACTAGGAACGTTTGCAAAAAAACTGGAGAGTTTGAACCGAAAGATACCAACCGGAGCGCTCAAGACGGCTGCGCAAGTCACGGCGGCAACGACCCCAAATGGGATTCCGGTCGATCGATTTGAAGTTGGCAATATGGTTATCCATCCCAGCTATGGGGCTGGCACGATCCTGTCGGTCGAGGGGCGTGGACTTCGACGCATGGCCCGCGTTGTCTTTTCGGAGGGTGAGTCCAAATCGTTCCAACTGAGCAAAGCCCATCTGACCATTAGGGATGCCTAACGTTGAAAAGTATTCAACCAAAGATTCCTAGGTTGAGCGGGAGCTGGCCTCCTCTCAACCTTGTTTTGGCGTCCTACCATGGACAGTACCCAACGCACTTGGTTCTCGTTCCGCCCGCCTTGCGCGGGCGAGAACTGAGTGCGAGAACTCATGGACTGAGCCGCACTCTTAGGACGCCAAAACGTCATCCGTCGGAGGCAAGCTCCGAGCGGACGAAAATACTCCGTGTCGAAGGTCACGGCACGGAGTGCCGTGCTACAACTACTAACGCGAAATGTGCTCTCGAATCTTTGCCGAAAAGTCCGGGCTGTCTTTGTACAAATTGGCAACCGAAGTAATGCGAGCTTTTTCTCTCGCTATTTCGAATGGCTCGACAACATCCAATAGCCCAAGCTCGTAAGCCAGTCGATCGGAATGGCCAGGCAACAAGACACGCCAGTCTGCGGGTATACTCCCCGGACGCAATTTGTTGATATGGTTCACCAAATTGGTGGTGCAATTGTTGTTGATCGTGTCGTAATTTTCTGGGACGCGTTGCAGTTGGTTGGCACGCTCAAGCATATCGACCAAGAGATTTTGCACTTGATCCGGTGTTGCTCTACCTGGATACATATGCACTTCTACTTTGCGTGCATCGGTTCTGAGCGGGATGAGATCGCGTTCGTCGCCAATAAGGTACATCAACTCGAACTTGTTGGTGATGCCGCGAATGGGCGAATAGGAAGCTCCGTAGTCGAGTCTCGCTTCCACCGAAATAATGAAATGTCGTCCGTCGCGTAGACCGAAACTGAACATGGTATGAGCGAGGAGCGAGTTGTTTTGGAAAGGAACAATGATAAAGTCGATATGGTTAACGTCTGCGAGTGCGAATCGCATGTCATAGTGGCGAACGTCGTAATCCGTTTCCGACCGATAGCGGCAATTGCGAACATGCTTGATGACGATGTCTTCGTCTTGGAACTCAGCGAATGGCATGATCGCAAGGTCAGGCCGCCACAAACGATCGTGTCCCTTTTCTTTCTTCGGAAACAGTCTCTCTCTTGCGGACGCAATAAGTCCCTTGGAACCTGGCTCCTTGAATGGTCTCGTACAAGCCGGCAATTGGGATGAAATGAAAATGAGGATGAACGCTATAAGCCAACGCTGGAAGAGTGCAATCTGGTCCCTGGCTCTTGCTGGCTGCATTGGTTCGGTCCGCCACATGGCATCAACTCGTAAAAGTGCATCGGAGTAGGCATATAGCAAGCAAAGAGGGGATGCGTCAAGACGAACCGTTGCGTGGTTTTACCCTTAGGGTTTTTGACGGTCTGTTGTAGAGTGAAGGTTACCGTCACTCTACAACAGAACATTTCAACATTTCATTCCAAACGTCGCGAATAATATCGTCCAAGAAAAGTGTCGGCGCATAGCCGATCGCTTGCCGGATGCGGGTCAAGTCAGGCACACGACGCCTAATGTCTTCAAAGTCTTCATTGTACGCCTGAGAATAGGACTGAAACTGAATCGTTGCAGCCGGATTGACGATCGCTACGACCCGTTTGGCCATTTCAAGAATCGATATCGGCTGATCTGCCCCGATATTGTAGATATGACCATAGTTACTCTCGGTTTCCATCAGGGCTATCACGGCACCAACAACATCCGATACGTGTGCAAAGCATCGTTGCTGCAATCCGTCATCGTGCACAACCAGCGGTTTTCCGGCCATGGCAGCTTCCACAAACCTCGGCAGGACCATTCCATACGCGCCTGATTGTCGAGGCCCAGACACGTTAAAGAAACGTCCGATGACGATGTTCATTTGGCATTCACGCACGCATGCCAAGGCCAGGAATTCGTCGATAGCTTTGCTTGCACCGTAGCTCCATCGCGGTTTGGTCGTCGCACCGAACACCAGGTCATCCTCTTCACACCAAACGCTTTTGGGATTCTTGCCGTACACTTCGCTTGTACTCGCCAGGAACATCGAAACCTTCCGCCCCGTCAAATGGATTCGACGAAGTTCGTCCAGCAAGAGTTGGGTCGGGTAGATGTTGCGATGTATCGTTTGGATGGGGTGCTTTGCAATCAACGCCACCCCAACCGCGGCAGCCAAGTGGTACACCACATCGACATCTTGGCAAACTTCTCGAACGAGGACTGGATTCCCTAGATCGGCGTGAATCAAGCGCAGCCCCGGTTGACTCAGGACACGGTTCAGATTGCCGCTCCGACCGGTGCTCAAGTCATCGACGATGGTTACCTGGTTGCCAGCTTGCAATAATCGTTCTGTTAAATGGGAACCAATAAATCCGCTGCCGCCGGTTACGAGGATTTGCATTTAGGGAATCAGTGTGGGTAGATATGGGACGAGAGTTGAGGCAAGCTAAGGATAAGAGGTCAAAGTTTCAAGATGTAGTGATTAGGCGAATTTTGCCTGGCAGACGTTGCTAGCCGAAGGAAAACCATTCACGCTTCCGGTAAAACTTTCCGAATGGAGTCTACTACGTTAAACTACAGACTTGGTTCGGCCAACACCGCCTGCGAACCTTTGTCGGCATTTGGATATCGAATACGGCTCTTTTAGCGTTACGATTGGGATTACTATGAAAAACCGAGATGCTGCCAGACGATTCTTTGCAGCTTGCTTAGCGACCGGCCTGTTCGTATCACCGGCCCTTGAGTCCCAAGAAGCGCTCGGTCAACAGGGGGGCGCACCAGCCAAAAACACGCCAGCCAAGCCAGCGCCGGCCACCGGCGAACCCAAGACTTCCGGCACCGCTCAGCTTTCCGACAAAGAGAAACGTCAGGAAAAAGCCAGAGAGATCTTTGCCGACGCGGCCAATGCCCAGAACAACGGGGCCTTTCCGCTTGCCATCGAGCAGTGGAACAAATTGCTCAAAGATTATCCTGCCGATCCCTTAGCATCGAGCGCACGTCATTTTCTGGGCGTTTGCTACCTTCAACAAGAAAAGCCCGATTTTCCGGCTGCCATTGAGCAATTCAAGATTTCTCTCCAGGACACAGAACTAAAGCAACGCGAAGAATCGTTGGTAAACCTCGGCTGGAGTCTCTATCAACAAGCGATGAAAGCCGAAGGAAATGCCCGCAAGCAAGCTCTCGGGGAATCTGCCAAGGTACTTGCATCCCTAATAGATAAGTATCCGGATGGTAGTTTTGCTGACAAAGCTATGTTCTACGCGGGGGAAGCAGAATCTCGTTTGGGCAATCTAGACAAAGCCATTTCGCATTACAGCCAGTTGCTTCAAAATCGTTCGATGGACACTTCGTCCGTACGGCCAGATGCCCTGTTTGGGCTGGCGCTTACTTTTGACGAACAACAACAGTCGAAACTGGCCAAAGAAAACTACGACGCTTTCCTAGCAAAATACCCAAGCCATCCGCTGTCAAAAGAAGTGCGAATGCGGGCTGCCGAAATCGCCATCAAGGACGATCAATCGGACAGTGCAGTTCAACTGCTGAAAGAAGTCGTAGCGTTAAAAGACTTTGAGAAGAGCCCCAACGCCGACTATGCACTCTATCGTTACGGCTTCGCATTGGCGAAATCGGGCAAGTTCAAAGAGTCCGCAGAAGTCTATCAGAAGCTTTCGAAACTTTTTCCTCAGTCTCAGTATTCGCAAAACTCCGCGCTGGCTGCTGGGCAAACGCTGATGCGTGACAAAAAGTTCAACGAAGCCTTCAAATCCTTCGAAGGCTTGCTGGCTTCCAAAGACGATCGAGCCGCCGAAGCTGCTCACTGGATGTGCCAAATTGTCATCATTCAAAGCAGGCCGACGGATGCTATCGCTATTGCTCGACGAGCTCTCGAGTGGGCTAGCAAAACGCCCTCGGTAGTGTTGCTCAGAATGGACCTTGCGGATGGACTGTCCGCGACCGTAGACGGGAAAGCCGAGGCCAGGACCATTTACGAACAGATCGCCGTCGAGAATCCGGACGACGCAATTGCACCACGAGCGACCTACAACGCTGCCTTTGCTGCCCTCCAAATGGGTGTGCAAGCAGATGCACAGCGATGGAGTGAAGCGTTTGCAAAACGGTTTCCAAATGATCCACTCGCCTCCGATGTGGCTTACATCCGGGCTGAGTCGACACTGCAGTTGGGGCAACACGAATCCGCAGCAACAGCCTTTGAGCAGTTGATCACCGCCGAACCAAAGAACCCACTGCGATCCTCTTGGGAAACGCGACTCGCAGCAGCCAGATACTTAAGCGGCCAATTCGAAAAGGTGCTCGAACTGACCGGCAAAGCCATCAAGGAAAAGCAAGATCCAATGGCTCGGGCAGAAACTTTGTTCCTCCAAGGAGCCAGCCTACTGAAACTCGAGAAATTGGATCAAGCCATCGACTCGCTTGAAAAATCAAATCAAGCGGACGCGAAATGGGGGCAAGCGGACGAAGTCCTAGTCGTCTTGGCGGAAGCCCAAAACGCCAATGGCAAAAAGGAAGAAGCCAAAAACACCCTTCAAAAGATTCTCAAGGACTATCCAAATTCCCGATTCAAAACTCAAGTTGAGTTTCGTTTGGGGCAACTCTCGGCGAGTTTGAATGATTTTGACCGCGCCTTGGTGTCCTATGATTCGGTGCTGTCGACCTCCAAAGACAAATCTCTGCTGGAGTACGCAGCCTATGGCAAAGCGTTTATCCTCATTCAGCGAGAGCAGTTTGCGCCTGCTCTTCAATTGCTGGAACCCATTGCGCTGGATACTCGCGAGGATGGAGTCGGCTTCGAAGCCAGAGTTGCCAAGGCGATTTGCTTGCGTCAGCTTGGCAAACCCCAAGACGCTATCGTCGTCTTGAACCAATTGATGAAAGCCAAACTTCCCCCGGACCAAAAGCCAAAGGCTCTTTACGAACTCGGACTCGCATGCAGTGCATCCGAACAACTGGACTCCGCAATCGGAGCATTTCAAACGCTGATCGATACCTATCCAACGTTCACGTTACTCGACAAAGCGTACTATGAACTTGCCTGGGCACTGAAATCAATGGGCAAGATCGATCAAGCCAACCAGGTCTTTCAGACGATGGCCGCTAAGTATCCGGACAGCCCGCTTGCCGCCGAGGCCTATTTCCATGTTGGACAGGCGGAATACGACAATTCGAAATTCGACCGAGCCATCAAAGCGTATACCGTAGCTGCCACGCGAAGCGTCGACGCAAACCTGCAGGAGAAGTCGCTCTATAAACTCGGCTGGGCTTTCTTCCAGCAAAAGCAATACGATCAAGCGATCGAACAATTCCGAAAGCAGACTCGAGATTTCCCGAAAGGGAACTTGCTGGTTGACTCGTCGTTTATGATTGCCGAATGCTTTCTCAAACAGGAGAAGTATGCTGAGGCTTGGCCGCAATACGAATCCACTCGCCGCAACATGGAAAAGACTGCTGATCCGGAAAGCGTAAGTGAGCAAGTCAAAGCCATGGTTTACTTGCACGGTGCGCAGTCTGCGCGAGAGTTGAAGAAATGGATCGAGGTTGAGAATTGGATCGGAGCCTTGAAAAGCAAAGTGCCAGATTCGCCTCTCATGCCAACCGCAAAATACGAACTCGCATACGCTCGACAGAACCAAAAGAAGACCATCGAAGCGATCCAGCTCTATAGCGAATTGGCGGAAGACCAACGCGATGAAATCGGAGCGAGATCCCGCTTCATGATGGGTGAAGTCTTCTTTGCTGACCGCGAGTTTGCCAAGGCTATTTCGGAATTTCAAAAAGTCATGTTTGGCTACGGTGGTACTCAAGCTCCCGCTGACATCAAAAACTGGCAGGCGCGATCGGCCTTTGAAGCGGGGCGTTGCAGCGAAGTCCTCATCGTCGATCAAAAAGGGGAAAAGAAAAAGAAGGCGGTCGACGTGGCCAAGAAGTTCTATGAGTTTGTCGTTAACAATCACGATGGCCACTCCTTGTCCAAGCAAGCCAAAGATCGGCTAAGCGAACTTAGCCGGCTCTAGACAGTGTCGCCACTTGGGAATCGTTCGTGCTCAGCCAAAACTCCATCCATACTCTGGCTGAAATCGCATTGCAATCGATTTCAATTGACCGAATCGAACCGTTCGAATGTAGTGCATGGCGATCCAACGGTTTCAGTGATTCCGATATCTTGCGATTGACATGTGCCTTGGGTGCCTTTTCGATTCGAAGCTGGCCTAATCGCTTCGATACTCCTTCGAAGATTGAATTCTGGGCCGCTACGAACGAGATCTTTAACGATAACGAACGCAGTTTGAAACGTTTTGGAGCTTCAAACGCTATCCCGTTTCCAGGATTGAACCTATGGAAACCGCATGGAGTACCTGCCGTTCTAATACTTCCTTTCGAAGACCAACTATGGACATTGTGTAGCTGGGTCCAAGGCCAACCCATCGCGCAGGGCCAAGTCGACAAAGCTTTGGTTGTTCATCTAGCGACCGTCCTTGGACGATTGCACGCACGGCCACTTGGCCTCCAATCCATGCAGTCCAATTCCCTTCGGGAGCGGTCGGAGGCCTTGAAGTCCCTTGACCACCGACTATTCATCGCGATAGACCAAACGACTTTTTTCGCTTCGAACAAACGATCGGATAGGCTCAAACATTGCATGGCGATTGTGTTGGAGCGAGGACCGGACTGGCAGCGCTTCCTATCGATCGGCGGATGTCAAATGCGAGCTTGTCACTGGATCGTGCGAGATTTATGGCGAGAGAATATTTTACTCGACGACTCGAAACGGTTTTCATCGATTGTCGATCTTGGGGCGGCTAGAATTGATTGGCCCGTATTGGACTTCATTCGACTCTTTGGAAGTCTATCCTACGATTCCGGGCATGCGCTTAGCGTGAACGCCAACTCCAAGAACGAGCTGTGGCAGAATGCCTTTGAAGCCTATGCGAAGCAACATCCGAGCCATGCCATCGCGTCCCTCGACGAATGCAAAATGTTGCACCTAGTTTCGGTTGGGCTTTCCATCGCGCAGTGGGTGAAGTGGGTCCAAGGCGGAACGATTGATCTTAGTAATTCGGAAAAAGCCCAGCGAGTTTCCGAACGCATCGAAGAGCTCTGCAATCAATTTCTGTTGGAAGTGAGTTAGTGCAAATCCCCAGGTCGTGGCCGACGCTGCCAGCGTCGGCTCGAATGCTAAGGTGAGCGGCAAAGTGGTTTTTACCTGAATCGCAGGCAGGTCGATTTCAGTCTGCCGCTCGCCTAATTGCCAGCGTCGGCTCGGATGCTAGCAGCATCCGCCACGATTATCGATCAAAGATCTTTTTGATTGCATAAATAGTTGTGGCCCGGCCGGCTCGCGCGATGGATGTCGTCAGCGGGATTTCCTTTGGACAAACTGCCACACAATTCTGGGCGTTGCCACAATCTTGGATGCCACCCGCCGATGTCAATGCGTCCATGCGTTCGCTGGCCATGTTCTTGCCAACTGGGTGCGCATTAAACAACATGGCTTGGGATAACGCATGGGCACCCATAAATGCCTGGTCGTAGGCTAGATTTTTGCGTGCTGTGTAATCCTCTTCAGATTCGCCAGGCTGTCGTTGGATTTCGATCTTGGTGTACTGCGGGCAAGCGTCCAAGCAGCAGCCACAGCTCATGCATTGGCTCAGCGGATAATTCTGTTCTTGCTCTTCCCGCGAGATGCGAGGCCCAGCCCCCATGTCGTAGTAGCCGTCGACGGGAATCCAAGCTTTGACTTTTTGAAGGGCACGAAAGACTCTCGAACGATCGATTACCAAATCGCGAACCACTGGAAACTTGGTCATCGGACGGAGTTCGATTTCGTTCGCGTCGTCTTCGAGCAATCGGTCCACCAGCGCGCTGCAGCTTTGACGTACGCGGCCATTAATAACCATCGTGCAAGAACCGCAGACTTCCTCAAGGCACCCACAGTCCCAAGCCACGGGTGCCACGCTTTTGCCATCGCTCGTTTTGGCTTGCGCAGCGACTTTCTGCAACATGCTGATTACATTCATGTCTGGTTCATAAGCGACTTGGTGCCGTTCCCAATACGCAGGTAGGCCGGGCCCATCCTGTCGCAGGATTCGAACGTTGACTTTGGAAGGGCGGCGTTTGGCGGAAGCTTCGTTTCCTGGTGCAATCATGGGTACTATTCGCGATTGAGTTGTTGAAATGGTTTGATATGGCAAGCGATAGGCAAAAAGCTAAGGACTGCTCGAACAGTCCTAGTTGGCTGCAACAAGCTGCTTTTTTTCCGATTCGGAATTCTTTACCGAGTTGGTTGCAGTACGTTCTTTCCAGACTTGCTCAATAACTTCGGCGCCAACCAATCCGTACAGCCGAGGGCGTGGTGGGAGCAATCGCGTATCGATTTCTTCGTACGTGATGTCCGGTTCCGTTCCGTTCCATGTACACACCGTTGACTTCAAGAACTTTTTGTTGTTCGCTTCGAAGGCATCGCACCAACCCTCTGCTTCCGCCCGTTTTTCTACCGGATCGGTGGCCGACAAACTCGGCATGGAAAAAGCTGGTTTGAAGTGGGCGCCGCGACTTTCATCGCGTTGCAGCGCACCCTTCAGAATGCATTTTGCAACTGGAAACATATCTTGAACCGCCTTGGTAAAGATCACGTTCTGGTTGGTCCAACTTCCAGTATCCGATAGCCCGCACTTAGCAGCCCTGTCGCTCAACTGACAAATTTTGTCGTACGATTCGACCAGTTGATTGTTGTCGCGCACCACGGTCGCTGCTCGTGTCATCACATCGCCTAGTTCTTGGTGAATCAAGTATGGATTTTCGTCCCCGGACGAATTCGATAGAAGCTTTTTATGACGGGCTTCTTGGAGGGCGATGGCCTTTTCGTAAATGCTCTTGGGCAAATCGCTTGAGGCTTTGTTCCCCTTCATCCAGTTAATGATCCCTGGCCCCATGAACAAACCGCTGAAGATGCAACTCAACAGAGAGTTCGCACCAAGTCGATTGGCACCATGGTACTGATAATCGCATTCACCAATTGCATACAAACCGGGTACGCTAGTCGATTGGTTTTTAGGCGAACCTGGCAACAAGCCTCCGTCTGCATTGGCTTCGTAATTGACCCAAAGCCCTCCCATGCTGTAGTGGACGGCTGGGAAAATCTTCATCGGCTCTTCGCGTGGATCGACCCCTTGAAACTTTTCGTAGATTTCTAGGATCCCACCCAACTTGCGATCCAGTTCGGCTCGTGGGATATGTGTCAGATCCAAATACACACTCATTCGACTTGGATCGACCGAAAGACCTTCGTTGACACAAATATTGAAAATTTCACGCGTGGCAATGTCTCGAGGCACCAAGTTACCGTACTTTGGAAATCGTTCCTCCAGGAAGTAGTATCGTTCGTTTTCTGGGATTTCCTTGGGGTAACGGGAGTCGTTTGGTTTTCGGGGCACCCACACTCGCCCCCCTTCTCCGCGAGCCGATTCGCTCATCAATCGCAGCTTGTCCGCTCCTGGGATTGCAGTCGGGTGAACCTGAATGAACTCCGGGTTGCCCATGTTGGCACCGACTTGGAAACATCGACTAGCCGCACTGCCTGTACAAAAGACCGACATGGTCGATCGACCATAGATAAGGCCATTGCCGCCGGTGGCCACAACCACTGCATCTGCCGGAAAAGCCCTGATTTGCATGCTGACCATGTCTTGAGCCGTCGCACCCACGCAGCGACCGTTTTCGTCCAAAATCGGGCCGAGGAAATCCCAGAATTCATACTTTTTGACCAGCCCTTCGCTCTCACGACGCCTGACTTGCTCATCCAATGCATACAGGAGCTGCTGGCCAGTGGTCGCACCCGCGAAAGCGGTTCGTTTGTAAAGGGTTCCGCCGAATCGTCGACGATCAATAAACCCCTCGGGTGTTCGATTGAACGTCACACCCAGGCGATCCATCAAATCGATAACCTTGGGTGCCCAGTAAGCCATTTCCTTGACGGGCGGCTGATTTTGAAGGAAGTCACCGCCATAGATAGTGTCATCGAAGTGTTTCCACTCGTCGTCTCCATCCTGGCGAGTCATGTCACTGACACTGTTGATCCCCCCTTGAGCGCACACACTGTGAGACCTTTTGACTGGCGTCAAACTCAACAAATCCACGGAAACACCCAGTTCGGCCAGCTTCATCGTCGCTGCCAAACCAGCCAATCCGCCGCCAACCACCAAAACTCGATTACTGCCCATCTGTATTTACCGTTTGCAAAGTGCGTGTTCAGTTAGGTTCTAGGAACTTTTTGTTTTCTTTGTAAACCGATAGCAAGGGAGAGAAATAACTTTGCGATCGATTTGAAATAAAGGCGATTTTGCCATCAAAGCCGTTTTCCAGTTATTTCACCGGTTCCGGTTTTGGCTCTTCGACCGTATGCCCGCTGGATCGCTTGTGGGAGTCCGGCGTGATCGTATGTGCTTGGATCCTGGCTTCGTACATTTCGTTTTCGATTTTTGCTGCTTCATCTGCATTCGTGTTCTTAACCGCAACCAGCGAACTGAGCCCTGCGGCTCCGATAAAAAGACCGAACAACGTACATGCGATGCTGGCTCGTTGTTGCGATTTCGGTGTCAGCCAAACACCCCACGTAATACCCGCTGTCCAAATACCATTTGCCAAATGAAACGTGCAAGCCAATACGCCGAGAGCGTAGAAGATCGGCCAAACGAACCCTTTCAAAGCAGTCGCTAAGGTACTGGCCGCGTTGTAGGGACGAAACTGTGCCATACCAATCGGTTCTGCAATGTTCTTGAGCCACCAATCGTTTTGAAACCATCCGTGCAAATGGAAGACGTGCGTGAAAATGAACACAAACGCCAAGTAGCCAGTAATCCTCTGCCAAGTGTATCGTCGATTTCCGGCCAATCGATATTGTTGCACGTTGGATTTCCCGCTTCGGGCTATCCATACGCCTACCACGGCGTGAAAAATGAGCGGTAGAAAAATAAAACTCCATTCAATCACGGGCAAAAGCGGCAGGCTGTGAATCGCGAAGACATTATTTTGAAATACCGACGATCCTCCGATCAAGCTCGCGTTGGTGAGCAAGTGGACGCACATGTAGGCTCCGACTGGAACTAACCCGCTCAAGGAGTGCAATCGTCGGATTAGAAATTCGTGGCGAAGAAGGAAAGACTGGGGAGGGGCCGAGGTTGCTGGCGAACTCATACAAAGATTTCTTGGTCGATCGTCGAGTTAGGATAAGCGGTCGAATTGTGGCAAAATAGTTCGCCACTGGATGACTGTAGAAGATATCCCAGTTTTAACCGGGAACCAAGGGCATTCTCACGCAGCCATGCGATGAAAGTCGCGTATCGAAGCCCTGGAGGTGACTGGATTGATCGGCAAAACCGTCTTAAACGGCTTCGGGCCGCCCCTAGAACCAAAAGGGAAATAGCAATCACGTCAAAATTTCTGCTTTCGTTGACAGGCTAGATTTTGCCGAACTATACTCATTTGCTGGTGAATTGCCGTCTCCTTTTCACCCGAGCAAAGGCCATTCCCTTTTTACGGTTGGTTTCGCTCGCTTGCTCCACCAGCCTGTCGCTTTATTACCAGCGGATGCCAAATGACACTCCTCGGCAAAATTTTCACTTTATTGGTCTTACTTCTAAGCGTGGCTTTTTTCATTGTTTCGCTGCTTGCGAATTCTTCTCATATCGATCACAAGAAAAGGGTTTCTGAGTTTCAAACTCTGTCCAAAAACCTGGAGAGAACCAACGATGCGTTGAAGAAAACCATAGAGGAACAAAAGACGTCACATGCGCAAGAACAATTGGCTAGAAAGACGGCACTGGCTGAATTGCAAACGCAGCTAGGAACCGCCCGAGAACAACTAGCTCAAGCCAATACGGAATTGAACGGAAAAGCTGCCACGCTGACCATCCAGACTCAAAAACTTTCCGAAACAATCGATCGAGTGGCTTCCCTAACCAAAGCAAACGAAACGCTGAAAACTGAGATCGATAAGATCATCACCGATCGAAATAACCAACGCAAATTGGTGATCACCCAAACCGACAAATTGAATGCTTTGTTGAGCATTGAATTGGATTTGAAAGAGGAAATGGCCCGTCTCCAATCGGACGCAACGCTCTACCAAGCCAAATCCGAAACCGCCACCGCTGCGTTGTTAGCAGCCGGCATCAAAAATTTCGATGATGTGCCACCCATGGACCTCAAAGGCGAAATTTTGGCCGTGAACAGCAGCCAACAAGTTGTGGTTTCTGTCGGACGCGATGATGGGCTCCGAGCGGGACACACCCTCGAAGTTTATCGCGGTGGACAATACCTCGGTCGTATCGAAATCAAGAAAATAGAAGACGACAAAGCGATCGGTCAGATCCTCGCGTCGTTCCGCAAAGGTTACATCCAAGCTGGTGATAAAGTTGCTGCCAAGATCAACTAACAGCACCCCGTTATTGTCTCTCCTCCAGAATCCATTCTTATCTAAAGTATTGATTGAAAAAGCATGGCAGCCGCAAAGCACCCCATTTCCATTTACACGATGATGATGATCCTTGCGGCCATCTTTATGTTCCTCGCATGCATTTTCATGGGCATCGAATGGGCCCGCTACGAAGGCACCGCCCCACGCTCCCACATCGAAAATGCTCACTCGATCTCCAATTGGTCTTAGGCGAGGCCTGGCCACCGTGTGGCACGCCCAATGCGATTAGCGATGGGCGTGCGAAGTGTGGCAAATGTCGCTAGCTAGCTAGCTAGCGATTCACCACGCCCTTCGTACCTTTGAGAGGCTGTGATTTTAAAGTACCAATCACGCTCCGCGTGATTTTCGCAGTTCAAAAACCTTTGGTTTCTGAGGAAACATCACGCGGAGCGTGATGGGTACTTTCTTCAGATTCGAAAAAATCACAGCCTCAGAGCGTGCCAC
>JAYTVM010000559.1:0-39852 GCA_043743995.1 Pirellula sp. | reverse complement strand
CCCCTGCATCTTCTCGCAACAGGCTGGTGGCACCGCCAGATTTGAGTTGTTGAATCTTGTGCAACGGCATGTGGAGCATGTGTTCAAACACACGACTTCGAACGGACATCTGCACTTGATTGACGGCTTGAGTACAGCTCCATCTCCCCAAAAGATAGATCACTGTCCTCACCAACGTCACCCCTGCCACCAAAACGGCGATCCACACGAGCAACGACATCGGTGAAGGTTGACCCAACGTTTCGTTCAACCAAGTGGGAAGTGGTTTGACTGGAACGGTCAATGCGCAATCGATCGCCAATTTGGTTCCTAGTGGCGGAATGAGCGCGAGAACTGTAGCAATAGTAACCGTTCCAAGCCCAAACAGGATCTTCCCTCGAAAGCCCCTCAACAGCCCCCAAAACGACCTAAAAAGTTTCCAAAAACTCCGGTGTGAACGAGAAACCAATTCATCCTTTTCTTTGCCACTCATTGTCGAATGAAATGAGTCTTGCTCTCCGCTGGATTTTTCTTTTCGTCTTTTGCGAATCTCCGCTAAATAATCGCGGTATTCAAATCGGCTAGTTGGCATTGGCTCTATTTTCGGTTTGATGGGGTTGATCGCGCCGCGATCGTTTGGTTCTTCATCGCAGTTGCATCACGCATTACACGTCAACGTTTTTCTCCAATCGCAATACCGAGTTTACCTCGGGTGCGACCGCGCGAGCACTGGTGCGTTGATGGACCGCCTGAACCCACGCAGCTGCGTCTTGAGCGATAGGAAGCCAAGTGTTGTAGTGTGTGGGTAACACCATTTTCGGGCGAATCAACTCAATAGCATCGATGCTTTCTTCAGGGCCCATCGTATACAGATCTCCGATTGGGACAATCAAGCAATCGACTCCGTTGCGTGCGATCAAGCGCAGGTCTGAAAACAATGCGGTATCGCCGGTATAGTATAGGCGGTAGGGAAATTCGGCATCGGAATGCTTCCCATCGACGGTTTTGAACTCGATCAGGAACCCGCCGCATGCGCCGCCATACGACCCATCAGGCAAACTTGAGGAATGGACAGCTGGTGTGAATTGAATACTTCCGAACGGCAAGTGGACTTTTCCCCCTAAATTCATTCCCATAACGCCTTGAATTCCGTGCTTGGATTCCAACCACGTCGCGATTTCATAGTTGGAAATCACGAGTGCCTTGGAACGACGAGCGATTTCGACGGCATCGGCAATGTGATCGTAATGGGCGTGGGAAATTAGGATGTGGGTGGGATTAAGGCTCGTTGGCTCGACTTTGGCGGCAGGGTTGCCGCCAATAAAAGGATCCAACAGGATCTTGGTTGCGCCCGATTCAATCCACCATGTAGAATGCCCGAGCCATGTCACTTCGATTGCCATGTGTCACTTTCACGATCGTTTTGGTAAATAAGTCTGTATTTGCCCTGACAAAATGCATATTCATTGATTAATTTAGCAGGCTTGCAGTTGTGGGCTAGCAGATACGACACCCCCATTTCCAGATGAGGCCATTCCTTTGAGACTGTGCCACTCATCCGCAGAGCCAATTTCGAGGTAAATCGAATTTACCATCGCTGACCAGAGCTCGCCTAGTGGGGTGCTTTTGCTAGAGTTGCTGCGTCGTGAGACGCTGCCAACCGATCTTTGAGCGGTTGCACGACAGTGTTTTTGAATTCTTTCGTAGAGTGATTGCATTGCCATGTCTAAGCCAAAGCGGCCCCGTACTGAAACTCCGTCGGTACTTACCGGAGAACAGCGTATCAATAAACTTTTGGCCGCTGCGGGACTAGGGTCTCGCCGACAAGTGGACGAACTTATCACCGACGGACGAGTCGAAATCGATGGCAAGACCATTACCCAAGTTGGCGTCAAAGTGGACGCAGATACCGCCAAGATCTCCGTCGACGGTGAACCCCTGAAGCGTCATCGACCACTCTATTTTGCAGTTCACAAACCAGCGGGTGTTTTGTGCACCAATAGCGACCCAGAGGGCAGGCCTCGAGTCATCGATTTGGTCCCCGGCCAAAATCGACTCTTTCCTGTCGGTCGATTGGATTCCTCGAGTACAGGGCTGATTCTGCTGACCAACGATGGTGAACTCGCTCAACGCTTGGCACACCCACGCAATAGCGTTCCCAAAAGTTACTACGTTCTTGTTGCTGGCCAAGTCGAAATGGACTCCATGCGTCGCTTGCAACGCGGGATCTATTTGGCGGAAGGATTCGCTCGAGTGGACGGTGCCAAGATCCGTCGTGTTCGAAAAGGTTGTACCGAAATCGAAATCACATTAAGCGAAGGCAAGAATCGCGAAATCCGACGCGTTCTGGCGAGGCTGGGTCACAAGGTTATTACTCTGCGACGATTGGCTATTGGGCCTCTCCGGTTGGCGACACTACCCGAAGGTAGCTACCGTCCATTGTCTCAAGAAGAAGTAGCTCAGTTGTACAACGCTGTCGAAGAAATCAAGCGTGAAAAGAAGATCCAACGCAAAGAAAAAGACAGGCATCGGTCGGCTGAAATGAGCGGCATCGGAGCGAATTCCGAGGAAGATCGATTGGAAGCCATTGCTAAGTCAGACATCTCAGAGCCTGTCAAAACAAAGAGCCAAAAAGTAAAGAAAAAATCCAAACGAGACGACTCGATGGACACTTTGCCACCTCTATCAGAAAATCCTTACAGCGAACCCGAAGATCAAGATACCGAGGATGCAGGCTTCCAAGACTCGGTACTTGTCAAGAACTCAGGTCCATCGCTCGACGGAAATGTGCGACGCGGTAAGGTCTTGAGCTACAGTGACGACGACGAAGGCTCGATGGAGGAAGCCTCTTTTGACGACGATGAATTCGACACGTCAGGCATGGGCTTCGAGAGCTTCGATGACGATGATGACATAGAAGATAACATGGAAGATGACGATTCCGAAGAGGCTGCCGACAACGAAGAAGTCGAGGTCCGACCGACTCCTCGAAAGAAACCGCAGCAAACACGTGGGGATCGTAGTCCAAGTCCTAGCAAGCCATCCACCAGGCAGAGCGCTGGTGGAGAACGTGCCCCCGGCTTCGCTCGCAAGAAGGGAACTGGCCGACCAACTGGACCCAATAGCGGACAGAAAGGGCGATCGAGCAGTTCGAGCGGCAGAACCGGCGGTTCATCAAGTCGCAAGGGAGGCCCATCCAGTCGACTTGGCGTATCGACGGGCCGACCGGGTTCCAATCGTCCTAACAAGGGAGCTGCCCGAGCCGGTTCCGGCTTCGGTGGGAAGAAGGCTGGAGCACCACGGGAAAGCTTTGGCGGAGGAGGCGCTGCATCGACTGGCTCAGAAGGTTCAACATCGCGACCTGGCCGTTCGTTTGGGGGCGGAAAGCGTTCTGGCCCTGCGGGCAAGAAAGCAAGCGGAGGCAGATCTTTCGGCGGCCCAAAAGGTAAAAAGAGCGGCGGCAAAGGCCGTCGTTAAATGCAATACCGTTCAAAGAATCCCAATCTCATGTCCTATTTGCAGATCGAAGAAAAGCGTTTCGTTGTGATGGGTGTCGCCAATCGAAAGAGCGTTGCCTACTTCATCGGCAAAGCCCTCGAAGCCAACCGCGCGGCGGTTGAGTACGTGGTTCGAAGTCAGAAGCGAAAAGACGAAGTAAGCAAGTTGTTTCCTAACAGTCCAATTTGGATTTGCGATGTCGAAGACGAATCGCAAATAAGCTCACTTGCAATCGAGTTGGCAACCAACAAAGAACCGATTCATGGATTCGTCCATTCCATCGCGTTTGCAGACTACAGCGACGGAATGAAGCCATTCCATGAGACAACTCGCAAACAATTCCTTCAAGCCATGGATATCTCTTGCTTTTCGTTCATTGCAGTTAGCAACGCGATCAAGGATCTGCTCGCACCGACCGCCTCGGTGGTGACCATCGGTATCTCCACGACGCGGATGGCCAGCGAAAGCTATGGATTCATGGCTCCCGTCAAAGCCGCGCTTGATTCCTCTCTCGCCTTCTTATCGAAATCGTTTAGTCGTTTTTCCAAGATCCGCTTCAATGCGGTCGGTGCCGGACTGTTGAAAACAAGTGCGTCGGCTGGCATACCGGGCTACGTAGACGCTTATCTTTTTGCGGAGAAGGCCATTCCGCGTGGCACTGGCGTCACAACGCAGGAAGTTGCAGACACGGTACTGTTCTTGCTAAGTCCGCGTTCGTCCGGGATTACGGCTCAGACGTTGGTGGTTGATGCAGGCATGTCCACCAATTATTTTGACAATGAAATCATCTCACGGGTCGCTAGCGGGCAATAGGACTTAGCCCAGCCGTTCGGGGCTTGCCTAGCCGTTCGGGGCTTGCCCAGCCGTTCGGGGCTTGCCCAGCCGTTCGGGGCTTGCCCAGCCGTTCGGGGCTTGCCCCCGACGGATGCGTTTTGGCGTACTACAATGGGCGTCCCAACTGCCGTTCCCCTCAGCTTTGCCCGCCGGAGGCGGGCAAAGCTGAGGGGAACCGGTCGATTCGCGAATGTCGGCCTTTAGGACGCCAAAACAAGGTTGGAGGGGGACAAGCCCCCGACCAACCTGAAAGGCCAGATCGACCAACCTGAAAGGCCAGATCGCAGAACGGAACAAAACTCGCATCGACGCATTTTTCGTTCTTCTATTTGTCGCACAGCCCAGCCAGGTCCTCGTCCACCTGTCTTGACAAGCCTCGTCCGGAGGATCTTCAAGCTGGGATAAATTCCCGCACTCCCAATTTTGCTATCCCACGTCGCCTAGTGCGACCACGGCCCCGTGCCGTTGTGTCACCTGACGTTTTAATTTGGCGTGCTCAGCCAAATCGAGATTCGGGTCCTTTTCAACGATTGACTTAGCGATTCCTCTCGCATGCACTAGAACTTCCGAGTCCCTGACCAAGTCGGCGATCCGCAAGGGTGGTAATCCTATCTGCTTGGTACCGAGCAAGTCGCCCGGTCCTCGCATTTGCAAGTCTTGTTCAGCCAACCGAAAGCCGTCGTCGGTTGACGCTAACACGCTTAGCCGAGCATTCTCCTCCGGTGCAACTCCTGGTTTTGCGAAGACGCAAACATAGCCAGGAAAACTTCCTCGGGAAATGCGCCCTCGCAATTGATGGAGCTGGGCTAAGCCCATACGATCGGCATCCAAGATGGTCATGACAGTGGCGTTCGGGACGTCGATGCCTACCTCCACCACAGTTGTTGCAACGAGGACCTGAGTATGCCCTGAGGTAAAGGCATCCAGCTTCGATTGCTTGTCGCTTCCGTCCATGCGGCCATGCAGCAAATCAATACGAAGTCCTGCCAATGGCCCTTCTTGCAATTGACGGAAGACTTGCTCCGCCCCCACAATCTCTTCTTCTGGATCGGATTCGACGCGAGGGGTGACAACGTAGGCTTGGCGGCCGCTTTGGATCTGCTTCACGACGAACTCCCACCATTTGCCTTGCTGTGCCGTGCTCCCCAAATAAGTATGCACCGTGGCGCGGCCAGGTGGTTTGTCACGCAAAACGGAAACGTCGAGATCGCCAAAAATGGTCATGGCGATGGTGCGTGGAATGGGAGTTGCCGATAGAACCAAGTAATGAGGAACTAATCTGGACTCTCGCAAATTGGCGCGCTGCTGCACGCCAAATTTGTGCTGCTCGTCGATGACAACCAGCCCCAATGCTTCAAACTGAACCTGTTCGCTCAATAGCGATTGCGTACCAACGACTAGATCGACGGTTCCAATGGCAATGCGTTGCAAAAGCTCGGTGCGTTCACGTTGAGTGATGGAACCGACTAGCAATTCAATCATGACTTGACTGCCGGACAGCTGTTTTCGAAGCCGGGTGAAGTGCTGTCGCGCCAGAAGTTCCGTCGGAGCCATAAGAGCCGCTTGCTGCTTGCTCGCAACTGCGTTGAGCATCGCGTATTGCGCAATAACGGTTTTGCCGCTCCCTACATCCCCCTGGATCAACCGATTCATGGGCACATCCTGAGCCATGTCGTTGCGTACATCTTCGATCGCTAGCAATTGGTCGCGAGTCAGTTCAAACCCGAATCGCTTCAGGATGCGAGCGTGAATCATGGGAGTTGCCAGGATTTTCGGTGCCGGCTTGTCGTGTTGCAATCGATGGCGACGCATGGCCAAGGCTAGTTGGTAGACAAATAGCTCTTGGAAAATGAATCGATGTCGCGCTTCGTTGGCTTCATCGACGGTATTGGGTTGATGGATGGATCGAAGGGCTTGTGCAATTCCAAGTAGGGGCGGAGTCTTTGTATCCGTGCTGCTGTTCGGAGACTTATCACCGACCTTGAGGGTGGACTGATTGGCCAGCAATCGAATGGATTCTGGGAGGGCTTCGTCGATCGAGTCGGTGAGACGTTCTAGAACCGCTGCCACTGCGCTGGCAACGTGGCGTTGCTGCAGACCTTCCGTCAAGGGATAAACAGGAATCGGCTTGGCTTCGGGCAACGGCTGGTCTACGGCTAGAATCGTCGTTTCAGGGTGCCGCATCTCAAACGATATTCCGGTCGATTTGGCCATTCCGGTTGCGATTACCCGCATTCCGTGCAGGAATTGCTGCCTTCGAAAGGGCTGGTTGTACCAAACACAGCGAACGTAACCGCCGCCGTCAATGGCCAGCAAGATTCCAACGCTACTGCGTCCTTCGAAGCTAACGCGTTGGTCCATATCCACAATTTGACCAATAACGCTGGCACGAACGCCCGGTTCAAGTTCTGTGATGGACTGGTAGGGAGCGATGTCTTGATAGCTACGAGGGAACAAAAAAAGCAAGTCAATTGCCTTACGGACCCCTAGTTTGTGAAACAATTCCACGCGCTGCGGCCCAATTCCTGGGATAAATTGCAACGGAGTGCCGACCTCCAACGGCGGAGTAGGCTGGGAAGTCGATTTCTCGGAAATGGGAGGAGGCTGGGCTTGGGAGCCGAGTCGACTCAAAGATGTTTGTAGTGGATCAATTGAGGACATGTTTTGAAAGCATGGTTGTCAGGTTGCCGTTCCCGCGGATAATGGGTGCTCAAAGTTGACTATTCTAAAAGTTAACTAATCCAAAGGAGTGCTTAACGTCGTGTTTGTTGCCGCATCAACTGATTGTTTCCCTAATCTTCCGTTCCCCGAGGTTATCGAGGTCCTTAGCGACCTGGAATTCACTTGTGTGGAAATCGTCTTTGACGACAACGGCATCCAAATGCCGCCTGCCAGGATCGTGGAGGAATACGATGAATGCCTGCGTTTAGTCCGTGACACGCACCGTCTGGATATTTGCAGTTATAACGTCAAGATCACCGCAGAGGGCGAGGTTCACTACGAACGATTTGCCAAAATCTGCGATCTAGCGAAGGCTACGAAGGTGGTTTCGCTGACCATTCCGAGCGGTGAGCATGGCACTCCGTTTAACCAGGAAGTCGAACATCTGCAAAAACTAGTCGGAATCGCAGCGGACCGGGGGGTCCGAATCGGCCTGAAAAGCCAAATTGGCCGCCTAAGCGAAGATCCTGATACCGTAAAAAACCTTTGCGACTACGTTCCTGGCATCGGTTTGACGCTGGATCCAAGCCAGTACCTGTGCAGCAATAACCGTAACAAAAATTACGAAAAGTTGCTTAAGTACGTCTATCACGTGCACTTGCGAGACTCGAAAAAAGACCAATTGCAAGTGCGAGTTGGTCAAGGCGAAATCGAATACGGGCGCATCATTACTCTTTTGCAAGCGGTTGGCTACGACCAAGCGTTGAGTGTCGACATGACTCCAATGGAAGGCATGGACATGCGTCAAGAACTGAGAAAACTTCGATTGTTGCTGGATAGCCTGCTGTAGCTTGAGTGGTAGCTTGATCTCTGATACCCCCGCATTGGAGTCTTGACGAATCCTATTTCAACGCGGAAGAAGAGCAATGCGTCCCGCTACCGCTGTGGTTCATCCCAGCGGGGCGATAATTGGCGGCTACAATTCCAATCGGACTATTCGCTCTTCGCTGAGTTAATCTCGGTGGAAGCAACGTCTGGCGGGGCGTGACGATGCTTCCGCCGGTTAAAAACCGACGGAGAGCCTGCGCTGACGCATTGGTTATGAAGGTAGCTGCCAATTGCTGCCTCCATCGGGGCAGGCCCGAATGAAAGGCTTTGACTTCCCTTTTTCTTCGTGCATTTTTGGCCTAGGCCTATCCTCATGATTCAAGGCAATTACGCTATCACTGCTTTACTGCGGGAAGATACTTGAACTCACTTAAAAAGGCGATCATCGAATCGCGTGTTTCTAAATACTTTGGACGCCCCTGATTGAAGAATCCATGCCCCTCCCCTTCGTACCCCATAAGCCGACAGTCGCACCCCAACATCTTGGCTTTGTCTCGAAACAATTCCACCGTTGAGTAAGGAACGGTTGTATCGGCTTGGCCATGAAAAATCATCGTGGGTGGTAGGTCTTTGCTCAAATGATGAAAGGGCGAAGCCGATGCGGGTTTATCTCCAATGCGTTCCGCAAGGTTTCCCACCCGCTCTAAATCTCGATCAAGCACCGTTCCGGTCGGAGCCAGGATCAAGGCTGGATTAAAAAGAATGAGGGCGTTTGGGCGGTAATCCGCCTTGGATCTGCCGATTTGAGTTCCGCGGTAGTTTAGGGTTGCGACTGCGGCGGCCAAGTGACCACCCGCACTCCCACCTCCAACTGCAATACGCTGCGGATCGATTTTTAATTCAGCGGCATGATTGCGTACAAAAGCGATCGCGTCCTGTGCATCGGCAATACAATCAATGACCTTCGACTGATCGCGAGAAGCCACGCGATACTCAGCGGACATCGCGACCATTCCCAAATCTGCCAGCGCTCGACACTGGGAATAGAATTGCTTGGGATCGCCGTTATTCCAGCCCCCACCAAAAAAGAACACAATCGCAGCTCGGTTGTCGTTTGCGGGCAAATTCGGCCCAGCTTCACTCGGCCCAGTCTCAAATACGTGCAACTGAAACGACTTGCCATCGACGGACTTGTAAGTCAGTTTACGATCGCATGTTGGCAGGTCTTTCGCATCAATGCGCTGTTTGTCCGCTTTTCTGTCCTTCTTCTCTTGAGCGATCACGGGAGAGCATACGACAAGAAACGCGCAAAGAAACGCGCAAAGAAAAAGGACGAACGGTTTGAACTGCATATCCCTATTTTTTAGATACTTGAGCGGCGTCAACGTCATAAGGTAGATTCCCTCTTGAAACGAAAGCTATTTGATCGTGTAGGTCTTCTTTAGGACTTAAAAGAAACTTCGAAAACTCAGAATAGCAGAATTCTGTCAAGCCACCAATCGTTTTTCTTTCGCCGAACTCACTCCAGCATTTAGTCCGATCGGGCAAGGCTGCAAAGAATTTTGAAGCCGTATCGAGTCACTCGCCTTAGACCTTACTAATCCCGACCTCCGGGCCACCTAAATTCCAAAAGCCCGATCCTCTCGCGTTGATTCGGGGAATCAAGAGCATCGAGACAACAAAAAAAACGAGGGCAAAGCATGTCAACAAGATCCCTTGCATCGAAGGCCAAATCGCAGCTGTAAGTGTCCCTGCCATAATCGCAGCAGCGGGAAAAATCACACCGAACAGGCTCGGAACGAATCCTACCAAGGATATCGATCTCACCCCGATAATCAAAATGCATACCGCCGCCGAAACACATATTGCTTGCAGCAAAGGGATGTATTCTTGCGCAAAGTACATCAATGGGTACGCGCCCGCAAACGTTCCTACGGTCAGGAGCAGCATCCATCGATCGAATTTGTCCGACCCCATGGCTTGAAGAACGAGCCCTATCAAGATGCCGAACGCCACGACACTTAATGGCCCGAGCCAAGTGAGTTCACCCAATCGATCGATAGGGGCGATTCCGAGCACGTCAACTTGAACGGGCCGACCAAACAAAAGTCGATCGTAGTTCCAATCGTATCGGCTTTCGCCTGTGGTCCGCGAAAGGCTGGTCGGTTGTAGCGACAGATCCAGCATTCGAACGTCGGAACCATTGGCTATGAGTTGAACATGATATTCATCGAGGATCCCGCCCGGGGCCACGGCTAATTCGTAGACTCCTTTGCCGACCGCGTTGTATTCGACTTCAAACACGTCAACATCGCTTCCTAACTCGCCTCGCAAAACCAGTTTGCCATTTCGAACAGAAACATTTTCGCTGGACTGTGAGTTCCTGGTGATGCGAAGTTCCGTTAGTGAAATGATTTGAGGCGGTAGAGGGAGTTCGATTTCGCAAATCTGTTTACCGTCCTTTCCGCCAAGAACTCCAGTGGCCCGCAGTTTCCCTTTAAACTGCGCTTCATAGATCGATTCCGCGGTCGCCGTGCCAACGCTAAGCCGCGGGTTTAACGTGACGACGGCAGAGAAGCTAGTAATGCGAGCACGGGCAGCGGCAGGCTCGGAGGTGGGCGGGTTCATCCCTGTGCCGGCATATTCATCGACGTAACTCGGCCGGGACTTCATACGCCTCGCCGCCTCGCGCGCAGACTGCACGGCCGGCAACAGCAGCCCTATCAGGACTCCCAAGATGGCGACTACAACCAGAAGCTCGACCAAGGTAAAAGCACGTCGCATGCGTTGAGCCATTTTCAATTCCCCTGAACACGAGAGTAGATTCGAGACAAGGTTCGCGCAAGATGAGATTGGGGCGCGAATCAAAGGGACATCGAAAATGTACGCATTCGATTAAACTAGGGTTTAAGCAATTGCGGGGAATCCGAAGAATAATCGCAACACAACATTTGCCTCTCACTCGAAACGCATCGAATCCAGAATCGCGTCGATCCTAGACGAAACGCAAAACCGACGCGGGGTTACAACCGCCCGTGTGTTTGCCTTGTTCGCAGCGGTTTCGATCGGCGTTGCAATGCTGGCCTCAACCGCTACGCGAGTCGTTAGCGAAGAAATAGCCCGCAAAAATTGCGAGCACAAGCAACAGTGAAGGGCAACCTTGAGAAATTCTCAACCCTCCATCTTTCGCTCTAGGAATGCATCGCCCACACCACCGGAAGTACATTCGTACCGTGCGTTCCGATCTTGAAGCCTATCGGGATACCCGGCGACGGCCTGAATCGGAACTACAACGATACTACTCGCTAAAATTTGTTTTTCTTTTGCACTGCATTGCACGCGTATCCGCATTATTCTTGTCACTCGGCTTTGCCGTTCCTTGCCAGTGCTACGCATTTGGAAAGAGTATTGGTATTTCGTAAATGGATCGCGATCAAGAAGAAAAATCACAGGTGTTTGGTGGCCGATAAAGAATCCATAACGGTTTGGATTGAAAGAGCTCGTCTGGGGGACTGCGCAGCTTCCGAAAAGCTCTGGGAGAGCGTCTACGAGGAAGTGCGTGCACTGGCCAAACACGCAGTTTCGAAAGAGTTTATGCCTGTGTCGGTCCAAGCCACCGAGATTGCCCATGAAGTCTACTTGCGATTGGCTGGTGGCCAACCCATCACTTTCGAAAGCCGTTCGCATCTTTTGGCAACGGTTGCCCGCGCCATCCGCCGCATGTTGGTCGACCGCGCTCGAGCCAGATACGCCGAAAAACGAGGTGGGGCTGGTGTGCAAATGCCGCTCGATGATGTGCTCGCCAGCGTGTCCTCCGATGATCTTGCGGGCATGTCCTCCGATGCGGCTGAGCTTATCGACTTGGATGAAGCGTTGGCCGCATTGGAACGTCATGATCCGAGACAATCTCAACTGATTGAACTAAGGTTTTTCGGTGGACTGACATTAGACGAAGCCGCGGACTCACTTGGATTATCGCGTCGAACGGTGGCCAGCGATTGGGCATTGGCGCGAGCCTGGTTGCGACGCAAATTGGGAGAGAGCGAATGACGAGAGAAAATGCCGAACGCGTCCGAGAGCTCTTTATCTCGGCTCGCGAAATCCCTTTCGATGAGCGCCGTGATTGGCTGCTCCAGCATTGTTCGGAAGCGGCCATCCGCGAAGAAGTCCTCGATTTGCTCCAGCATGACATCGGCGACAACTTCCTCGAGCAACCGGTCCTCCCAACGGTAGCCAAACGAGCTGTCGCGAGGTTAATGCCTAGTGCACCTTTCGCGACCACAGAATTTTCGGCCAAGGTCCCCTCCCCTCTCGTTTCCTCCGAGCTGCTTGACGGCAAGTTCAAGCTTCTGCAACAGATCGGAGAAGGTGGATTCGGCGTGGTCTATATGGCTGAACAAGTGCAACCGGTTCGGCGCCGCGTCGCCATCAAACTGATTAAACCAGGCTTGGATTCTAAGAATGTGGTCGCTCGCTTCGAAAGCGAAAGACAAGCGTTGGCAATGATGGACCATGAAGGGATCGCGAAAGTTCTCGATGGCGGTGTCTCGCAAGAGGGACGCTCCTACTTTGTAATGGAATTGGTGACAGGCGTCACCGTCACCGAGTATTGCGATGCAAACTGCCTGACCAACACACAACGACTCCGGATCCTGATCGATGTGTGCAAAGCCGTCCAGCATGCGCATCAAAAAGGGATTATTCATCGAGACATTAAGCCTTCCAATATTCTCGTTTCACTGCGAGACGGCGTCCCTGTCCCTAAAGTGATCGACTTCGGCATCGCCAAAGCCATGCACGGACCGTTGACCGACAAGACACTCTTCACTGAGTATCGTCAAATGATCGGAACGCCAGAATACATGAGCCCCGAACAGGCCGAAACATCCTTGCTCGATGCTGACACGCGAAGCGATGTTTATTCCCTTGGGGTCCTGCTCTATGAGTTGTTAACCGGAACGACCCCTTTCGATGGCAAGCAATTGCGTCAACTCATGTTCGGTGAACTGCAACGCACCATTCGCGAAGTCGAACCGCCCAAGCCCAGCGAACGCATCAGCACCCTCAAAGGAGAATTGACCTCCATCGCGGCTCATCGCGGCATGAAAGCTTCCGATGTTTCGAGATCGGTACCACAGGATCTGGACTGGATTGTCATGAAGGCAATCGAAAAGGACCGTTCGCGGCGATACGATAGCGCTCAATCCATGGCGGATGATTTACTCCGCTGGCTGGACAACGAACCTGTTCTTGCGAGACCACCTAGCCTGTCTTACCGAACGAAAAAATGGCTTCGCAAATACCGAAGCCAGGCAGTCGTGGCCGCACTGCTGCTCCTAGGCGTCTTGTTTGCTGCTGCCGGTCTCGGCTATGGCATTGCCGAACGCAACTTAGCCGCAGCGAGAAGCAGGGATGCATCTGAAAGGGTTCGAATAGCTAACGAACAGAATCTCGTATTGCAACAGACTGCCAATGCCGATGCGGAAAGAGCGGACAGCTTAAGCTATGGCAACGCTATGGTTGGCGCGAACGAGAGCTTTTTATCCGGACGTCGTGGAACCACGCTCGGTTTGCTAAACGAATGTCCTGCTTCCCAACGAGGCGAAGAATGGAACTGGCTCAAGTATCTAGCATCCGACCATTCGTTCCTTCTCGAAAAGGCTACCGATGCCAAGTCTGAGCCTGTTGCGGCATTGGTGTACATGCCTGACGGCAAGCAGCTCCTTTCGGCTGGCTCAGACGGTTTCATCCGACTGTGGGATCTACCTCGCCGCAAACTCTGGAAGCAATGGCTTGGCCACGATTCGAAAGTGATGGCGTTGGCCCTGTCGCCCGATGGACACGAACTGGTGTCAGGTGATGCTTCCGGCAAGTTGTTCACTTGGAATGTCGATCAAATGCTCAAAACAGGCGAAGCCGACATGGGCGAAGCGATTGCAATAATCGGCATTTCAAAGGATCGAGGAACCATCGCGGCGGGCAGCCAAAGAGGAAAACTGCAACTTTGGAAGGGATCCATGTCAGAATCTCCAATCGCTTTGCAAACCAAGGATCGACCGCAGTCGACCACTGGAGCCGTTCAATCGATACTCTTCGAGGAAGAGGGCGGACGATTGGTCACGGCAGGAAGAGGAGGCGTTTTTCTTTGGGATAGCACAACCGGAGAAATGTTGCATGCAAAAGGTCAGTATTGGAGCAGCTACGGGGCCGTCGCTGCCCCAGACTTGCGGCAGCTCGCCGTCTTCGGACCACCCATCTCGGTTTGGAATGCGATCGAAGGAACAGAGCTCAAAACCTGGGGCATCCCAGCAACAGACATTCGAGCTGCGTCTTTCGACCCATCCACCAAAGACTTGTTGCTGGCGACCACAGACCAAAGCGTCATGCGAATCGATTTGCAAACCGGCGAACATGAAACGCTTGCCTATGGGAACCAAGGAACTATCCAAGCCATGGCGGTCGCACAGGACGGAAGCTCCATGGTTCTTGCCGGTGAGGATGGAAAAATCCACGTATGGCCCAGGACTCATTTTGCTTCGAGGCTAAAGCTGCAACATCTCAATAGGCCAATCGCGCAGGTCGCCTGCGTTGATCATAACCGTATCCTGGCACTCGCAAATGATGGCAGATTGGCACTATGGAACGGAGTCTCGGGCGAGCTCATATCGCTTCGCGATGCTCATGCATCTCAAGGATTTTGCGTCGATGTTTCTCCAGACGGAAAACGCTTCATCACCAATGGGATTGATCAGACTCTGCGCGTCTGGAGCTGGGACCAGGACAAACCAATATCGGAGTTTCCTCTAGCGCTTTCAGCCCGCTGCGTGCGTTTCCATCCCAACGGGAAATTGGCGGCGGGTCCGATGCCTAAGGAGCTATCAAAAATGGTCGCTCCTTTGTTCGACGACAAAGAATGCGAAAATGAGTATCTCGCTCTGTGGGACTTAGATCAAGGAAAGGTGACACGTTGCTTCAAGGGTTTGACCAACTGGGGACTGGACTTAAACTTCTCGAGCGATGGTAAATTTCTTGTTGCAGCCACCGTTTCCAACGGGGCTGTAGTTTGGGAGATGGATGGCCGCGCAAGCTGGAGCTTCGTTCCCGAAAACCAATCGCAAACCAATCAAGCGATCCTATCCAACGACAATGCATTCGTCTTGTCGGGGCATCAGGATGGATTGGTCAACGTTTGGAATCGAGAAACAGGCATACGGGTCCAGAGAATCGTTTGTCACGGAGACTCCATTTCCACCTTAGCTTTGACGCGCGATGGTCAGCGGCTCGTGACCGCATCGAAAGGAGATTCAAAACTCCGAGTTTGGAACTGGAAAAACGGGCAACGCGTGGCCGAGTTCGAATCCGGCTTGCCTGGCATACAGCATTTGCGACTCAGTAGCGATGGAATCGGTATCGTTGTCGGTGGTACGGAGGGCGGAGTAAGGGTCATGCGCGTCGGAGACGCTTCAATCGAATAGGCGTAAAGACGGTATCGAGCATGCCCTCGGCGGAATATTAAACGAAGTGATCCCCAGTAAGAAAAAATGGTCCCAAGCTAATGCTTTTTTATGGCTAAGAATTATGGTTGGCCATTTAGCGAAGGTCGTCAATACTTTCGGTAATTGCAAAGCAGTCCGAAAGTGCCTTGAAAATTCTTTGCACTCCTACCGCATGGCTTACGCATTCCTTGGTGTGATGCAAAAAAATCCACCAAACCATGTGAGGGCACAAATGAACCATTCAGCCAGACAATCTATTTTTCAAGCACTTCTCTTGTCCGCGGTTGCAATTGCAAACCTTTGCATTCGCACCGAGCTACAAGGCAACGATTGGCCTAGGTTCGGTGGCCCAACGGGAAACTTTCAAGCCGTTTCGTCACTCGGCTCAAAGTCTCTTTCAATTCAACCGTGGCGAATCAATATCCAGGCGGGCGATGACTCGCCGGTGGTGCTAGGAAACCGAGTGGTTCTGTCCCAGATGGACTACGCTTCCGATGGCACCGATGCCCATCTCATCAGTTGTTTCCATCTGGAGGACGGGAGATCTCTTTGGCAACAATCGTATCCAGAACGCAGTTATCTCTCGCAAGACATCAGCGATCGCTATCCAGTTCGGCCTGTTGCCACGAGTTGTATTGCCAAAGACAAAATCATTGCCGTCGGATACGGCGGATCGATTCGTTGCCTAAACCTGTCCGATGGTAGCAGCGTTTGGTCTGTCGATCCAGTCAAAGAGTACGGGGCCAAACCAGTGCAGTTTGGGGCTGCCACGAGTCCGTGGTCCGATGGTGAACGAGTTGTCGTGGCCTGCGGGGGCGATCAAGCTTTGGTTCTATGCTTTCGAATAGCGACCGGACAGCTCGAATGGCAAGCAGGCGCTGGCTCTGTGTCCTACGCTTCTTTTGTTGAGTTTGAAATTGCGAATGAACAGGGGCTTCAACCGAAAAAACATCTTGTCTACGCTGCTGGCGACGAAGTCATCGGATTCGATCCAGCCGATGGAAAAGTGCTTTGGAGTTACCCTCTGCCTAACCGGGGATTAACCAACGCGGTGACTCCCATTGCATTGGCGACCGGCCAACTGCTAATCGGTGGACAAGGGGTCAATGGCTCGACTTGTCTCCAGGTTACAGCAAGCCAGGACGGAAACTGCATCGTCGATACCAAATGGACCAACAACAAAATCAAACCGTTTTATTGCAACTGGGTTCATCATCGAGCCAGCGATCTCGTGATCGGCTTCCAAGGAAAAACTCTCTTTGCTATGGAGCCTGGCTCCGGAAGAGTTCTGTGGGAGAAACGTGGTTGGACCGATACCAATTTAACTTGTATCGACAATGAAATCATCGCGGTCCGCGGTGATGGAGTGGTTGCCAAAATCCGCATCGCGAACGACGCCCCGCAGATCCTAGCCGCATCCACCGTCGTTCGTGATCGCATCTGGGCGCCACCGACGTATGTTGCTGATCGCTTGCTATTGCGAGGCAGGACAAGCCTTTCCTGCTTGTCGTTGGATTCCCTTGAGCCTTGCTCATCGCTACCGCAGGGCACAGAAGTCACAGCGATGGACGCCATGTATGGAAACCCGACCGAGGTCATTGCCACCTTGCGACAAAAAGCAACCGACTCCCCCGGCAACTTTTCTATGCGGGACTACCAGCAAGTCGTTCAGGACAGTTCAGTAACGCTCGGCGAGGGAGATTGTAAATTCTTGCTGGATTCTCTTGAACAAGTAGACAATAAGGAACTAGCCTTGGCGATCGCTGAGGATTGGACACTTCGAGACCCCAACTCGATTGCTGCTTTTCAAAGTCGTGTCCACCTGTTACAAAAACTAGGTCGGGACGCCTTGGCACAAAGCATCGAGAAGGAGCGGATGATCGAAGTTCGGTTTGAAGTTTCCGTTCCGGAGAGCACTTCGAGCGATCAATCCGTCTCGGTATCTGGAAATGCGACTTCGCTTGGCGATTGGAAGGCCGAGGGGCTTAAGCTTCAACGCGACCAAAGAGGGAGCTATGTCGGGCAAGCCCTGCTGCCGCGAGGGGATCTTCAATTCAAGCTGGTCAGCGGAAGTTTAGAGAATGTCGAGGTGCGAACCGACGGACGTACGACTTCGAATCGCCGAATGCGTATTCAAGAGCCGACCACCGTCCGAGCAACCGTCATGGGATGGAAAGCAAAACCATGACATCCTGTGACTCAACCGCAGTATTTAAACTGTTAGAGCAACACGCATCGGCACGACTTGATATGCCCTTGAACGGAACAAAAAGTCGATCAAATTACCTTCGTGCGGCTGCAACCAATTTAGACGACTTGTAGGCATCGGTCCGATGTTCAACCGATCGATATTAGTAGCGTTGGTCAAGTCATCAATCCAAGCTTCATCCGCCGTTAAAGCAGTACCGACCAGTGTTGGTCCAATCGACTTGATCATGTCCTTTTGGCTGCACTGAACTACCGAAACAAATGGAAACATGTATTCCTTCATCGCAACTCCGCGCTGTGGCGAATCGGCGGTGATGACCATCGGTCGCAGATAAGCCGACCGTTCACGTTCGAAAAGACGCTCGCCATACGAGGCTGTCATGTCTGTGACTCCAGCCTCTGCAAGATCTTGTTGTACCATGGCGTACGTCCCTTTTGCCATCTGAACATTGGTAAATGCAGCTAGTGCTGCCTTGGGATCACTGGGCGGAAGGATTTCGACACTACCAATCTTTGCAGCAATTGCCTCTCCAATGGCTTTGGTATTCCGTGAAGCCCAAATACCGGAACAATTGATGCAACTGCGCCCCGAATTGCTCAGCACACTTTCGACCATCATGTCGAGGTAGTCTTCCCATTGATCGATAACGTCGTCTCCGATGAGGATCTTGGAAAATCCTGGACCGTGGGCTTGTACCCTCGGATTTCCAGCGTATTGATCGACCGTTTGCGCACTGCCGAAAATCATGCTGCGAGAGCACTTGTTCAAAATAGTCGATCCGACGTCGTGGCCACCTGGATACAAACAAAACGCTTCGGCTGGAATCCCCGCTTCGATGTAAGCGCTGATCATTCGATATGGAGTCCAAGGCTCTTGTGAGCCTGGCTTCAATACCAATCCAACCTGTAGAGGTACAGCCGGCAGCCAAAGAGTGTGAACTCCAGGCGAGTTGTTTGGAAGGACTGCCCCAAGAACCGGCGTCTGACATTGGAAACTTACAGTTACGTTGCGCCCTTCTTCGCCGTATCCCCTTGAGAAGATTTCAAGATCGAGCCCCCGGGTCAACGCGTCCAAAATAGTATCGATATTGCTTAGAACGAAGCAATTCTTTTGCATGTTGTTTCGACACATGTGCTCAGGAAGTCCCGTACTCGCCGATTGCTGATGAATAAAATCATCAACAGACTGCTGACCATCTCCCAGAGGTAGAGTCTCATGTTCGAAAAGGTAAGCAGCCTTCTTACATCGAGCGATTAATTCGGAAGTGGGTATGGAGCGAAGTGCCTTTCTAGCATTCGCGGCCTTCCTCATGTCCATCTCGACCATTCCGCCATTGACTTGGCCAATTCTCGCTATGGGCTCGCCCGTGTCGAAGTGAAAGACTTCTTGAAAGTCGAGCGACTTGTATTGCTTACCCCAGCGGATCGGATTGATGGTCAACATGGCAGATTAAACTCCAAAGGAAAGTCGGGATATTATAGGCCCATCGTCAAACGAAATCATTTCGGCGGTACTGGGCAGAAGTCTAGTAAACGCCTACGGTCGTTGACGACGCGAAGGCTCGATAAGGTCTGACGCCACTGACGCCATCCCACGGATATTTCTTGTAAGGCATTTCACGCTCGCCTTCGTCCCGCTCAAGGAAGCCTGGGACGAAGAACTCTTTGGTCATCGTATAGAGCTTGACGCGACCAGTCTCGCCATATCCAACCACCTTCGTATGATCGTCAAAATCGACAACTTCCACGACGGCACGCGGTTGCGGAGCATAATACGCGATCGTATATCCATCATCGATGGTCACAGGTCGCGAACAGGCCAAGCCCATCAACGTGTTGCCATACGTTGGCGTCATGTAAACACCACTCTCTTCGGCGGGACCACCAAGCAGTTCTTCAACACAGAAACGAGTCCATTGAGGCGTGAACTCGGTTCCTCCAGAAAATATTCCAGTAAGTCCAATCTCCTGAATACTCGTGCCTTTCTCGGCCAGCCCAGCTGCGAGCGACTCAAGTAACTTCGGCGTCGTAAACATGCATTTGATATCGTGATTCGCAGTCAAGATGGTGATCGCTTGATCGATGCAGTGCCGCTTGTATTCTTCTAAGTGCTCCATCCAACCCTTTTTGATGAGCTTGACAACCCACCGCGGATCCAAGTCAATGCAAAAGCAAATTCCGCCTCGATACTGGCAAAGGTGCTCGATGGCTAATCGCAATCGTCGCGGACCTGAGGGGCCAAGCATTAACCAGTTGGATCCCTTCGGAAAGTATTCATCCGGCAGGGTGTGACTGAAGAGTTCGTAGTCGATCCTGAAGTCATCGATCACCATTCGGCTCTTTGGAATTCCTGTCGTACCGCCTGTTTCAAAAACATAGGTCGGCTTGCCCAAGAGTCCGTTCGGTATCCATCGGTTAATCGGACCACCTCGAAGCCATTCGTCCTCAAACTCTGGAAATTTTTTGAGGTCGTCGAAGATTTTGACTTCTTTCATCGGATCAAACTTGAACTCGGCCTTTTTCGCTAGCCAAAACGGAGAGCCTGTCGATTCGTGGAAGTGCCACTGCACGGTTTCGTAAGTGTGTTGGTCAAGAAGTTGTTTTGCGTTTGTGGTTTGCTCGTTAGTGGCCAACCAAGCGGGTGTAGAGACGATCATGAAATGGTTTGTGTGGAAAGAGACGTGGAGTGATCGAGCATCTGTTCGACCCCGGGGGGAACTGGATTCGGGCCTGACATTGTAACCGAATTTCAAGTCCGACAAAACGCATGCTTCTCAGGACGCAGCGACATCTTCGACAAGATTGCTTTGCCAGTCGCCGATACAATCGCTAAGCTGTGCAGTAACACCCCGATAGGAATGATCGGCGCTTGTGACAACGCAAACTGTGTGCTTTCCCACGCCGCTGGACTGCTCAGCAAGTCTGTGTTTTAACTCAATGTCAGCACCCTTGAAATTGGACGTTCCTCTCTCAACCTCCAGTTGTCCAAATGTCCAAAGTGTCGGAACATTTAGCCCGCTTGCCATGGCAAGATAGTCATACTTGTCGCCGCTACCGTACTTGTCTTTGAACGTTGAAGCACAAACCCACATTGGCAAAGGAAATCGCACTTTCATTACCGACTCCGGGTGCCCGGCTTCGCATTTTTCGTTGGCGTCTCGAAGGTGTTCGTGAAAAACGGCTCCTCTGTCAGGATCCTTAAGCAAGATGTCGGTGTTTAGTCTTGGCGGTGAGACAGCAACCAGTGCATTCAAACGTTCGTTGTTCTTGAGGCTCCACAATATGCACTTGAGGGCCCCGAGACTGTGGCCCAACAACGAAACCCTCTGAATACCCTTGCGAGTAAGGAACTGAACCCACGCATCCAGATCAAGTTGGCTAGCCGAGATGCTCTCAATTTGGGACCCAACGCGCATCGGCGTCGGTCCAGAATTGAAACTCAAGATATCATGCCCGCGAGTGTTGACGAGCAATACAGCGGTATCGTGGGTTGCCAGCCGATGGCTAAGATCAAGCAACAGGCTTGAACTATAGAAATTGCTATTCACGCCGTGAACCAGAATCCAAGCATTTTGAAATCGTGTTGGTTCCGACAAGAAACCATGCAAACGAACTCCGTCGCTCGTATTGGTGTGAACTATCGTTCCAAGCATGAGAGCAATCCAATCGCATCCAATAAAAAAAGGCCACCGAACGCATCGGTGGCCTTTGAATATCACGTTCTGATTGACTGACTAGGGTCCGACAGGGCTCACTACTGGCGCATCGTTGTTGTTATCTGCAGCGATGATACCCAGGGCTGTCAAGCCACCGATTGCTGCTAGGCCACCCAGTCCCAACCCGCCGCGGCCTAGACCACCACCGCCGGCACCGCCGCCACCGAAACCACCGCCAAATCCACCACCGCAACCGCACGTCGATGCCGACCCACAGTTATCCACTGGAACTACACCTGAATCGATGGGTGACTGAACAACCGTTTCCACAACTGTCTGAACATGCTGTTCGCAAACTGCCACTTCACAGCACTGAACAACTTCTACGTTCATCTGGCCGCACGCGTCCAGCATGTTGGAAACAAATCGACTGCCGTCTGCCGCAATCGACGCAGAAGCATTGTCAACGAGTTGGAACGAGGTTGCAGCAAAACCAGAGTTGCCAGCAGCCACGAAACCGTAAACACCTGGCGGAAGTCCACTGATGCTAAAATTACCTTGCTTGTCAGAAATGGCCTTGGCGACTTCTTCACCATTCTTCAGTACGTAGACAACCATATCGCTCATGTCCGCGGATGGAAGAACCGAGCCAAGTTGGCCGACCAGCTTTCCATTTGCATCCAGCTTGACAAAGTGGGATTTGCTGAAAGATCGTGAATCGCCAAGCGGATCCTTGGATACTTGCGGAAGCTCAGTTCGCACGGCGTAGGCGGGCAGCGTCTGCGATCGGAGGATTTCCTTTACTTTCATGCCAGCCGGACGAACCACTCGCACTTCAACGGTGCTGTTCAGGTGCGTGTTTTCCGCATCGAGAACCTGAAGTGAAAAGGCTGCGACAGACTCGTTGGTGCGGGTCACCAGCGAATAAGAGCCAGTTTTGACGTTTACGAACTTGAACGAGCCCGCGTTGTCAGCGAGTGCGGAATGTGCAACTTCGCCATCGCGAACCAGCGATACCGGAAGCCCAGCTAGCGGAGTCTTATCATTGCCCACTAATTGGACCAAGCTTCCATCTATCGAACCTTCCTTGGTAAGGCAAACCCATTGCTTGTTGAACAATTGATTTAGGGACGAACCATTCGATATACTTACCGCTGGAATGCTCTCGTCTGCCATTAGGCATGGGGCAATTCCAAACGACAAGCTAGTCGACAATACCAAAGCAAAAGCCTTCGCGAAGACTTTTGAATACGTTTTAATTCTCATGTTGTATGTCCTGATTTTTAAGAGTATTAGCTCTTCCAAAAAATTTCCCACTTAATTGATATCCTAAACCATTCGCTAGCACAAGCAGTTTTCTTCGGAAAGTCGGAAAAACCCCTAGAATCTGAAAACCCAGCCTGACAGGAAAAGCTTAACTTATTTTGCGTCCGGCGGAGCAGAGTTTTTGTTCATTCTTCCATCCCGGTTTTGGAAGATTTCCGAAACGCGTCCTGTTTTGTCTCCAGGTCGACTATTCGTTCTAAAGTCCATAACACTCGACTTCATCGCTGTTCCCAACGGCGAAACTTCGTTGACACCAGAACCTCTTAGCCAGCCCATGAGCTTGTCCAAGTTGATTCGGCTAATGCCCAGTGACTTCGCTTCGGATTCGAGGACGCTTCGATCCTTTGCCGCAGCTTTATCAACTGACGTAATCTCGCCACGTACTTTGAAGTCCTCGCCCATGACCATCCAGCGTGTTTCAACGCTCAACTTACCCGAGATTTTTCCACCCGGCGGCAAATCCACCGTAACTTTGCCTCCATTTTGCTCAATCAACGCTTTTACCGTTTCGCGATCGTCTTTGCCATCTCCATCGATGTCCATCTTCCCAACCAAGGCAAATTCGACTTTACGTCCTGGTTGCCAGGCTGGAGAGTAAATGGAGTCCCCTCTCAAAATTGTGGTTGGAGCTCGATCCGATAACACTTTGCATCTGGCAAGGTGTTCGGCACCGGGGATAATTTCAACGACTTCTATTTTTGCCTTCGGCCTAGCATCCGCTACTCGACTGACATCCGAATCGACCACTCCAAAACTAACGCCGGGTCGCAAACCGTCAGCCCGGCCAAGATTGATATAAACGACGTCACCTCCGTGCGAAACTTCGGTAATTTTGCCCTGTACGTATTGGAAATCTTCCCCTTGTATTTCATCCAGTTTTCGGACGATAGAATCTAAACGTCCCTTCAGTTTCTCGACTTCGAGCTGCGATTGCTCCAATTTAGCCGCGATCTCCTGCTTTTGTTTAGAGGCAATTTGCAACAAATTTCGCTTTTCCAATTCGATCTTATCGATTTCGTCCCGCTGCGATTTTATGTCTTCGGTGTATTTCACGAGCTCCTTGTTACGCAGGTTTGACAAGTCTAGCGAGCTTTGCTTCTCCGCTTCGCGCGCCTTGGTTTCCTGTAGAAGCTTGGAATCGAACTCATCCTTGAGCGTCAGCTCACGCCTTTGCGACGATTCCACTTGTTGGTTGCGTGCACGTAACTCCGACATCAACGTCGAAACCAACTTGGTGTAGTTCCGATCCGTCGCCCCCGGTCCGAGAAGTGCCATGTTGTTCGTGTAGGTCTTGACCGCACCATTCACTTGCTCATCCGCGGTAATTTGAGTTAACAGTTGATTAAAGCCCGCCTCGTTGATCGGTACACCTACCCCCAGCATGCTTTCTAGCAACTGTCGACGACTATTTTCTTCTCGCAGGGCAGTTTGCGCCTTCTGCTCCCGCTCGATTGCACCCTCTACCGTTTTGCTGTTCGTTCCAGACTGAAAAATCACAAATGCCATCGCTCCCAAACAGGCGAGGCTGACAATCGACATGACGGTGACGTAGGCTTGCCAAACATAAACGTTGCGATCGCGAGCCATAAATAACCTCAAAAACCCTGAAGAGATGGAACGATTGGAGTCGGGAAAAGCACTTTGCAGTCCAATTGGTTCGGACCACTATCTATCCAATGAACAGATTTCTACCTTATCCGCCTCTAGTATCCTAAATCCGACCGGTACTCCCGTCAAACATTCTCCCGAGGCTCAGTTCAAATTCTAGAAAACAAGTCTCATTCGGACCGTTCTTTCTTCCTCATCGCGACGCACACCCCCCTACGGAAGGGTGTCGTCTGTTCAGGCGAGGGGAGGTCTGAAATCAACCTACAAACTAGGAGGCACGCTCTGAGTCATTTGCCACACTTCCCACGCCCATTGCTAATCGCTTTGGGCGTGCCACACCGTGGCCTGGCCTGCAGTTCCTCTAAATCGGATTTCTTGTTCGCAACTTCCAGCCACTTGAACTACTATTTATCGCAGGACTCTTCCCGTTTTCAACGAGCGCCATTCATGAAACTCCAATCGAATCTTTGTCATTTCTTTGCTGTTCTTTTGTTGAGTACGTCAATTGCGATATCGAGTCCGCACTCACAAGCGCTAGCTCAAGTCAACAAGGGGGATTTGGCGTCCGCAGGATTGGTAGTTCATTGGGAATCGAATATTGGCGGAGCTCCGCTGGCCAACGGTTCTCAAAGCTTTGTGCTTTGGTCTCACACCACGGAAAAGCGGGAATACGTAACGGTACGCAGCGGCGGCCGTCTGATCGAACGCATCCGCGGAGAAGAAGTCGATCTTAAAAAGCTGGAGGAAGCGGTAATTCAAGGTGAAAAACTGCTGAAGTCGCCGCGCCTCGGTCTCGATGGAGCTAAGAAAAAAGCCGAAAAATTAGTCGCTACCTACAAGACGCTCGGTCGGAAAGTGGAAATCGAAACCTACAGCCAACAACTTATCTACGCGGTAACCCTGACGACCAACGGAATTGTTTCGACCATGGACGCCGAAACGGGAGCGGTGATCTGGAAAACCGAGGCTGGCAAATCGACGCTCCCCATGTTTGGTCCCGGAGTATCCGACGACTACGTTGCGGTCACCAACGGAAATACGTTGTACGTCTACGAACTTGTTACCGGTAATATTGTTACGACCCGAAAACTCATGTTCACGCCGACCGCCAGCCCAATCGTTTTGCTCGGCAAAGCTATTGTGCCTTCGGTGGACGGCCGACTGGTGGCTTATGACATTAACAAAGAAGTCATTCCACCCGGTATTCTGCGAACTGGGACTGAGAATCGACTCGGTTTGACTTCCTCCGCCGATCATCAATTCGTGTCATGGCCCACAGGAAATCGACTCGTAATGGCGAGAATGGAAAGGTCGCCAATCCTTTGGGCAGCTGCTAATGTTGGCGAACCCATTCTTTCCTTGCCTATCGCTACTCAGAATGGCTTCCTAGCATCTTCGATTTACGGCACCGTATTTCATGCATCTACCAATCGCGATGAGCCGCTATTTTGGAAGTCACGTTTGGCTGTTCAAGTCTCTCAATCACCTCTTGCAAATAAAGAAATGGCCTTTCTCGTAAGTGACGAGGGCTTGCTTTTCGCACTGAACCTAGCCGATGGTTCGGACGCTTGGGGACGCCAACACGACAACGTTGCCCGTATGATGGCTGTCGGAAAACAAAACATCTATGTCATGGATTCTCGAAAAGCTTTGGTTGCCATCGATCTGGCAAAGGGTTTTGAATCGGGACGTACCAATTTGATTTTGCCCGACATTATTCCCAACGCAATCAACGACAGACTGTTGTTCGTTACGAAACAAGGCCAAGTGACTTGCCTTCGCGAAATCGACGCAACGACTCCGACATTTACCACGGTGTTTTCAGGAGACACGTCCGCTGCACCGATCCAACCAACAAAGCCTGAACCAACGTTAACAAAACCCATCGAAGAGGACACCAACGTTTTCGGTGGTGCGGGCGAACCGATCGGCGAATCTTCCAACCCGTTTGGTGGTACGGATCCGTTCTAAGGCGAGGTTCAGTTTGAAATCTACCCATAAACTGTGTGGCCTGGGTGGCACGCTCTGAGGTACGAAGGGCGTGGTGAATCGCTAGAGTCATTTGCATCACTTCCCACGCCCATCACTAATCGCTTTGGGCGTGCCACACGGTTGCCTGATAGTATTATGTCTGTCGCTCGCCTAATCACCGCTCCTAAATAAACGGTCCCGTTACGGAATAGGGATTCGATCGAACCGATTCGACGGTACCTTCCGCAATGATCGAACCACCCTTTGGGCCAGCTCCAGGCCCTAATTCGATCAGGTGGTCCGCCGAAGAAATCATCTGATGATTATGCTCGATTACCAAAACGCTGTTTCCGTGGTCTATCAACACATCGATGCACCGGAGCAGCCTCTCGACATCGCTGAAATGCAAGCCAGTGGTTGGCTCATCGAGCACAATCAACTTACCACGCGAATGGACAGCCTCGGCATCGCGATCCTTTAGTTCGAGATGGCTTGCAAGCTTGAGCCGCATCGATTCGCCTGCAGACAACGTGGCAAGACTTTGCCCAAGTGGTAAGTATCCCAATCCGATCTCAATCAACGGCTTCAGTCTGCCCTGAACGTTTGCACTCCCTCGAAAAAACGAGTGGGCTCGATCGACACTCATGTCCAATACTTCCGAAATACTCAAATCGCGATAACGAACCTCCAAAACTTCGCTGCGAAATCGCTTTCCATCGCAGTCCGGACACGGCATCTGAACATCTGCCATGAACTGCATATCGATCGTTGTGAACCCGAGCCCTTCACAAGTTGGACACCTACCTAAGTCGCTGTTGAAACTGAAATGTCCTGCTCCAAATTGTCGTATCTTAGCGTCCGGCGTGTCGGCAAAAACTTGCCGAATCCAGTCCAGGGCTTTTGAGTAGGTGACTGGGCTACTTCGCAACGATCGCTGAATTGGACTCTGATCGATTGCCAAACATCCTGAGATCTGCTCCATTCCGAAAGAACTCGTATATGGTAGGCCCGAGGCAGAGGAATGGTCTTTCGCTAGATCGATTGCGGGGCAAAGCGTATCCAAAATCAACGTGCTCTTACCCGATCCGCTCGGCCCGATCATGACCGTAAGGCATTTCAAAGGGATTCGGAGCTCCTTCACTTGTAGGTTGCGACCGGTCGCATCTCGGATCCCTATCCAATCTAGCCCGATGGGCCTGGAACTGCGTTGGAAGGTCCGCCTACCGCTTATGTACTCACCGGTTGCGCAAGAACTACGCAGCAACTCCAAGGGAGTTCCTTGAAAGGTAATACATCCACCCAGGTCACCCGCTTGCGGTCCAATTTCTACGATCTGATCCGCGATTCGCATGAGATGCGGCTCATGCTCAACCAAGATAACGGTGTTGCCTCGATCCCGAAGCCCCATGATGGCCGTAGCCATGCGTTCGGTATCCTGTGCGTGCAAGCCCACGGTCGGTTCATCAAAAACGTACAGCATGTCAACCAAGCTGGAACCCAATAGCGTTGTCATCATGACCCGCTGCGATTCTCCACCGCTTAACGTGTGCAACGGCCTTGCCAAACTTAGGTAACCCAATCCGACAGCTTTCAAATAGTCCAGTCGGTCAAGAACCTGACGCTGAGGCTCGGTCGCTATGTAACCTGAGCGTTTTTCCGCTGCAAGCGTCCATGAAATAGTCTCCGCTTTGGACACGCTCCTTGCGTCGGAAAGCACATGGCTCAGATCGTCGATCGTCAGTTCGCACAGTTGCGAGAAGTTTTTGTCGCAAAGTTTGTAGGCCAATGCCCCTGGGTTGAGTCGTTGCCCAGAGCATTGTGAACAAAGAGAATAAGTGCGCCAGCGAGCCAGGAAGGCTCGTACGTGCATCTTGTACTTCTTGCGTTCCAGCCAAGCAAAAAAACCGTTTAGACCACCAAATTTCCGCTCAGGCACCCCTTCCTGGATGAGTCGCCACTGCTTCGGCTTCAGTTTTGAGACCGGCAAGTCGAAGGGAATGCCGTACTCCGTTGCCAACTTGCGCAGTTCTTGCAATTCGTGCTCATACGCTGCCGTTCGCCAAACGGCTATGGCTCCTTCACCTAAACTGAGGGTCTTGTCCGGAACGACTTTGTCCATGTCGATTGCAACGACTTCTCCAAACCCTTCGCAAGTCGCACAAGCGCCAATCGGACTGTTGAAACTAAACAGTCGGGGCTCACGGACAGGGTAGTCAATTTTGCAGTGCTCACAGCGGAGCGACGTTGAAAACCGATGCACAGAGTACACGGCTCCATCGACGCTGAGCTTTTCATCGGACACAGATCCATCGGCCGAATTCAAGTCTCCCGATGAATTCACGAGGACGATGGCGCAGCCACTGCCCGAATCGTTGCTATGATCGAAAGCGGTTGCCAACGACGGAGTTAGTCGCTCAATCTCTTGACCACGCCCAATCTTCAATCGATCTACGACGACGAAGGCTACACCACTCCCCTCAAAGTGACTCGCGACCTTTTGTCGATCCTCGTCTGCCAAATGGAGGACATGGCCATTAGCGATCAAGCGAACGAAACCGGAAGTCTGAAGGTCAAAAAGGAGTTCCGACAATTCGTTTTTGGTTTGCCAGCCAATTTCGAAACAAAGAATCGCTCGGCTCTCCTCGAACGGAGCAAAAAAATCGATCACCGTTTTCGGGTTGTGTGACTCGACTCGCCGATTGCACTGATAGCAGTTAAGCTGGGAGTTGTTGGCAAATACGATCCGCAAGTACTCCAGAATTTCACTGGCTGTACCAACCGTGCTCCGATTGTTTCGCGAACGAAGTTCGCGGGTAATCGCGATCGACGGCGGTAAATTGGTAAGTGAATCGAATGATGGTTTGTCGATGCGTTGCAAGAATTGACGCGTATACGCGGAGAAGCTCTCGATGTAGCGTCGCTGTCCTTCGGCGTACAAGGTATTCAAGGCCAGGGAAGTCTTGCCGCTGCCGCTAACTCCACAAATAACCGTTAGTTTCCCGATCGCCAAATCGAGATCGATCCCTTTCAAATTGTGCTGCCGAGCCCCGCGCAAGCAGATGGTTCGAACAGGCTCAACCACCAGTCTGATTCCTTTCAGGTTGGTCGGGGGCTTGTCCTAGGCTGTTAAAAAGCTGGTTTTGACAAGTGATTTGGGATGCGCAAGTTTTGTTGCTTTGTTTTCGCCCCGTGCCAGCTTGCCTGGCACGAGCGAACGTTTTTCGATTAGTACGAGTCAACAAACTCAGGTTCGCCCCGGTTGGCTTGCCCAACCGGAACGGAAGGTTATCCCCGGTGAAACTTAGCTTCCTGCCAGACAAGCTGGTCAGGGGTGCGGTTAGATGGACCATGATCTGCTAATTGCAAAACTCGCCTTCCTGCCGGACAAGCCGGCGGGGGGACGGAACAAAAACGACTCGTCGAAATGTGGTGGTAATAGTAATACGCCAAAACGCATCCGTCACGGGCAAGCCCTGATCGGATGGTTGGGGCGCGTCTAAAAAACAGCCAATTCTCACCCAAGATTAAGAAACCGCGGGCGAACTGGTAATCACCTAGGCGAATCCCAAAAACGTTGCTTTTTCGTCCTTGGCCAACCCCAAACCCAAGTCTACAAAGCCTGGACGGATCATTGACATCCCAAATTCACTTTGCCCTGAAACACTACGGAAAATCATTGTTACAATGTATGCCCAGGTTGGCATCGACCACCCGCAGGTAACATTGGTTGCCCTTCCTCGCCAAGAAAGTTTCCCATGAGTAGTTCCCTTTCTCAGTCTGATTCCAATTCCTCCGAAAAAAGAAAGACCACCGATTCCGCTTCGGGCAAAGGTCACGGCCCAACCAAGATTCGCATCTACAGTCACTCTGCGCTGCTCTATTGGTGGCCTGTTTGGGTTGTTGGCTACGTCATGGCCGCTTTGACTTACTATCGAGGTGAGGAACTAAAGATTGGCCAAGGCATGACGCACATCCATGCCAGCAGCAACCTGGGACTGATTTTCTTCGTGGTTTTGTTTCTTGTAATCCTTGTGACCAACTACTCGGTGCGTGGGCTAGCGTCCGGCATCGTAATACTTGGATTGGTGCTTACGTTCGTATTGCTTCTTTATTTTGAAGTATGGGAATCCGTGTTCGGCTGGTTCCTCAGACATAAAATCTATCTGAACGTAGGTGCATACCTGTGGATATCAACAGTCATGTTCGCGATGTGGGTTATTGTGGTGTTTGGACTGGACCGATTTAATTATTGGGAAATCGATCCAGGGCAATTGACTCGAGACTCGCTTATGGGCTCAGGCTCCAAAAGCTATACCACTCAAGGCATGACGCTGGAAAAGCACCAGGACGACCTTTTTCGGCATTGGCTGCTCGGTCTGGGCTCGGGTGACTTGCAAGTCATGACGTCCGGCGCAACTCGGGAGCAACTCGACATCCAAAACGTGCTCTTTGTCGGACACAAAATTGTCGCCATGCAACGCCTGATCGCAGAAGTCCCCGAAGAGTAGTCTCCAGAACTTTAAGGCGAGGGGCAGTTTGAAATCTACCTGTAAATTGGGTGGCACGCTCTGAGGCTGTGATTTTTTCGAATCTGAAGAAAGTACCCATCACGCTCCGCAAGATGTTGCCTCAGAAACCAAAGGTTTTTGAACTGCGAAAATCACGGGGAGGGTGATTGGTACTATAAAATCACAGCCTCTCTGAGGTACGAAGGGCGTGGGAGTCGCGAGCAAGCGTTGTTGCAACTCCCCACGCCCATCGCTAGCGCTCTGGGACGTGCCACACAGGTCTGTGCCACCCAGGCCGTGCCACACGGGAAAGGCCAGACGGGTCGCATTTAGGTTAACGAAAGTTAAGCTGGATGTAATAAACAAGCGGATCGTTCATGGACTGTCCGTCGACGGAATGGCGGACGTACGGATAACAGGAATCAAGTATGCGTGTTTTGGTAGTTGAGGACGAAATCGATCTGCAAGAGTCGCTTGCGCAGGCACTTCGTGAAGATGGGTATGCCGTAGATACGGCTGACAATGGCGAAGATGGTTTGTACAAGGCTAAGGTTTGGGACTACGACGTAATCATTCTTGATTGGATGCTACCAAAACTGAACGGCGTCGAATTGCTGCGTCGCTTGCGTCGCGAAAAGAAAACGCCCGTGATGCTGCTTACTGCCAAGGATGCGGTGCACGACCGCGTGACTGGATTGGACGAGGGGGCGGATGACTATTTGATTAAGCCATTTAGTCTCAGTGAGTTGTTGGCCCGTGTCCGATCGCTCATACGACGCTCAACCGGCAATGCTTCGAATCGCATTGCATTTGGCACCGTGGAGATCGACTTGGCCAGCAAGACAGTTAAGGAGTCTGGCAACCCGGTCGAATTGACAGCCAGAGAGTATGCGATGTTAGAACTGCTCGCGGTCCATGCTGGCAAACTCGTCAGTCGAACGATGATCTACAACCACATCTTTGACGAGCAAGATGACACGCTTTCGAATCTAGTTGATGTGCATATATCTCATTTGCGAAAGAAACTCGGGAAGGATCTGATCGAGACTCGGCGTGGCCAGGGATACATTCTGCATGTTTAGCGTATTCCGATCGTTGCGATGGCGGTTGCAATCGTGGCATGCAATCATGCTCTTGTTGGTCATAGCCGTGTTTGGAGCATTGCTTCATTGGGAAATGGTTCGCGCACATTGGGACCGGGTAGACGACGAACTGTTGGGAGCGGCCCGGATTTTAGAGGGTTCTATGAATGCCGTTCCGTCGACGGTTCTGGAAGCGATGGCCAAAGATGTTACGTCTCGAAGTGGACCTCGCCGGCGACCACAATTCCCCAACCGACCGCGCCGCGATACGCAAGAGAGTTTACCGCCAGCCGGTCCCCCGCAATTGGAGCGACCTAGATCTAGTCCCATGCAGGACTGGAAGTTTCCAAAGAGTCTTGGAGAAGTAAAATCGGATTGGAGCCAAGAGGAATGGGAGGCATCGATTGAGTTGCCACCGCAGCTTCCGGAGCATTTAGGACGAGTGGAGGGGCCTGCCTATTTCGTTGTATGGCGGACGGACGGTAGCGTTCTCAAAGAATCAAGAGTCCCGCCCCAGAGTCCGATGCTTACTGACCCTATAACATTTGCGATTGATCGGGATCGTTATGCACGGCAGCAACGGGGCGCGTTTCGCGAAGTCTTTATCCGCGGTCCATTCGAAACAGTCATTTGTGTCGGGCGACCTGCGGCGGGTGAAGTGAGCAAAGTCGCCGCGATGACTTGGACGCTTGTTTTATCAGGCCTCTCGGTCTTAAGTGTCGGCCTTGTCGGTGGTTGGTGGTTTAGCAAACGCGCCATCGAACCCATCGAGCGAATGAGTCGGACGGCACAGCGCATTAGCGCTAACAGCCTATCCGAGCGCATCGAACTTTCAGGCTTCGATTCCGAACTGAAGGGACTTGGAACGTCGCTCAATACCATGTTGGATCGATTGGGACAGGCTTTTGAACAGCAACGACAATTCACCGCCGATGCGTCTCATGAATTGCGTACCCCGCTGTCCGTGATGCTTGCAAGCAGTGAGTTAGCGCTCTCCAAACCGCGTACGGCTGAGGAATACCGACAGCACCTAGTCAAATGCCAACGTGCAGCCGCGCGAATGCGCGAGTTGGGGGACTCGATGTTAACGTTGGCTAGACTGGATGCAAACCCAACACTTGAAACCCAGTCCGTCGATGTGGCCTCCGTCCTGGGGGAGGCCGTAGAATCCATACTTCCACTGGCAGAGAAACGATCGGTGCGTGTTGAAACGGATCTGCACCCCAGTCCTCTTCGAGGGAATCGTTCGATGTTGCGGCAAGCCATTGATAACCTGCTTTCCAACGCGATCAAATACAACAAACCCGACGGCATGGTAATGGTTCGGTGCAAACAGGTTGACCAAAATATCGAAATCGAAATTCAAGACAACGGAATCGGAATCCCGGAGCACGCCATTCCAAGACTCTTCGATCGGTTCTATCGAGTGGATGAGTCAAGGTCACGCGAGGCAGGCGGGACAGGTTTAGGCTTGTCTATCGTGAATCAAATTGTTTTGTGTCATGGCGGTAGCATTTCGGTCGAGTCGAAGGTCGATTCTGGATCGACATTTAGGATCTACTTACCGTCAACGACCTGATTTCGGGTGATGCCAGCGTACCTCGCCTGACTATGCGTACGCTACGCTTTGGGCGTGCCACACGTGCTACATGTGCCACACGTGGCTCGTACTACTCGAAGCGAGGAACTTCGGTGAGGGAAAACACGATCACTTCTTCGCCTGTCTTCGTGCTGATGTCATGATGCATGCTACGCACTTTCACTCCAGCGGCTTCATGAACTAACGATTCCAGCATCGGACGGGCTAATTCAAGTAACTGTTTCCGCGTCTGCTTAATGAGGTCCCTACCCTTTTCGGGCACGGATGTTTTACCAAGTTGTCGCTCCGCCAAAGTTAGAACGTTTCGAATCCGAACAACAAGGATATCCTTAATGAAATGGATCTGAACTTGATCGGATCGCCATCCAAGATATTCCTCTTGAAAGCGAATGATCCCATCGCAGATAGCCGCTTCACTTTCCGACTGTGTGAGCGTCTTCGATTTTCGGTCGCTCCGAATTCGTCGCGCTTCTTCGATCGGGAGTCGCTTCTCATCCGATGGATTCTCCTGACCATTGAGTGGCGTCTTGGTCCGAGTTGTTTTGCGTTCTGTAGCTTTGACACTTGCCAATACGGCTTTGATGTCGGCAAGTGCGGCTGGCTTGATAAGTACTAAATCGAAACCCGCCTTCATTGCCAAAACGCGATGCTTTTCATCCTTAAGTCCTGTAATGGCGACAATCTTCGTTTCCTTGAAGGCTGGCATTCGGCGGAGCTGTGAAGCCAAATCACAACCATCCACGTCCGGCATCACTAAATCGATGAGCATCAGGTCGGGTTGGAAGGCATTCGCAACATCGAGCGCTTGGGTACCGCCGTATGTCACATGCACTTGATTGCCAAGCGCTTCGACAAGCAGTCCCAGAGAATCCGCCCCATCCCGATTGTCGTCCACGATGAGGACGCGTAGTGTTTTGTCGATTGTTGTTTCCATAGTTCGATATTCGTGTGCTTTCGAGTTTTAAGCTGCTAGACTGCTAGTCTGCTTGACTTGTTTAGCGTTCGATAATACCTCTGGCTTGCATAATTCGTACGCCAATTCAGCTTCTTAAGCCGATTCCAATAAACTTGGTCCCAAATTAACGATCAACGTTGATCGACGCATCGAAGAGCTGACCGGTAATTTCATTAAGTTTCATAATAAACACCGTTACTATTTGAACCACGGAGACACAGAGGAGCACAGAGCCTCAAATATACGGCGAGAAAACCTCTGTGTTCCTTGGTGTCTCTGTGGTTGATTTCATTCGAGGAGATTCGTGTTGGTATTCTCACGCGCTCCGAGCGGGCCGACTCCTGTCCTTTTGGGGCAGTGTTTCCAAGGGAAATAGCTCGTTTGTGCTCGTGACCGCACGAGCGTTGGTCTAAAATACATTTCCCCACCTGGTGGCGATCTACCACCTAACCTAACCAGTGCACTTCAATCCGACTTCAAAAGTAATTGAGATGACCTCTTCTGCCACCTATCATTTATACTTTAGAGCCCCGCATCGCTTTGTGGTCGGTTCTGCTTTCCGTTTTCATTTCGCTTGGGGTCGGGCTGTTGTTCGGACTTTATCCGGCTCGGCGAGCGGCTAGGATGAATCCCATCGAAGCACTTCGGCACGAATAGGAGATTTTGTTTTGTGGCTGAGCGAGGCCCTGGCCAATGCTTGCTAGGGATTCAACGAGCGAAGGGCCTCGCTCGTCTACCATGGTCGCCTTTCGCTCAGCGAAAGTGCGATTGCGCGGCGCACTTTCGCTGAGCGAAAGGCGAAAAAAATCACAGCCTCTGGACAAAAATCACAGCCTCTAGGCTAGCCGACCACTCAACAAAAATGATGCATTCAAAAACACTGGCCAACATCGACAGTATTCGATCTGCAGAAAGAGTCTTGCGGCAGCACATCTCGCCAGCACCCTTGATTAGGTCCTACGCATTAGAAAAATTGCTGGGTCTCGCAGAGGGCCGCCGCGTTTGGTTCAAAGACTATGGGTGGACGCCTGTTGGATCTTTTAAGTTGATGGGTGCACTCAACTGGATGGCCAATCATGGTCCGGAGCTAGGGGAACGTCCGGTTACCGCCCATTCCTCAGGCAATTTTGCATCGGGCATTGCGTTTGCTGGCATGCGTTACGGAAAGAGGGTCATCATTGTGATGCCTGAATCCGCGCCGAAGGTGAAGTTTGAATTGACGCGATCGTTCGGGGCCGAGATTCGCACTTACGATATCGCAACGGATCATCTGACTGGCGTCCGAGATCAGATGGCTCGTGAGATTTCTGAAAAAGAGAACGCACTTCAAGCTTCACCCTATGACGACAACGATGTTATTTCAGGCAACGGAGTTGGCGGACTTGAAATCGGGGAAACGTTGCGATTGGAAGGTCGAAACGTTTCCCATTTCGTTTGCTCAGTTAGTGGTGGTGGACTGATGGCAGGCCATGCGTTGTCCATCGCCGAGTATTTCCCGTCGGCAAGGATTGTTGGCGTGGAGCCTGAGGGGGCCGACGATTTTCGCCAGTCCCTTGCAGCCAACATGCGAGTTCGAATCCCAAAGCCTAAGAGTATTTGTGATGGACTGCTATCTTACGATGTCGGAATCAACAACTGGCCGATCCTACAGAGACTTGTGCGAGAGTCGGTAACCGCTTCGGACTCAGAAACTCAACATGCAATGAAATGGATGTACCATACGCATGGCTTGCGCACGGAGCCCTCGGGTGCAATCTCCATCGCCGCCGCGATGTGCGGCAAGTTCGATTTGAGCGGTGAAGGTGACATCGTATTGATTCTAAGCGGTCGAAATGTCGACGAAGACGCATTTCAACGCTTTATCCATTGAAAGGCGGAGTCCTTGACTGATTTGCTTAGAACGCTGGCGGACTTGATTCGAATCAATAGCGTTAACGCTTTTTATGAGGGAGGGCCGGGCGAGGCAGAGGTCGCCCGCTACGTTGAGCGTTTCTTTTTGGAACGTGGGATCGAAACATGGCGTCAAGGCGTTTTTGATTCGAATGATACGACCGAGGCGAGATCCAACGTCATCGCGCGTATCCCGGGGTGCGATTCAAGTCGGCGAATCGTGTTGGAAGCCCACATGGATACCGTCTCTGTACAAGGAATGACCATTCCACCTTTTGAGCCCACGGTGAAGGATGGATGGATGTACGGTCGAGGGGCATGCGATACCAAAGCTGGCTTGGCGGCCATGATGCATGCGTTGGCCTGGGTACATGCACAACCAACCAAGCCAGCTTGCGATATATTTTTGGCTGCCGTCGTTGATGAGGAATGTTCGTTTCGCGGAGTGATGAGGTTCCTGGAGGATCTAAAAGCAGACGCCGCAATCGTTGCAGAGCCCACGGAGTTGCGTGTTGCCATTGCAAGCAAGGGCGTTCTGAGATGGCGCGTGTTGGCCACGGGCAAAGCGGCCCACAGTTCCAAAGCTCATTTGGGCACCAATGCAATTTATCACATGGCTCGAGTAGTGCTCGCGATCGAGCGCGATCACGCTGAGCTTGCACATCATCCGCATCCGTTGCTTGGGCCTGCGAGTTGCAACGTTGGAACGATTGCGGGAGGGGTGCAAGTGAATTTCGTGCCGGATGGCTGCGTGATCGAGATCGATCGGCGGCTGCTGCCCGGCGAATCGGTTGCGAGCGTTTGGAAGCACTACGAGGAGTTGCTCTGCCGAATAGGAGCAGATGTGCCCGACTTCAATGTCCGGATGGAGTCCCCAATGTTGATTGACGAAGCCTGGATGGTTGATCCTTTGGACCCGATTGTTGTTGTTTCCTGCAATGTTCTTCAAGGATTGGGGCTAGACAACGTACCGATCGGCGTACCCTTTGGAAGTGATGCCAGCAAACTAGGGCGAGCAGGAATTCCAACGATTATCTTTGGGCCAGGAAGCATCGATCAAGCCCACGCGGCGGTCGAGTACGTTGAGTTGAAGCAAGTTGTGCAAGCTTTCGAGTTTTATCGAGGATGTGCGATGCAATTCGGAGAAGCATAACCCGCGAAAAATGGAAATTGACGCTTTCCGGGTTGGCCGGGGTCCGCTACTCTGACGAGTGTCCTGGGGACATGTGGATGGCAAGTTGTCTACCCTATTCGAAAGAGTTTTATGAAATTCAAGTTTCCTATAGTAATCATCGACGAAGACTTTCGGTCCGGCAATGCATCGGGGCTGGGGATTCGGGCCTTGGCGGAAGCCATTGAGCGCGAGGGGACGGAAGTCGCCGGTGTTACCAACTATGGAGATTTGTCTCAGTTTGCCCAACAGCAAAGCCGCGCCTCCGCCTTCATTTTGTCGATCGACGACGATGAGTTTGCATCGGACGAGTCGATGGGGTCGGCGCTTGAGAATTTGCGCAAATTCATTACTGAGATTCGTTTCAAAAACTCCGATATTCCAATCTTTTTGTACGGGGAAACGCGAACGTCTCGGCATATTCCGAATGCGATTCTTCGGGAACTTCACGGCTTCATCCATATGTTTGAGGACACCCCAGAATTTGTGGCCAGACACATTTTGCGGGAAGCCAAGGCTTACACGGACGGCTTGGCCCCTCCTTTTTTCCGTGCCTTGGTGGATTACGCACAGGATGGATCGTACTCTTGGCACTGTCCCGGTCACTCCGGGGGTGTTGCGTTTCTCAAGAGCCCGGTAGGACAAATGTTCCATCAATTTTTTGGTGAAAACATGTTGCGAGCGGACGTATGCAATGCCGTGGAAGAGCTAGGGCAATTGCTGGACCACACCGGCCCTGTCGCGGCCTCAGAACGAAACGCCGCGCGAATCTTTGGTGCAGACCACTGCTTCTTTGTAACCAACGGAACCTCGACTTCGAACAAGATCGTTTGGCACTCGACCGTAGCCAGTGGCGACATTGTGGTCGTGGACCGCAACTGCCACAAATCGATTTTGCATTCAATCATCATGACAGGTGCTGTTCCAGTTTTTCTGACTCCGACCCGAAATAACTTAGGCATCATCGGCCCGATTCCGTTGGACGAGTTTCGGCTGGAAAATATCCAAAAGAAAATCGAGGCCAATCCGTTCGCCCGCGAAGCTCAAGCCAAGCATCCCGATCGAAAGCCTAGAATCCTAACGATTACTCAAAGCACCTACGACGGGATCATATACAACGTGGAAACGTTGCGCAAACTGCTGGATGGCCACATTGGGACACTCCACTTCGATGAAGCTTGGCTACCTCACGCCGTCTTCCATGAGTTTTACAAAGACATGCATGCGATTGGACCGAATCGACCAGCTCCGTCCCATTCGATGATTTTTGCCACCCACTCGACCCATAAACTTCTGGCTGGTATCTCGCAAGCTTCTCAGATTTTGGTACGCGAACCTACGAATAAAAAACTGGACCGAAATACCTTCAACGAAGCGTATTTGATGCACGTTTCCACTTCACCCCAGTATGCGATCATTGCATCTTGTGACGTGGCTGCCGCCATGATGGAACCACCGGGAGGAACGGCATTGGTTGAGGAATCGATTATGGAAGCCATCGACTTCCGCCGGGCGATGCGAAAAGTTGACGACGAATTTGGTAGCGATTGGTGGTTTAAGGTTTGGGGGCCGGATTCGCTAGCAGAAGAGGGGATCGGCGAACGAGACGATTGGATGCTCAAGCCGGATGAAAACTGGCACGGCTTCGGCAATTTGGCTGCTGGCTTTAATATGCTTGACCCGATTAAAGCAACGGTCATTACACCGGGCCTGGATGTCTCTGGACACTTTGCTGAAACAGGAATACCTGCTTCGATTGTGACTCGCTATTTGGTGGAGCACGGTGTTATTGTTGAAAAGACCGGTCTCTACTCCTTCTTCATTATGTTCACGATCGGCATTACAAAAGGCCGATGGAACACGCTCTTAAGTTCGTTGCAGCAATTCAAAGATGACTATGACAAGAATCAACCCATGTGGAAGATTCTGCCCGAGTTTTGCCAACACTACCCCCGCTATGAAAAGATCGGGCTGAAGGAACTGTGCAAGCAAATCCATGAAACGTACAAAAAGCACGACGTGGCTCGCGTGACAACTGAAATGTACCTGTCCCCCATGCAGCCCGCGATGAAGCCATCGGATGCGTTCGCCATGATGGCACACGATGAAATCGACCGAGTGGAAATTGACGACTTGGAGGGGCGTGCAACCGCTGTCTTGCTAACTCCCTATCCCCCAGGAATCCCGCTTTTGATCCCGGGCGAACGATTTAACAAAACGATTGTGGAGTACTTGCAATTTGCGAGCATGTTCAACGAAAAGTTTCCCGGCTTTGACACCGACATTCACGGGTTAGTCGAAGAAGAATTAGAAAATGGCAAACGCCGATACTACGTGGATTGCGTTCGAATCGACGAACCGCCACGGGTCACCCGAAAGGCCGAGAAAGTTCGAGAGACGACTGCCGTCAGCGTTGAAAAAGGCTGGTAGGGATTATTGCTATTGTCGCCTTTCGCTCCGCGAAAGTGCGCTGCGGCAACGCCGTGAAGCATTTTCGTCCGATCGGAGCTTGACTCCGACGGACGCCGTTTTGGCGTACTAGGTAACTGCACGCTGACCGCCACACTCCGCTCCCGCCTCG
>JAYTVM010000558.1:0-40241 GCA_043743995.1 Pirellula sp. | reverse complement strand
CACTGTCGGATACAGGGCGGTAACGTTACCCTGACTAGGACTTCCACCCAGCAAATCAATCGCCTTTAAAGGCGCACTCGCCTTTTGCTCCGCAAAAGGTGCGTTAACGACGCACACTTTTGCGGAGCAAAAGGCGACAATGAGCATCAGACTCCGGCTACGCTATTGGCCAGTGTCCCCAGTTCTTTCCAAAAGGTGACGTACTTATCTCGATCCTTGATATAATGTTCGTCAAAAACGGCCTTGCGAAGCTCTTCGCGCTGCACCACAAATTTGGAGAAGTCACGAGGGTCATCCGGATGAAAAACCGGACAAGGTCGGTCATACACAATCGCCGCACCTTGGCTACCGTTCGTGTGGAAACGTGACAGTCCAATCACTCGATCGGCAACGTAGATGGCTTCGTTCAACTCGTGCGTTACCATAAGGATGGTATACTCGGGACGGCGTCCTTCTTTCTTGGCGATCAAGTTCTCTTGATAGAAGCGCAAAAGCATCATCTGCAAATCCTCTCGCATGGCTTCGTCCAGTGCCCCGAAGGGTTCGTCGAGCAGCACGATTTTCGGACGCATGATAAAGGCCTGTGCGACAGCGACTCGCTGCCTCATCCCACCGGACATTTCACGCGGATACTTACCACATGCGTCAGCGAGTCCTACGACGCGAAGGAATTCGAGCGATTTCTTTATGTGGCCTCTGCGTTTAGCAAAATACTTTTTGGTCTGGAGGAAACGCATCCACATCGAGGTTTCATCCATCTTTAGTCCAAAGCTAACATTCCTTTCTGCGGACATGAAATCGTAAAGGGCATAATTCTGATAGACGATCCCAACATTGCGAGTCGGGCCACGGACGGGCATGCCATCGGTCAGGATCTCGCCATGGGTTGGCGGATCGGTTCCTAAAATGGCCTTGAGCAGGGTGCTTTTGCCGCACCCGCTAGGTCCCACCACCGCCACAATTTGGCCTGGCAGCACTTGCAAACTGATATTGTCGAGCACTCGGTAAGAACCGAACACATGACTCAATGTTTTGATTTCTAAAGCGAATTCGCTCACAAACGATTGTCCTGTTCTTTTCGGCTTATTCGACATACCATGGGCAAAGTTTTTTGCGCAACGTGGCGAGTCCCCATTCCGCGATCAAGCCTACGAAGGCGAGTATTGCCAAGTACACATAGACGATACTCATATTCAAAATACGGGATTGCATTCGGATTTGGTATCCTAACCCCGCGTTTCCTACCACCATCTCTGCGGCCAACAAAAAGACCATGGCAGGTCCGATTTGCAATCGTATAGCATCGATGATTTTCGGCAAGATTTGCTTCCAGATTACTTCGTAGATGACCTCGAACTCAGAAGCGCCAAGCGTGTACGCTTTGTTGATCGATTCGTCGCTGACGTCTTGTCGGACGGCTTGGTAGATAGATTGTGTCATCGAAAAAAAGATTCCAAGCGCAACCATTGATGTAAACATCTTCTGGTCGGTTCCCACAAGGGCAAAGTAGATAGGCATCATGGCCGTCGGCGGTACCTTGGACAAAAACATAACGACTGGACTCAACGGAGCTTCGATCCATCGATAGGCACCCATTAGGACCCCAACCACGATGGATGCTGCAACGCCAAACCCCATCCCCATGAACAAACGCCAAAGAGTCGCGCGCATGTCGACCCAGAACATGGGTGGTTTCGGATTCTCAGGCAGACCCTGGGGGCGAAAAATCTGCTTGAACCCTTCCCCGAGTTTCTCAAAGGAAGGAATGGTTGACTGCAACGGATTGATGCGAGTTTGCCTGGCGGAGACCATCTCGTAGGCCCCCAGCAGAAACGCAACGCCACCGATTGCAAGAAGCCAAAATAACCACGCAGGAATGGCGCGTCGAATCATTCAGTCACTCTTCCAGTTTTTTGCGGGGTTGATTGCATTTCGTCGATCGAATTCCCTACAACGGCTAGAGAACGTTTACGATTGGTCACGGATATCTCCATATTCTATCAAGAAGAGTCTCAATTGTGGCACGGCGGTCCAGGCCGTGATCTTTTAGGAAATTATGTCTGGCATTATTAGCAAAGCAGAGCCTAAGTCGCCACGGTTTTCCGCCTGTTCAATTACCTCGCTACTTTTCACGGTATTTCTGGCAACCTACCCGTTCCAAGCTAATATTAGATGAAAACCACTGTTCCCTGTTTGTAATGGCCCAACGTCTGAAAGTTCAATGACCGAATCCGCCCTGGCCTCCGGGACCTATGAAGTGCTTCGCAACCGCTTGCGAGAGGCGGCTAGCGAACTCCACCAGCGGTTTGAAAAGCTGCATGCCGAACGAGCTGTAGTCTTCGGAAATATTCAGACGCGGTTGAACTCGACCGCGCACGTTACAACCGACCACAATTGCATCCCTCGCGACCTCTTCGCAACCGAAACTCATATTCTCTTAGGCTACAACGTACAGTTCGGTCTCAAAACTGAGATCCATCCAAGCGATGTTTTCGCTTACTATCGATTCGATGGCCAGCAAGCGCGTCAGGACTCCTTGGAGCCATTGCTCAGTGAAGCTTTCCGACGAGATTTCCAGGAACTTTATCGGTACTATCGCAATGCGACCTTCCTGCGATTCTTTCAGAATGGCCCATTGCTGTACATGGTTTTCCAAACTGGTAAAACCACAACCAGTTTCAAAGCATTCAAATGGACGCTCGAGGGTCAATCGTTGCGATACGTCGACAATCGCAGTGAAGCCGACGTTCGGGCTCCGGCACAACATGCATTCCTATGGAAACGAGCTACACGAGAAAGCCATCGACACGGCGCTCACCCCCATATTTCGATCGAAGACAAGCTTTTCGTGGAATGTGTTCATGGCGACCTCACTATCAAAGTCGAGGACAATACCGAAGATGGACTTGGGATCTATCGTGAACCGGCGGACAGCCCTGATCAAACGCTAGATGACGCAGAAACATTCTATGCGATCGTTGGCAATTTGGTTCTTCTCAAGATCAAACCTTACCAGGAGCGAGACTATCGCTACCTGGTTTTTAGCACCAAACGCGCAGAGGTGAAGCGGCTCGACTCGATAGGAACCGCGTGCAGCCTACTTCCCAACGATCATGGCATCATTTTTCCGAACGGAGTCGTTTTGCAAACTGGGGTTGCGAAGCTCTTCGACCATGGACTGACCGAACTAGCATTCGATCGGTTGACGAAATCACCGAACGGTGAAGATTTTCTGTACCTGTTCTACCACGCGGCTTCGGGGACGTACCTGCAACTTCGCTACAACTTAATCCGCCAAGAAGTGGATACGCCTATGATCTGTCATGGTCAGGCGTTTCGTCACGATGGCGTTATGATCTCGATGCGTGCAGGGGACACGCCACAAAAACACCATGCCCTGCAAGTCTGGCAGACACCTTTTGCCGGTCCCGATTACCGCCCAACGGTTCAGTCCGAGTCGTTGTTATTCAAGATCGGCAATCACGATCTCGTGCGAGGAATGGCCGAATGCCAAGAACTACTTACCCTGATCGACAAAGATGAATCGTACGCCGACTTATACGCAGATTTGGCCAAGCGCGCCGCCGATATTCTCGACGGCTATTTCTGGCTAGATCGGGACGAAGTCTTTGTCCTTTCCGAGCCAGTCCGCAAGATTCGAGATGCGGCAACCGCCGCGGTCGACGAGTTCGAGAAGGTAGTTCGCGCTCGCCAAGAAACCTCGACGTCGCTCGCCAAGACACGGGCTGACACCGTGGAGTTACTGAAGACCATCGATCGAGCTCGTTTCGAACGGATCGACGACTTCGTTGACAAGCTTGCTGCCATTCGAACTCAACGTGGAGCCGCCGTCCAGCTTCGTGAATTGCGATACATCGAACTGACGGAGGTCGAACAGATCGAGTCGCAACTGGTCGAAGCGGCGGATCGGTTGGGTGTCCGTTGTGTGCAGTTTTTGCTATCCCCCACGTCGTTGCAACCCTTCGACCTGAAAATCGAGAATCTCACCGCGTCATTACCTTCGATAACCACTTCTGCCACCGGCAAGCAACTCGATAGTGAGTTTGAAAAGATCGGAAGTTCATTAGAACTGCTGATCGAAACGATCTCGCAGCTCAAAATCGATGACTTGGCCCAACGGACCACGATCATCGATGGCGTTGGTGACTGCCTCTCGCAGCTCAATCGCGGCCGATCTACTTTGCGGATGCGGCTTCGCGATTTAACGACTAGCGAGATGGAAGCAGATTTCGCGTCGCAGTCGAAATTACTCGATCAATCTACGGCGGGCGTTCTTGACACAGCAGATTTGCCGGAGAAAGTCGATGCAGCCTTAACGCGAGTCCTGATGCAAATCGAGGAACTGGAGGGCCGTTATGCGGACTCGGAGACGCTGCTGCTGCGTTTGACAGAGAAACGCCAGTCCATTTGCGATACTTTCGAAAACAAGCGACAGCAGCTAGTTGAGGTTCGTACGCGTCGTGCTAACTCGCTTGTGGCTGCAGCAGACAGAATCCTGACTGGTATTGGCTCCAAGACCGCACGTATCGACGAACCGGCTGAGCTAAGCTCCTACTTTGCCTCAGACCTGATGGTCGAAAAGGTTCGACGCATCGCCGATCAGTTGCTCGAACTCGGTGATTCCGTTCGCCGCGAAGATGTGCTGTCCAAGCTTAAGTCAATTGCAGATGATTCGGTCCGTCAGCAGCGAGATCGACGGGAGTTGCTAAGCGATGGGAATCGCGCCATCAAGCTTGGCCAGCACAGCTTCAGCGTAAATCATCATGCGATCGAGCTGACGACGGTAGTTCGCGATGGACGGCTGCATTTGCATTTGACTGGCACCCAGTTTTTTGAGCCGTTGAACGATCCGGATCTCGACCATGCTAGAGAGCTTTGGGATCAGCCTCTGCCAAGCGAATCACCAACCGTTTATCGAGGAGAGTATCTTGCCTTTACGATAGCCGAAAACCTAATTGGTCAGAGCACGACCTCGGTTGGCTTGAACGCCTCTGCATTCCTGGCTCTTGACCCTGCAAGTCGCGTTGTTTCGGTTCGAGAAACGATGCAAGTACGCTACCAAGAAGGGTATGCCAGAGGTGTGCATGACGCGGATGCGGCGAATATTCTTACTGCCATTCTTGAAAGCCGAAGTGTTTTGGGTCTGCTCGCCTACTCACCGAAACTGCGCAGTCTTGCATGGTATGTTTGGGATCGATTGGTCCCAAATGAAGTCCGTATGGTTACCGAAGAATGGTTATTGTCCTTCGGTCTGATGGATAGGATGTTGACCAACACACAGCCCAATCCGTCGGGATTGGTTCGCTTGCGTAGGCTTCTAAAGCAATTTGATCAAGGAATGCTCCGTGGAGTGTCGCGAGCAATGGCCGCAAATTATCTGCTAGGGCAGATTCAGGTCCTGCAACCCAATCGCCTCCCAAGTGTTCATCCAAGAGCCACCGAGATTGTCGATGCCTTGAAGCATTCCATGCCGGACATTTCTTGGAAAGCGATTGCATCGGAGCTTGAAAAGCAACGCGAGCGACCTGTCGAACGCTGGCAACTGGCCCAACGCATCGCAGATGGGTTGATCGGTAACTATTCCGTCCGGTTCAAGAAGGAAACGAACGATCCAGCCGCTGACTATCGAGAGGAAGTGGTTTTGCAGTTGCTCCTCGAACCATTGGAGCCCTCCGTTTCAGAGACCAAGAAGCCGTCACCGCCCAAACTGCAATGCACGATCGAACCCCTTAGTGGCGATCACCCGCGTATCGCCAGAGGTTCGATGCCGTTCCACTACCATGAATTTCAAGAACGTCTGACCCAGCATGTCAAACGCCATGTTTCCGTTTGGACGGAGCTCAAAACGATCAAACAAAGGCTAATCGAGCAAGCCGAAAAACGGCTTCGGTCCCATGAGTTCAAAGCAACCGTCTTAACCAGCTTTGTTCGCAACCAATTGATCGATCAAGTTTATTTGCCTCGAATCGGCGACAACATGGCCAAACAGCTCGGCGCACTTGGCGATAATAAGCGAACGGATCGAATGGGTTTGCTTTTGCTCATCAGTCCACCGGGGTACGGCAAGACGACTTTGATGGAGTATGTCGCCAACCGGCTTGGTTTGGTCTTTGTGAAAGTGAATGGCCCTGCGATCGGTCATTCCGTCACTTCACTCGATCCAAGCGAGGCGACGAATGCTTCGGCCAGAGAAGAGGTGCAACGGATCAATCTTGCACTGGAGATGGGGGACAACACCATGCTGTACCTCGACGACATCCAGCATTGCAACGTTGAGTTGCTGCAGAAATTCATCCCATTGTGCGATGCAACGCGGCGGATCGAAGGAGTTTGGAACGGCCAATCCAAAACATATGATTTGCGAGGACGCAAGTTTGCGGTCGTGATGGCCGGCAATCCCTATAACGAAAGCGGCGAACGCTTTCAAATCCCAGATATGCTTGCCAATCGAGCGGACGTATACAACCTAGGGGAAATCATCGGCGACAGCCGCGAGGCCTTTGAGTTGTCGTACCTTGAGAATTGCCTGACGAACAATACGGTTCTTCAGCCACTTGCGAGGTGCTCTAACGCGGATCAACGGGCCGTGATTGCAGCGGCAACGCGAGGCACAACCGAGGGGCTTTCGCTGGAAAGCAACCTGTCCTCCGATAGTGTGCAAGACATGATGTCCGTTTTAAGCAAACTCAATACGGTTCGCGACGTCGTTTTGATCATGAATCGCGAGTACATTCGAAGCGCATCTCAGGCCGACGACTACCGGACGGAACCGCCTTTCAAATTGCAAGGCAGCTATCGCAATATGAATCGCATCGCTGAGAAAGTGGTTCCCGTTATGAACGATGACGAGTTGCGAACATTGATCCTTTCAAGCTACCAACAGGATGCACAAACGCTCTCTCGGGATGGCGAGTCGAACATGCTAAAATTCAAGGAGCTTTTAGAAATACTATCAGCCGAGGAGCAAAAACGTTGGAATTCCATCAAGTCCACATTTGCGCAAAAGACGAAGCTCAAGGGGTTGTCCGGGGAGGATTCGACAGCCCAGGTGTTAGCTTCGGTTATGAGCCTGAAAGACGGACTCGATGCCATTCAGAGCGCATTGATTGCCGCCATGGATCAACGAACCGTCGAAGCTAATAAGCCGCCTGTCGATCCTCGCATCGTGGTTCAGCATTCAGTTCCTCGCGTCATGACGGAGTTGATTCGAAGCCAGTTCCAACTATTGTACGATGGTCTGCGACCGTTGCTGGAGAATGCGAGCCATCAAACGCATACACAGGAGCGACTTCGGGCCGCCATTGAAACTTGTCTTCAACGCTATAGGGAACTGGAAAAAGAAGCCAGCCAAGCGGAAGAATCCGAATTGCCTGATTCGTAGGATTTTTGGACGTTTGCGATTCCCATTTGCCATTTAGGCGAGCGGCAGTTTAAAATCTTTCTTTTGACTGGGTGGCACGCTCAAGGCTGTGATTTTTTCGAATTTGAAGAAAGTACCCATCACGCTCCGCGTGATGTTGCCTCTGAAACCAAAGGTTTTTGAACTGCGAAAATCACGCGGAGCGTGATTGGTACTATAAAATCATAGCCTCTCTGAGGTACGAAGGGCGTGGTGAATCGCTAGTTCGCCTTTCCCAAGTTAGAGGAAAGAGCCGTTGTCCAATCGGGAGTGCGAGGTTCCTACCGAGCTTTTGCAGTTTTTTTTCTCGGCAGGAGCCTCGTTCTCCCGATAAATCGCAACGCAAAAAACAATTTAGGACAGTCGAACTAGAGTCATTTGCCTAACTTCCCACGCCCATTGCTAATCGCTAATCGCTTTGGGCGTGCCACATAGTGGCCTGGCCTGGTAGTCTTCTGTCTGCCGCTCGCCTTAGGAGGCTGTGTAGGAGTCACACCTCGCGGCACATTGGGGGTAGAATCACAGCACGGGATCCCAGAATGCCAGGGCTACCAGAATGCCAGGGCTACACTGAGTGAACTCATTGCGAGTTCCGGAACAAGACGCAATCAACACCTAAGCTGAGATCATCGAATGACGGATCGCGACTCCTATTGGATGAGCCGTGCGCTGGAATACGCGGGTCGCGGTCAAGGTCTCGTAGAACCCAATCCCATGGTGGGGTGCGTCTTGGTTGAGGACGATGAAATGCTTTCGTCCGGCTATCATCGACTTTTTGGTGGTCCGCATGCGGAGGTTGAGGTACTGGAAAACTGCGATCCAAATCGCGTGTCCGAATCGACCCTCTATGTGACGCTCGAACCATGCAGTCATTTTGGCAAGACTCCACCGTGCGTGGATTTGATATTGCGTCATCCTCCAAAGCGCGTGGTGATTGCAATGCAGGACCCCTTTCTGGCAGTAGCTGGCCGGGGAATTCAAAAGCTCCGCGACCATTCCATCGAAGTGGATGTAGGCGTGATGGAACAGCAGGCGAGGGAGTTGAACGCCCCATACCTCAAGCTGCTGCAAACCGGAATGCCATGGGTTGTAGCCAAGTGGGCAATGACACTCGATGGGGCTATCGCCACGCACGGGCAAGATTCCAAGTGGATCAGCAACGAGCAATCGCGAGGAGTCGTTCACGAACTTCGGAGCAGAATGGATGCAGTCCTCATTGGCATTGGGACGGCCATCGCAGATGATCCGGCTTTGACAACTCGGCTGCCATCCGGTTCGAATCTGGCACGGATCGCCACACGAGTCATTATGGATCGAACCTGTCGATTGTCACCGGAATCCAAACTTGTTCAAAGCATAGATGCCGGGCCAGTTATGATTGCGGCTTCTAGTCAAGCTGACCCGGCGAGAGTTCTTAAACTGCGAGATGCGGGCTGCGAGGTCTTACTGGTTCCAGAAAAGGAACTGCCGTGTTCTTTGAAGTACACTCTGGTGGAGCTAGGCAAGCGTCGCTTTACGAATGTTTTGATCGAAGGCGGAGGAATGTTGCTAGGGCACGCTTTTGACGAGGAATTGATCGATCAAGTTCACTGTTTTATCGCTCCGAAGATCGTGGGAGGGATAGAAGCCGTTCGACCGATCGCGGGTTTTGGCAAATCGCTGATGAGCGAAGCACCCCAACTGCACAAGATGACAGTAGAGTGTTTAGGGGACAACGTCCACATCCAAGGAGTGCTTCGACGGCTAGATGGCTAAGCCTGTAACTTGAGCTAACCACCGAAACTCTTGGCGAGTTCCGCTACCACCAAATTTAGCTTGGAAGAAGCATTGGCCATATTATCGAGATTGTTCTTGCGAGATCAAGCTTTCGAGTCGATCCAATTCTTCATTCATTTCTTTGGAGAGTTTGTTCAGTCCGACTGGTTCTCCATTTGCGGAACGTTTTGTGGCTGAACTCTTTTGATCGAGACCACATTGAAGTCTCTGAACCAACAGTTGCTCCAATTGGCCCAAATAAGACTCTTCTTCTTTGCGATGAACCCAACTTTCCATTTCCCAATACTCCCCGTGGAGAAAGCCAGCAAGAGACCAATGTTTGCGACGGCGTTCGATGATTTTTGTCACTGTGGGAAGACTAGGTCACGCTTGGCCCACCGCTTTGGAAATCCACCGAAACAATCTGAGTTTCAGAAAATGGGAAAGGAGTTGTCGTTATAGCCAGTACATTCGCAGCCCACGGAAAAAAAGAAGGTCGACTCTAGCCCATCGTGGAAGAGCCGTTGTGGACGAGCGAGGCCCTTCGCTCGCATTTTGAAAGCCACAATAAAAATTAGGTTCCAAACCAACTGGCAGCGAGTGAGAAGACGCACGCAAGGATCAACGCCACACCGATCCAGCCCAGCACTGTTGCAACAAGGCCGAGTTTGTTGTGACCCACCACTTTGGGATCGTTGGCGAGCAACTGCAATGCGACGACGTGGAAAGGCAATAGGACGGCGTTTACAACTTGGCTTGAGTAGATTAGCGGTACGAGTGGCAGGTTGGGCAAAGAAACCACACTCACTGCGGCAACCGTTAGTCCCACAAAGGCCGCATAAAAAAACTGAAAATGATGAGAATCGAGATCGAGCGACGCTGGCGCGCCGATGCCTTCGGCGATGGAATAAGCTGTCGCTAGCGGAACGATGGCAGCTGCGAGAAGAGAAGCCCCGAGTAGGCCAACACCGAATAGAATTGTTGCAAACGAGCCTGCAAGGGGTCGAAGGGCAAGGGCCGCATCGCGTGCATCGTCGATTGAAAGACCCGCTGGATGAAGAGTCGCCGCGCAGGCCACTGCAATCGAAAGGCCTATGACACCTGTGAGTATCGAGCCAAGAATGACATCGACTCGTTCCCATCGCAGATCGGCCACCTTGATCTTCTTGTCAACGGCATACGACTGAATGAAGGCAAGCCCCCACGGAGCCAGCGTTGTTCCAAGGGTTGCGGTTACGGCAATCCACGCGGCCTGATTCAATGGCATGTTGGGGATGAGGGAGTTTTTCAAAACAAGCGACCAGTCGGGTCCAGCCAGAACGCCGTCAATAATATAGAGTGCGAGCGTTGAAGAAATGACGAGTAAGATGATTTCGACGCGATGGAAGGAACCGAGCACAACCACGACCGAGATGAGTACTCCTGCTAGGGGAGTGCTGATCCAAGAGGGAATACCCACCAAGGATGCAGCTGCGGAAATACCAGCATATTCTGCGCAAATGGTTCCGAAATTCGCCATAAGCAGTCCAATGACGGCAAGGTATCCCATGCGCGCCCCCCAGCGGTCGCGGATCACAGCCACGAATCCCTTGCCAGTAATGGCCCCAATCTGAACCGCGATCAAATGGAAATAGATGAGCAGGATCGTTGAAGCCGGAATGATCCAAAGCAATCGATAGCCATGATCCGTTCCGAGAACGGAATAGGTAGTGATACCTGCGGGGTCATCGTCCGAGAGACCCGCTAGCATCCCTGGGCCCAGTACGGCGAGGAGAGATACCAATGCACCTGCTCCCGCGTTCCTAAGCTGAGCAAACCGCAAGGCAACTCCGCGACGATGATGTGCTACCGCATGCGGTGGTGAATGGGCTCGTTCACGTCGCCTTCTTGCAGCTCGATGCAGGGTGGCAGGCAAGACGCTTAGATTGCCGCTGGTCCGTTTGTTTTTGTTTTGGCGATGCAACCTAATACCGATTCAGCGAAAAGTTTATCGTGGTATCCGGCTCATTGGCTCCAATTGCGAAGGAGCAACAAAACGTGCGGGCGAGGATAAGCGATAATTTAGTATACCTAGACTTTTGGAAACGATGACAACAATTGGAACGGTATTCGCAATAGGGTTGGTTTTCGTAACGCTCACAGATCAACGACTCGCACCCTTCTAATGGAATTTCACCATGTCCTGGACAATCAAGAAAGCAATTCTCATACCTTACGACTTCTCTGAGCATTCCCATGCGGCTGTCGACAAAGCAATGGAAATGACGGATGATAAAACATTGATTCACGTTGTACACGTATTGCCGCCGCCATTGGTTCCAGGAACTTTTCCAATCGATGCAGTCGACGACGAAGCCCGCATCAACTATGCTCAAAAACTGATGGCGGGGGAGTTTCAGGATTCCAGTTACGCGGGTGTTGTTCGCGAAGTGCTGGTTGGCGATCCAGGAACGGTTTGCGCAGAGCGAGCAGAAGCGCTGCAAGCTGACCTTATTGTGTTGCCGTCTCACGGTCGCAGCGGAATCACTCGACTCCTTCTGGGGAGTGTGACCGAACGCATCGTCCGTCTAGCTACTCGCCCGGTGCTCGTGCTCAAGATATAGCCTTGGACTCTGTCGCAAACTCAACCACTCGCGGCACACAGCGCGCCCTACAGCACACTTTGGTCTTTGCGTGTTGGTCAAAAGGGAATCGTTTCATGAGTTGGGGCGGCTCTTTCTCCGATTGGCATGCGTTTCGCTCTAGTAGGGAAAACCTTGCGACCTTGTAGGGGATTTGATTCTCGAAAGACATTTAAGGCTATCAAATGATTCAAGAAGTTTCTGGAGATATTCTGCTTTCTGGCGCCCAAGCGATTGCACACGGTGTCGCCCCCAATGATCACTTTGACATTGGGCTTGCGCTTGCATTGCGGGAGAAATGGCCAGCCATGGCTAAGGACTTCAGGCATTACGCACACCAGTCTCACCCGAAGCCGGGTGAGCTTTGGATGTGGGGTGGGGCGGGCGGTGCGCGGATCTTCAATTTGATGACGCAGGAAGGCGAACATGCTCATGGTTCACGGCCTGGCAAGGCCACGTTGGCCAATGTAAACCATTGTTTACGCAGGCTGCGTCACGAAATTGATGTAGAAAACATCACCAGTCTGGCGATTCCAGCTTTGGCAACCGGCGTTGGAGGACTGGCGTGGGCGGATGTGAAACCGTTGGTTGAACAGTATCTTGGAGACCTTCCGATCCCAGTTTTCGTTTATGCTACATATCACGTCGGGATGAAGGCGGAAGAAACAGTCGAAACACTCGTTCGATAAAAGAGAGACCCATGCTTGACCTGGATGCCATCAAGACCACACTTGAAATAAAATTGAAAGAGTTGCAGGAGCGGGCAACCGAAATTGAAAACTCGCTAAGTGCTCCGAAAAACGCCGACTCCGAAGAGCGGGCGGTCGAGTTGGAAAACGAGCAGACGGTAACAGCAATTGGTTTGATGACGGATAAGGAGATTCGCGACATCAAGATTGCATTGAGCCGTATTGAGTCTGGAGATTACTCCACCTGCTCCGTCTGTGGAAAACACATTTCCAAGGATCGATTGGTGGCTATACCCTGGACGAACAAGTGCACCGGCTGTGCATGATGCAAAACACGTAGGCCCGCATCTCCGAGGTTACAATTTTATGAGTGTCGCCTTTCGCTCTGCGAAAGTGTGCGTCATGAACGCACTTTTGCCGAGCAAGAGGCGACAATCATCCTATTTTCTGTCTATTTCCTTCGTAGTGTGGTACCCTAAAGTGTTCAAGTAGCGACGATGTGTTTGCCATTGTTGCTTGAGTGCTTTAGCGATTAGGAAACACGCGAATGTCACTAGATATTTCGACAACCTACCTTGGAATGAAATTACAGTCTCCCATTGTGGTTGGATCCTGCCCAATGGTGTTGAACCCGGAAATGGTTCGACAGTTATCGATTGCGGGTGCTGGGGCCATCGTGTTACCCTCTCTGTTCGAAGAGCAAATTGTCCATCAACGCAAGGAATGTGGCGAGGATGTTAGCGAAGAGGAGGCGATGATCGAATGGATGTGCTATGGAGAAGTGGAGGATCGTTACAACGGTGGTCCGCAAGCCTACCTTGAGGCCATTGCGAGCCTAAAGCGTGTTGCAGCCCTACCCATTATCGCAAATCTCAACGGTTGCACTGCGGGTCATTGGCTTTACTTTGCCAGGGAGATTCAGCTGGCGGGTGCCGATGCAATTGAGATTATGATCGAATCTGAGATTTACGATCCATCCTTCAGCGCCGACGAAGTGGAGCAGAGGTTGTTAGATAGTGTCCAGACTCTCTGCGATGAGATTGAGATTCCGATTTCGGTGAAGCTCTCCCAATTCCACACGAATCTTCCTAACCTAGCGTGGAGACTGATGGAAGCTGGGGTATCGGGTATCGTTTGTTTCGCCCATGATCCGGTTTGGAATGTATGCACCGAACGGATCAAGACTTCTCTGAAGTGGGAACTGACGCATTGCAGCAACATCAATCCCACGATAGCTGGTTTGATACGCGTTCGATCTGGATGCCCAACCATTTCGCTAGCCGCCAGTGGTGGTATTTGTTCGCCCGTTGATTTTGCCAAAGTCTTGGTAGCGGGTGCGGACGTAGCTATGGTGACAAGCGAGGTTTACAGGTCGGGTTCGCAGGCGATTTCGAGGCTTTTTTCTGGGCTGCAAACGTTTCTTGAGGAGCATTCATTTGATTGTTTCGAGGCTTTTCTCGAGTCGCGGCCTACCCCATCGAGGAGCCTGCGCGGAGCTCGCTTGCAGTCGCTGACCCATCCGAAACGATACGAAGATCCCACCCCCACTTTGCCAATCGAAAACTCCGGGGACCGTTGGGGCCATCGACATGGAAAGACCACACCATAACCCGAAATTGCCTAACGCATTCCGTGCTAGGAATGATGCGGTTTCGTTAGCGCGTGAGCAAGATCCTTCAGGACATGTCGTTCGTTTTCGGAAATCTTCTCTCCCATTCCAAGAATCCCGCCGGATGCTTCCGCAACACGACGAGCGCGACCAAGCGTGGCTTCTCGAAAAGCTGTCAAGCTTGATTCATCCAATTCGCGGGCCAAGGCTTGCGCGTACTTCCACCAGGCATCCAATATCTTCTCGGTAGGCCTTTCCTCCAACCATCGATTCAGCAACCGATATGCCGGCGTGCCATAGGCAATCCCGTCGTCGGAAGCCGCTTTCAGTAAGGTTTCAAATTCTCCGTCTTGTATTTTGGAATCAGCCCAAGCCAGACGCACTAACGGTAGAAGCATGAACGCGGTCATCGAAGCCGAAGTGATTCCGACTCGTCGGAGCGCAAGGAAAACTTCTGGATCGTCAATACCTGCCACCGTTTGCAACTGGTCTCTTTCTTGCTCTTCGGTGGGCTCTGTCTCAAATCGAAGGAAATCCAGTAGTTCCTGATCTCGTTCTTCAAAGTACGCATTGTGTAACGCTTGGCGATGCTCTGCAATGGATTCGTTCGTCATATGGGACCTGTTTTGGAATTGGGGAAAGAAGCAATCCGCAGTGGATCAGGATGCTAGGATACCACGTGTACCCCCCCATCCATTTTGACCTGCCAATTTCAGGATCCGTTTCTCCGCAGGATTGGGTTTTCCGCTTTCGCAGATCAATTATGAGTTGCCTCTTTGTATGCCACGAAACCGTCCTTACTCTCCATTGAAGCCAAGAGTTCCTTGGACGTACGAACCGGAAGAAGACCTTCGAGAATCGCCGTTCTCTCATCGGGTTTGAACTGCCCAGACAAGAAAACGCTAATGAACGGAACTTCATCGCTTTCTCCTACAACTTTCAGCGATCCGTTTTCAATTGTCCCACATCCTGTAAGCAAGCGTTCTGCGTAACTACTGATGACTCCGTTGCCATTGTCATTGCGATGGGTGGCCTGTTCGACGCTGAAAATGTTGCCGAAACTCTAGGCAAAAAGGGAACCGACATGAACCCAGGGCAGGGTTTTGCAGCAAGTCTAGTGACAGCCATCCTCGTATCTACGGCTAGCTTTCCTAGTATGCCGGTCAGCACGACCCACGTAAGCGTTGGCTCATTGCTGGGAATTGGCATTGTTACGAAGCAAGCCAAGTGGCGAAAAGTCGGTGAAATTCTATTGGCATGGATCATTACGGTTCCCTGTGGAGCCATCGCTGGTGCGGTAGCTTACTGGATCGTTTATAACCTTGTGCTGTCGAGTTAAGTTTTGCGCCCGCAAGTACCGAGATCGAATGGCTAGGATCCTCTATATTAAAAAGCGACTGGCTCGAGCGTTCCGCTGATTCGGCATTCAATCCCAAAAAATTCCAGTGGATTCCATTTTTTGACCAATTTACTCGTCTAGCGACAAGTCACAGGCTAGAATTATGGATTACTCGCGTAGCAGAAATTTTGAAACTGAGGCTTGGAGGGTAGGCATTTGACAACCAGTTCCTGTCGGTCGCGAAGGCGAGGGTTCACTTTAGTCGAATTGTTGGTAGTAATTGCGATCATTGGAATGCTGGTCGGCCTATTGCTTCCTGCCGTTCAATCGGCGCGTGAATCGGCAAGGGCAATGCAATGTCAAAATAACTTGCATCAAATCAGTCTTGCCACAACTATGTTCCATGACTCAATGGGAGCCTTTCCGCCTGCTCGATACCAACCGCGGCCAGACGCACCGCCCGACCGGGCATGTGGGGGCGATGAGACAACTTGGCTTGTGCGCATTATGCCCTTCATGGAGCAGCGAGCAGCGGAAGGGCGCTGGGATTATTCGAAGAGCTACGCAGACCATACAAGTGAGGTGCGTGAGTTTACATTGGCTAACTATTGTTGCCCTTCGCGACGCTCCCCTTCCGACGCAATAGGAACTGGGCTGATAGCCGGCACGACTACGACATGGATTACATTGCCGTGCGGGTGCAGAATTCCCGTGACATCAACTGGTTCGCAATCTGTCAGCGGAGCTGTTGGCGACTACGGTGGTAACCATGGCGATCTTTCGCCAGGGTCATCCGGCTTGCCGGGAGATTTCTACTACGGTGGCAACGGAAGTGGAGTCATCATTTCTAGTCACGGCAGATGTAGTTCCGGCGTCCCATTGGATTGGACTGACAAGATCCGCATGAAGGATATCACGGATGGCTTGAGCAATACGATCCTTGTCGGTGAAATGCACGTACCCATCGGAAAACTCGGCAAGTCGCCTGAAGACGCGTTTATTTTCAACGGTGACAACGTTTTCAACTCGACACGGGTCGGTGGTCCCACTGTTCCAATCGTCCAGAATAACCGCGACGAAGGGAACAGCTTGGTGAGCTGGGGAAGTTGGCATCCGGGTGTTTGCCACTTCGCGTTAGCCGATGGAAGCGTTAGGGGGATTTCGAAATCAATGGATACCGAAGCTCTCGGTAATCTATGTAATCGACACGATGGAAACGTGGTTGTACGTAGTGAATAAGTCATCTGTGGTACACATGGTCACGTTATCTGTCGTCGCTATGTGTTTTGTATTAACTGGTTGCTCGGATCAACTGCGGACCTACCCTGTGTCGGGCAAAGTCCGATTTGCGACAGGCGGTGTCGTTCATGTTGGCACCGTGGAGCTCAAATCAAGAGAAAACAACGTGCAGGCTCGCGGTCAAATCCAATCCGACGGAAGCTTCACGCTAACAACCTACAAAGACGGGGACGGCGCAGTAGCTGGTACACATGATTGCGTCGTCGTGCAATTCGTCATGGCCGAGGGGATTTCAGGTCACAAACCAAGCACCGTGGGGGTTGTTGATCGGCGCTACGCTAGCTACTCAACTTCTGGACTGAAGGCCGAAATATCCCCCGACCACTCAAACGAGCTAATCTTGAAAGTCGAGGGCATCTTAAAGACGCAGCCAGCAGACCATACCCACTAAATTCGAAGTGAATTCCGTTGCGCCTTGTACCTTCATCATGCCCTTATTCTCGTACTAACACCGCAGGTAACTAATTCTTGTAGACAGTGTGTCGGAATTTCGTTTCAGAAGCTAGGCCGGCCCCTTGTCTTTGATCCGCAGCGTCGGGATGTTGATTGCGAGCCAGACGTGAATTCCCGTCGGAAAGACTTGAATACTCTTGTCAATTGCACGTGCTGTTCTAATCTGGATGACGACGGTTGGGCGAGACAACTAATGCAAGCGATGCTTTGTCTTGTCATGGACGACGACGCATACGGAACCAGGCTCCTTAACGAAAGACTTTACGAATGTGCCGGAATCAAAACTGTTCGTTCTTGTTACAAGTTGCTTCGTTTCTTTTCGTGGGGAACGCGATATCCACCAACGCAGGTGAGTTTTCATTTACTGTCGTCGATGCGAACACCAAGCAGCCGATCGCTTGCCGTGTTTATCTGCGTAACGAAATGAAAAGCGAAAATTTTTTCGTACGCTCCCGAAGTGGAATCCCCGAAATCCAGTACCACAAACAGAGTCGGTTGAATTCCAAATCAGAGGAACACCATACAAGCGTTGCTTCCGGCTTGTGCGTTGCAGAGAATTTGCCTGCGGGTAGCTATTCTTTGTCGGTAGAGAGGGGTAAAGAATACTTTACTCAATTACTGTCATTCGAACTTGCTGAAGATGAAGTCAAGCCGCATGAGACGATTGAGCTTCGTCGTTGGAGCCGTGTGGAGGAGCAAGGATGGTATAGCGGTGAGACGCATCTGCACCGACCGTTGGATCAACTACCGTTGTTGTTGTTGGCAGAAGACTTGAACGTGGCTATGCCGATAACCTATTGGGTTATCGATGCATTTATGCCTCCGAAACCATGGGCAAAGAATCCTCCTGGCCCCATTCCCGATACGTTGATTGAAGTGGATAAGACCCATGTGATATGGCCCCGAAATACGGAATTCGAAATCACCAAAGTAGCGAACCGTCAGCACATCCTTGGTGCTTTGTTCGTACTCAACCATAAGTCCGAAATTCCTTTTGGAGCTCCGGATTGGAAACCCATTGCGGTCCACGCTCGATCCGAAGGTGCGTTGATGGATATGGATAAATTGGATTGGCCTTTCGCTATGACTCTTCCGCATACAACCGGTGCGACCTTGTATGAACTTGCCAATAATCATATGTGGCGCACCGAATTTGGATTAACTCAATGGGTCAGCGACGCGCCCGCATTCCTACAGCCACCGCAGGGTGGAGGGAAGGGGAGCGAGCGAGACTGGCTTGCATACACCCTGGGGCAGTACTACACGCTTCTCGACACCGGATTCCGCCTAGTGCCAACAGCTGGGACGGCCAGCGGTGTTCATCCTGTCCCCCCCGGCTTTGGTCGAGTCTATGTCCACGTTTCGGGGGAATTCAATTACGACAAATGGATCGATGGACTGGTCCACGGCAAGAGCTTCGTAACTACTGGCCCAATGATTCAGGCTGACGTCAATCAAAGTCTCCCAGGAACAATTCTTGATCAACAATCACTCACTCTAACTGTCGAGGTTAAGAGCATGCATCCACTGAAAACCCTCGAAATTGTTCGCAACGGTATCGTCGAATCGCACCGATCCTTTAGCACACATCAAATGGAAAATGGGGCGTATCGCACGACTTTTCTTCATTTCATTGAAAACGATGCGAGCGGGTGGTTGTGTGTTCGCTGTATCGAAGATAGGCCTGACGGACGTGTGCGATTCGCTCACACTGCACCCTGGTGGCTCCATGTGGCTGGCAAGCCATTGTTACCGATGCAACACGAGAAAGACTATCTTATCCAACGAGTTACGGATGAAATCCAGCGAAGCAAGGTCATACTCCCCCCCTCCGCCTTGGCTGAATACTCATCCGTATTGAATTATTTTGAGTCCCTTCCGACACGCGATCCATAGTCCGAACAAACGCCGACTACGGAGTTGTTCTGGATTCATCAATTATTCGAACCAAATCGCTAGTGATTTGTGGACTGGACATGGATAGGTCTTTTTGTTCTGCCGGGTCTATCGTCAAGTCGTAGAGTTCGATGGCGGCACCTTCGCTTTTCCGCATTGCCTTGTATTGGCCTACACGTACAGCCTGCACCAGTCCATCGCGGCCCGGGTACTCCCAATAGAGTTTCTTTTTGATGTTGGGGTTGGGTTTGCCCAAGAGCGATGGAAGGATAGAAGCACCATCCAGGTCGATTGGCACGGAGACGTTGACCATTTCGCAAAAGGTAGGAAAGAGATCGTCGTGTGATAGCGGCATCTCGGAGGACGTTTTTGGCGTAATGTGGCCGGGCCAAGAAGCGATCAAGGGTACTCGAATCCCACCCTCGTAGAGACTAAACTTCCAACCTCGCAGATTCCCGCCGTTGTTAAAAAAATCAGGGTCGGCTCCGCCCGCGTTGATGGGGCCATTGTCGCTTGTGAATAGGATGAGAGTATCTTGCTCAATGCCTAACTCTTGAACAAGCTTCACCAGTCGACCAACATCGCGGTCCATCCGAGAGACCATGGCCGCATACGTCGCCCTAGGCCTATCGTTGGAAGCGTACCGATCGCCAACATAGGGAGTCTCAGGAAATTGATCCTGATACTGCTTTAGGGAATCCTCAGGGACAAGCATTTCCGCATGCGGAATGGTGGTAGCAAGGTAGCAAAAGAAAGGCCGACTCTTGTTCTCGCGAATGAATTCGATCGCAGCGTCGTGTATCACGTCGGGAGCATACGTCACGCGTTTGCCAACCTTGTGATCATTGCCGATGAGAGGAAATTTTTTCCGATCCTTCCAAATCCAATCAGGGTAATGAAAGTGCGCGTCCGCTTGATCGAGGTACCCAACCCAATTGTCGAAGCCGTGTCGATAGGGTTCACCGACCGAACCATCATCGCCAAGCCCCCATTTTCCGAAACCGGCAGTTGCGTACCCTTGCTTTTGAAGCAAAGAAGCGAAAGTGACATCGGATGGAGTTAGAAGTTGCTTGGGATCGTTGGCACGGACGCGCGCATGGCCGGTATGCAGGCCAGTCAACAAACAACAACGGGATGGTGCACACATGCAGCATCCAGCATAAGCTTGCGTGAAACGCATCCCGTTCGCAGCGAGTTGATCGATGTTGGGCGTAGTTACCTTCGTCTGGCCATAGCAACCAAGGCCGCCGTATCCCAAGTCGTCAGCCATGATGAGGACGATGTTAGGTGGACGGTTTTCAACGGCGAAAGCGGATAACGAACCAAAAGCGAGTAATAGCCAAGTCGCCACAAATCTAATTATCATGGATCACTTCAAATCGAAATTGAAAGGCTTTGTTTGCGAGGGATCAAAATCGATTTGAAGCGTCGATTTCTGATTGAACTTGGCCGGTAGGCCCTCGAGCACTTCGTCCTTCACGTCACCAGGTCCACCGTCGCGATCAGGTACCTTTTTGCCAGTCTTCTTTTCCGACGAGAACTCGACGCGGTACTTGCCCGCTGACATTCCTTCCCGGGCCGGTATGTCATAGAGTCCGTCGACGACTTTGCCGTCGGTCCCCACGCCACCGTCTATCGCAAAGAATCGAATCTGAGCTTCGACGAGTGGAGCACCATCGAGTGTTACATTACCATGAATCTTCCCAAGCCCCTTGGACGCGTTGCTGCATCCCAGTGCGAGGTTAGCCAAAAAAGCTGCGAAACAAATAGTAAACCAATGAGTCCTCATTGGATGACTCCGGAGATGACAGCACCATCGGCCATACCACTGAGCGAAGCCCAAGGGACTAGGTCGATAGAGTTGCTGATGAATTGTACGCTGCCATCGCAAAGAACGACATTGACGCCACCGGTATGCCGACTACGGCTGCCCATAAAGAACTCTTTGGTAAGTGTGGTGTTGCGAGTACACGGCCATCCTTGAACAGGATTGTCGATGCATTGTCCAAAGTCTGGTGAACGACTGTTGGGACCAATGCGGGCCGAAATCTGATAGCATCCTGAATCATCATTCCAAATTCGCGCACGGCGGTCGGTCAAAAGACCGCTGTGGTCGCGTGGCGGTTGTAGCATCTCCATCATGCAAAGTGTATTGGACGAACCATCCGTGAAGTCACCGAAGCGAGACGCGGAGTCGATGTAAAAGGGCGATTTGCCAACATTGTGCGTGACGTTCAAAGGAGCAGGGTTAGCAGCAGGTCCACCTTGATCGATAAAATTCCATCGTCCCCAGTTTAGCCCATAATTTCCCTTGTAGTCGTTGGTCGGTGCCCACGGATCATTTGTTTGGTCCGACGGGCACTGCATGAACGGTAGCTTCTGTGATCTTGCTTGAGCGTTGGCATTGTTATTGAAATCGAGCTTGAGATCGTACAAGGTGAAAATATTTCCTTGTTCGATGTAGGGAAGGATATGAGCGATGAAGGGGGTTCGTGGTTTGATGAACACTGCGGGATAATCACCGCTTGGGAGCGTTCGGCCCCATGTGCCCGGCGGAAAACGCTTGAAACCGCTCTCGTGATTAAGTATAGATAGTCCGAGTTGTTTAAAGTTATTGCTGCATTGCATTCGTCTTGCGGCTTCGCGAGCCGCTTGGACCGCCGGCAGCAGCAAGCCAACCAATATCCCAATGATGGCAATGACGACCAAAAGCTCTACCAGAGTAAAGCCTTCGAATCGACGTTTGTTGAAAGTTCGCATGGTCATTTGGTTGTCTCCGATGATGGAAATGTAATTGGAAAAAATGCTAGGCGCACTGATCTCACTGCGTCATTTTGTTCTTGCTCGTTGTTTCTTGTCCCAAGCTTTCTTGGTTCGCTCATGAAATTCGGTCCCTTCAATATGGGAACCTAGGTCACTGCAAGCCCTCGCTAGATCGCCACTGAGCAGGCTACCGAGCAACTCTTGGTGGACAAAGGCGACGATACGCAGATCCCTGGTCTTGGCATTGCTCTTTCGGTGGAAATCCCGCATCCTTCCGAAAATACCCAACCAAAGCGGGAGTAAATCTTCGAGTTCAGCTGCGACAAGAATCAACTGATGAAACTGGGCATCGCAATCCAACGATGCTTGCTCGTCCTGATCTTCGCCAGCTCGAGCCATCTGCTTAACGATCGCATTCCATTGGTCTCGATGTTTAGAATTGATTTTGGGAAAGGCATGTTGAATCGCGTACAGCTCCAGCATCTTTCGCATTGGAGTGAGTAGTCCAAAAATATGCTCCGTTGGGGTCGACGATACGACTGCACCACAATTGGGTTTGGCAGCCAGCAGTCCCTCCATCGTGAGTTTTTGGATGGCTCGTCGGATGGGATGTCGGCTAACACCAAATCGCGAGGCAAGCTCCTCCTCTCGCATGGGCTCCCCAACCGCATGGATCCCAGCTAGCAACTCGGAACGAAGTCGATCACTCACTTGGTCAGCAACAGACTTAATACCACCAGAAACCATAGCACGATGTCTCCAATTGAATTGCCAATAAATTTTAGCATGGCATAATATCCCCCTATTGGCCGATTGTATTTTGTATACAATCAGGTGTCAAGGGTTTACTTTCGAGTTTAAGCGTGCATCGAGTCCGTCCACCATGTTGTTTAGAATCGTGCCCAAATCGGATCGTTCATTCGCATGCTTCTCGGTTCAAAAACAACGAAGACTAGCCATCGACTTGGTTGCATCGGTCGCCGTCATCGCCTATTGTTTTGGCAGCTTGTCGGACGTTTGGTCGCAAGAGACTGGGGCGGTCAAACAGTCCGCTACCGTCGACGCACAGCCGTTGTTGCTGCTGACCGAACGCATGTCCGAAGCACTCGACACGATTGGGAGTCCGCTATTAGCAAGTATCCAATCGGGACTCAAACGTGTCCGCGATCTAGACGGGGATGAACAAGTCACGAAAGAGGTGCAACGATTTCTCGATCCTGAATGCGATTTTCTGATCGAGATTGAAAAGGACGGAACGATCAAGCCACAGTTGCTCAAAGCATCGCTAGGGCTCGACGAGAACGGATGGCGCACATCGCTTGTGAAGGTGATCAATCGATCCGGAGTGGCCGCAAAACTTCGAGCCGAGAGCCCCAACGCCTTGCCCATTCCCAATGGACCCGCCGACGAAGTTTCAAAGCGATGGCTCGAACTAAGGCTCTTTGAGGGAAGACCCATGACGGCCAACTTGAGCGGACTGGGGCTCGAGTATCGGATCATGCAACTGTACGCTTCGCAGCCGGGTGAGAAGTCGGCCACGATCGAGTTCAATGTGAGCGGCTTCCCAAACAAATCATCACCTATCATTAGGCAATGGCGGTTCGCCAAGTCCACCGACGGCTGGGGGAAACCCAACAGTTGCACTATCGAAGCCAAACTGGACGCTCTCCATATCGAACAAACCGGAGCCGATCCGTATGTATCAGCTCCCGTCAAAGCACGCGGTGCACAGATGCGACTCAAATGGTGGGGGCGTGCCGCAGAGGATGGCATCGCGCAAGTATTCTGGTGGACCAAAGAACTACCCCAACCCGACGGCAGTCGACTTGCCAATATCCAAGTCTTTAAAGATCGGGAACAAGAGTACTCGGCCGAGTTTCTGGTCGAGGGTGATTTGGCAGGAGTTCGCATCGATCCGAACGGTGGTCCTGGTTCGACACGTATCGATTGGATCGATTTGGAATACGCATCGGGTGAAGGATTAGAATGGACCAATCTTGTCGTTCCGTGCATGGTCGCAGATTCGCATGTCGTTCACTTCAATGTGACGGACTACGACGGAACGCCATGCATGGCATCGTTTGAAATACGCGACTCATCCGGCCGCGTCTATCCCTCACAGACCAAACGGCAAGCGCCCGATATGTTCTTTCAAACGCAGATCTATCGCGAAACTGGCGAGACCATTCGATTGCCAAATGGAACATACCGCGTTCGATGCAATCACGGTCCAGAGAGTACCACGGAGTTCAAGCAACTCGTTGTCGATGGCAAACCGTCCTCGCTCGACTATCGTGTCTCGCGCTGGATCGATACAGCCAAGCAAGGGTATTGGAGCGGTGACCACCATATTCATGCAGCGGGTTGTTTGCACTACGAAAATCCCACGCAAGGGATTCTACCCATCGACATGCTGCGTCATATTATGGGAGAGGACGTCAAGGTAGGCTGTTGTTTGACCTGGGGCCCCTGCTTTGATTTTCAAAAACAATTCTTCAAAGGCCGACCCGACGATGTCAGTCGCTACCCCTACTTGCTGAGGTACGACATCGAGGTGAGCGGTTTCGGTTCGCACGTGTCGGGCCATTTGAATTTGCTCAAGCTCAAACAACAGCTGCCGCCTGGGGGTAATTCCAAGTCGCATTGGCCAACACTTGGCCTAAACACTTTGCGCTGGGCAAAAGGCCAGGGAGCCGTAACGGGGACAGCCCATAGCGGATCTGGATTGACGAACTATGTTGGCAGAACGCAGGGGACGGATGGGCCATTCGAATTACCCAACTACAACATCCCTGCCTACGATGGCATCGGAGCGAATGAGTTCATCATGCAGGTCACGCATCAGGTGGATGGCCCGCAAGGAATCAAGGTTCCTGCGATCGATTTTCTTGCGACCATGAATACACCGCGCGCTCAGGAATGGAACATCTGGTACCACGCTTTGAATTGTGGATTCCCTGTGGTAGTGAGCGGAGAAACCGATTTCCCTTGCATGACTGGTGAACGCGTTGGAATCGGTCGCGTCTATGTCAAGCTGGAAGGCCGACTGGAATACGATGCGTGGGTCGAGGCGCTGCGACAAGGAAATAGCTATGTCAGCGATGGAACCTGCCATCTCATGGATTTTCGGCAGCAAGCGGACGGATCGTTTCGCGTTCGAGCGGCTGCCATGCGAGAGAGTCGGGTTCCTCAACAGATCGAATTGATCGTCAACGGCTTACCGGTCGAAACGACCACGATAACAACCGATGGTCAGATCCAGGATGTGGTCTTTGCCAAGCCGAAAATCAACAAGAGCAGCTGGATAGCGGTCCGTTCGTTTCCGAACGCGCATACCAATCCTATCCGAGTGCTGGTCGACGGCGCACCGATACGAGCCAGTAAGGCAAGCGCAGAATGGTGTTTGGCGGGCGTCGAACAATGTTGGTTGGCAAAGAGGCAATCGTATCACTTGGACGAGCTTGAGCAGGCAAAACAAGCTTACGATCACGCTCGATCAGTTTACAAGAAGATCATTGAGGAAAGTGATGAATAATTGGAAAGCTATCGCCCTTGCCGCACTGATCTCATTTGTAGCAACTAGATTGAGCCTGATAGTCATGACAACCGATCGCACCGATACTTCGATCCCAACTGCCATCGCGACATTCGAGGATGGAACTTGTACAGAGGAGACATCGATATCGTTGTCACATTCGTCCATTGGCGAGCAACCCCTGGATCGATCCGTGTTCCTAAGAGTTATCATCTCACCTGAGTCGCGAGTGCGTGTTCTTGAAGGCAATCTCGTACCCGGATTGGTTCAGCATGCATGGGTCGATGCACCGATTTCGATTGAGAATCAAGCAGGTGTTACATCGAGTATCCGTTTGGAGAGCGAGCAATTTGTGGACGATCGATTGGGCGAATCGAGAATGCGATGGCTTCGAGTCGAATTGGTCCCGGATACTCCATTGACGGGAGCCTCTTGGGAGTATCGAAAGCTTCGAATATGGAGTCGAGATCAGGGCGTGCGAGCAGCAGCCATCAGCGTAAATGTAGGACAGGGAACCCAGGATCTCGGATTTAGGGGCGAGCTAGCACAAACGTTTTTGGTGAGTCCTAGATGACGACGCACCAAGTCACTTCCCGCCTGCACCTGCCCATTGAGATGGCAGAACGCGAGAAGGAATGGAGCTTCGTCAGTGCTCAGTTTTTCGCCGAAAGCAGGCGAGAGCGTCTTGGCTGATTTCGGCATCCTGCGCGGCGTCGGTACTCAGACGATCCAACGTCTCTACTGGAACAATCTGAATACGAGCATCGTGAGCGACATTCCGAGTGAAGCCCGGCTTCAGCCGGCTAACTGGGGTCTCTGGACCTTCCGCGCCTACGATTCCAAACTGCGCGAGCCTGATCCGGCGGCGGTCAAGGCGACCATCCCCGGCCTGCTTTACGACCTGTTTCAGCCCGCTCGGAATTTTGAAGGCCGCGTCCCCGATTTCTCGAAAATGCAGCCGACTCGAGCGGAACGGTTGACTCCTTCATCTTCCCCGCCAACACCGAGAAACAGCCGGGCTTTCGATTCTCCGGTTACATCACCGTTCCCAAGGACGGGCTTTACACTTTCTACCTGCAGTCAGACGCGGAAAGCTGTCTCTACATCGGCGACCGCAAGATCGTGCAAGGAAACCGCAACGAAGCCATCACCTACGACGGCGACATTCTCCTGAAGGCCGGCCCACACGCGATCCGCGTCGAATACGTCAACGACTTTTCCCGCGCCAAGCTCCAAGTCTCCTGGCAAGGACCGGGCTTCGAGAAGAACGTGATCGGCACAGACTCACTCGTGCGAGAACCGTGAACCACGATGCCAAACCACCAATCAGGGCCACGCCTTCGATCGCGACCAGGAAGGGCACTGGGGTTGGAAGGCTGTGGTGAATCGCTTGAAACATTTGCCTCAGCTCCATATTCATCCTGGATGGGAATAAATTGAATCTGGCCGTTGCCCAAACCGAATCGTTTCGTGTGAATCTTCAGGGGCGTTGCCCCTGGCTACGCTGAGTATGGCCTTTGGCCAAAAAAACGACGTAGTCGAGGTTCTAGAGTGTACTCGAACAAATGGAGACTTCCATTCCGAGTTCGGCGGCGGCGATCGCTTTGGCTTGCATCGCGATGTCGGCTTCCCCGGTACAGTTAGCGTAGACGACTTGGATATGGTTGGCTTGATGCCTAGCCATCATTTGATCTCTTGTGACGCCATGAATAACAGCATGCATGATTGGCCACTGCGGTGTCGTCGCATTCCAGCGGCGTTCGGTTTCGGCTCTCGGCAATTCAATAGCCGTGGCCCGCCCCAAGTCCATTTTTAGTCGACCGTCGGCGATGAAGATTCGCGACCAAACCACCTCACCAGGTTTGGAAATACCGCGAATGGTGCTTCCTCCAGACGGAAAGTACATGGCTGGTTGCCGGAAGCCTTCGGCTCCTGCCCAACCCTTTTCGAAGTGAGAGGCCGGCACCGCGCCGCTGATCTCCAACACCCAGACTTCGTCGTCCACCGTGCCTGAAGCATCTCGATCGGACCATCGCAGATCATGCAACGTGTTCTCAACAGGTTGTCCAAGCGCCCGATGGATGCGATCGGTAAGCAATCCGTCCAAGCCTGCGCACTCGTCGACTTCGTTGAAATGCGGTAGCGGGCGTTTTGGAAACAACTCTCGCAAGCCGTCGCGCGACATAACAGGTGGACGAATCGAGTCGTTGAGCATCCCTTCCACGAGATCGCTGGCGGGCAACAAGTCTTTAAGCCCTTGTTGGTATTGAATCCCAATGGCGTCGCAACCAAAGTCGTCGGCCATGCGAAGTGCAGCGATATACATGCGGCACTGGTCGAGGATTTGTGCGTCGGTCAAGTCCGCTGCGTGATTGGGGCCGGTGTGAAATATCATGCCGCGCTGATCGAGCCAATGGCGAATGCCTTGTGCCTCGGAGTCGCTGACCTGGCGGGTTTCATAATAGAGGGCCGATTGGCTGAGTCGTTCTTTGAACACGCCGAGCGGATTGAGCAACGCATCCGGGATGATGGCATTGAACATTCCCATGCAACCTTCGTCGAAGACACCCAAGATTGCTTTGTCGCGTCGCAACGTGGTAGCGACTTGTTTGCCAACGGAGAGTGCTTTCGGGTCGCAACGACTGAGGTCAAGCGGTTTGGCATGCGAAGTGTCATGGGTTACCGTACCTGTTTCAAGCCAAGTTTTGAGCTTGTTGATAAAGGCTGCATCCGTGAAGGTTTCGCTCCAGAGCGAACTGTATTTCACGCCTGCCTTGGTCAAGGAGCCATTGAGATTGAGCAGTCCGACAAGGCCTGGCCATTGTCCCGACCAATTCGCGACCGTGAGGATGGGTCCCTTGTGCGTCATCAGCCCGGCCAGCACATGATGCGAGTATTGCCAGACGGCTTCCGCCACGATGAGCGGAGCGTTGGAGTCGATGGTTTTGAAGACTTCGATGCCTTGTCGTTGCGATCGGATGAATCCGTGGCCACGCGCCGAATCGAAATCATGGCCGCGGATGACTTCATAGCCGAAATTGGCGATAGCAGCGGTGAGTTGTTGTTCCATCTGTTGCTGGGCTTCCCAGCAGACACGGTTGGCGGAGTCGCGAAGATCGCCGGATGCGACGAGAGTAATGGTTGTATGACTTGGATTCGAGCTCATGTGGCTAATTGCTTATTCTTTGGGTGAGGATGAGTTGGCGGTGATCGCGGCTAGGCGCCGGTAGTTTTTGTAGAGGGAATGATAAAGTTCCGTGCGATCCAGACGTGGGTGGACAATGTCTTGATTACCGAGAGGGACGCTCGCCATGGCGGTGGCAGCTTCGATGACGGTTTGAAATCCGCTCGTTTCCGGACCGGCTGCGATCATGCCTAACACGGCCGCGCCGATGGCTGGGCCTTGCGTGGACGGATGTATCTCGATATCGAGGCCGAGCACATCGGCGTAGACTTCGACGATTCCGCGGTTGTGATGGGGCAGTCCACCGGTGGCGACTAAGCGATCGATTTCGACTCCCCCATCGCGAAGCAGTTCCACAATCCAGCGGAGTCCAAAGGCGGACGCCTCCATTAGCGCCAAATACAAATGCTGAGGGCCATGCTCAAGGCCTAGACCCGTGAATGCTCCGCGAAGTGAACCGTCCATGAGCGGCGTTCGGCAACCGTTCATCCAGTCCAAACACTGCGCTCCCTCCGCTCCCGGGGGCAACTGCCGTGCGGCGACGGCAATCGACTCAAAGGAGGCTAACCCCAGTAGCCTTCGCAACCAAGCGAACGCATCACCGACCGCGGCTTGTCCGGTTTCGTAACCGAACATGCTTGGCAGAATGCCACCGTCGACAATGCCTGCAACGCCGGGGACCTCGGAAAGTACTTTTGAATTGAGCATGTGACAACTGCTTGTACCGAGCACCATGACCAAGGTGCCGGGTTCGGCTGCACCGACGCCGGGGACTGCGGAGTGAGCATCGATAATCGCGGTCGATACGGGTGTTCCAGCGCGAAGTCCAAGTCGCTCCGCCATTTCGCGAGAAAGCTCGCCTGCGCGCTCGCCTGGCGAACGCATAATACCTGGCAAGCATTCCGCGGCGGCCCGGGCAAGTTCGGGATGGACAGCGTTTAAGTAATCACTGGAGGGATAGCCGTCGGCAACGGACCACATGGCTTTGTATCCAGCTTGGCAAGTGGAACGTGTTAGCGTCTCTGCCGGGCCACCGACGAGTTGCCATACGAACCAGTCACCGGCTTCCAACCAAACTTCGGCAGCAGCCGCGACTTGCGGCGCGCACTCTATGGTTTCAAGCATCTTAGGAAAAAACCATTCCAATCCAATCGTGCCCCCGTACCGTCGCAAAAAAGATTCGTTGCGCTGTTTCGCTATCCTGTTGAGCCGCTCGGTTTGTTCAATCGCTCCGTGGTGCTTCCAAAGTTTTGGCCATGCAAGTGGAATGTGCTTACATGAATCTAACTCGCAAAGTGGAGTGCCATCGCGGGTCGTTGGCAACATGGTGCAACTGGTAAAATCCACCCCGATACCGACGATTGCGTCCTCGGCAATTCCTGCTTGAGCGATGGCGGCGCGAGTTGCTTTGGAAGCGGATTCGAGCCAGTCGCTGGGCGATTGCAACGCGTATCGCGGCGGCAGTGGCTGTGTCAAGCCAGGGAGCCGCTCGGTGATTTGCCCATGAGCATAATCGCTGGTTGCAATACCGCGTTGTTTTCCATCGGCATCGACGAGGATCGCGCGAACGGATTCGGTTCCGAAATCAAGACCGAGCGAAATAGGAGAGGGCATTGATCAATTGGAATAGTGAGGAGCGAAGTAAAGCTTTTCAGCGAGCATTGTAACGGAACTCGTCCTACGCGTGGTAGTGGATGAACGAACTGCCGTGGCCGACGCTGCTAGCGTCGGCTCGGATGCTGGCAGCATCCGCCACGTGCCAAAAACTACTTAGCATAGAGTGCCGAAGGCTTGCCGTCGGCGGATAAGTTGCCGGTGGCCCATAACACTCCTCGAACAACGAGATCCAGGTAGCGTGCATCCCCGACGGTGTCGTTTTGATGTCCAAGCGAAGTACTAAAGATCTTGGTCTTGTTGGGTCCATACTCATTCGTCCACGCAACTACGGAGGAGACTTTCTTGGCTTTCGCGTTTGGGTCCTTACTGAGTTCGTTCTTGTTAGGCGGCGTCATTTGATTGCCCGTGACGAGCGCCGTGGTCCCCTCATAAACACGCACATTGTTGTAAAGCTCTTCATCGATCGCTGTCCAATCTGCAAACCCTTTGGTGATGGCGTGATCGGAATTGCTATAAACAACATCGATTGGCAATTTCGGGCCGTGCGCGGTCGATTGCACTCCGATCATTTCGTACCATCCTGCATTGTCGGCACCCCGATCAACTGGACTGCGAAAGTCGCCCCAACGGTAGCTATGCATAGCACAATGCAGATTTACGGCTGGCGTTCCGGCTTGATGCGCCTTGAGAATTCGACTGACGTAAGGCTGTTCGGTGACATCTGCGGAACATTCGTCATGAATAATGACGTCATAGCCTTTGGCCCAGTCGTCGGACTTGTAAATCTCAAATGTCGCTTTGGTTGTCTTGTCATCATTGTAGACGACGGTGACCGAAGCGTTGATTCGCTTTTCGATCCCATCCTTAAGCAACTTGGTTTGCGTTGCGTAGTCGTGACAGCAGCCGCCGGCGACCAAAAGGATTTTCAATGGTGCTGGCTTCCTGACCGTCTCTTGGCCTATCGCGATGCTCGCAAGGAAGAGAGTAGTCGTGATGAGAAGTGCGGTCGCGATTTGGGTTCGCAATAAGCAAAATTGCATAAGAAAGTCGCCTTGGTGAGTAGGATGGGCGTGGTTGGAAGGAAAGATTCCGGCATTGTTGTGCCGAACGTCGGATTCTAGTTTAACCAATAAGGTTGCAAGTGGGATAGGCTTCCACGCTGTGGTTTCGCTCGAAAGCTGTCCGAAGAGATGCAGCCGTGTAGGGCTCCCAATATGGTGGTTGATTCTGGATAACCCGGACAGTTACAGACACCGCGAACGCGATGAAAGCCATGACAATGAGTAACGTAGGATCATAAAAAACAGAACGGCACAAGAATAAGAAATTAAGATGTGCCCGAAAACGATTGGAACAGACGCAAACCAGTACTCGGGCGTCAGGAGCCCTACATACATTATGTAAACGGGGAATCGGCCTAATGAATGATTGAGCTTAAAAACTTCAATGGTCGGTACGGGCAAAGTGCCGATCCAAAAAAACAACAAAACAAAACAGAACCCGAAACGGCCCAAATTTTTACGCCAATCCCAAAAGTTGAAGTGGACCGAATTCAAAGCATCCACGTCGGATTTTATCTTTGGTTCCATTGTTTCTCGATCTGAGTCATGATTGCCTCTGAACTCACCTCCGCGACTTTGGTGATCCGGAATGATTCAAACGCATTTCGTGGTTTCGTAACAATGAGTTCCATGCCCACGCGGAGGCCGTGTTCTTTGCCTGCATCTATTGTGACACACTTGTGCACGAGCGAGGCGATAATCAGTCCTTACCGATGCGCTTCTTCCATCGCATAACCTCTTTTGTGATCAAATCTTGAGGACGTGTCGTAAAATAGTTGTAGCCGACTTTGTTCTTTTGCGCCATTTCGCTGTACGAAGCGTAAATGATTCCATCGTCTGATCCGGCGAAGATGGGCAGTTGCGTTTTGAGGTCGTAAAAGCGTGCCCACATCACTTCGGTAGAAGCTGGGTCGGCAATGTAGTCGGTCTTGCCCTTCGCGTCCTTGGTCGTTTTGAGTCCCGTGATCTTGTGCTCGGCAAACCAAGCTACCGCGGCTTCGATCGCCTTGCGAGTCGATGGCGTATCCGGTGCTTCCCGCATGAGGAATTTTACCAGTTCCGCGCTCTCGCCACCACTGAGCGACGGTGGTTCTTTGAGTCGAGCAGCAACGGGTTTCAGCGTTAGAGGATCATGTTGCGCACACCAGACGCACGCTATGCCATCCAGCACAATCTGAGCATCCATAAGGCACTCGATTCCCTTCATTGCAGCCGCGGAAGCTTGGGCTCGTAAGGGTACTTTCACGAATTCAAAGGGAGCACGTCCCGAACCGACCTCGAGCAGTAACTGAATTGCATGCGTCATTGCATTGTCATTCAGCGTAATAGCTTCATGATAGCCAGGCTCAAGCGGATAAACTTGAGGCCAACCGCCGTTTGGGAATTGAGCATCGAGGAGCCATTGCAAGCCATGCAACGCAGAATCCCGATACTCAGTACGATGATTGGTGCTGTAGAGATAAGCCAGGAACCGGATTTGTTCGGTGGTCGATCGATTATCGAGAGTGCCGCAATAATGCCACCCCTGCCCGCTTTGGGTTGTCCAATGAGTACCCTTTGGTCGTGGTCCAGCCGAGTAATTCACGGCCTTAGACCATCCTCCGCTTGGCGTTTGAAAGGAGATCACCACGTCGGCTAGCGACGACGCTTCGGGACCCGTCAGCCATTCGTCGTTGACCTTGGAGCCAAGTTCGAACTCTTTGCTATTGCTCGGTGCCGGGCGACTTGCAGGAAGGCCTGTCTCAACCATCTCTGCGGCCAAGACTCGCCGATCCTTTAGGGAACCAACCTCAGAACGCGCAAGGTATTTTTCCCATTCCGCTCTCTCGGACGCGGGAAGCGTAGCGATCCTTTCGGCTGTCACAAGTTTGAGCTTCGGCAGTGCAGAGACAGTGGTCGGCGATTGGGTACCCTGGTTTGATGACTGTGCGAAAAGTGGCTCGGCCCCAAGCATCAAGAGCAGAACAAAAAAACCTGAATATGGATGCATGAAATGGTACCCTGGCCTCAGTCCGGATTGCTATCGCTTGGCACGCTCAGAACACTACGGGTTCGCGCCGAGCATTTGAAGACCCGCTCGTGCTGGTTCCCAGTCTGGATAGATTCTAGCTGCTTCGCAATAACATTCACGAGCCGCCAGGTCCCGGCCCAAATGCCATAGGCACTGTCCAAGGGCCACGCAGGCTTGGTAGCAAAAAGGATCTAACGCCAATGTCCGTTTGCAGTCCTCGGCAGCCTGTTCGATATCTCCATCGCTGAAACGGACCCAAGCGCGAAGCATGTACGCATCCGAACGTGAGTCGGCTTCGTCCACCAAATGGCTCGCAAGTTCAGCAGCGGACTTGAATTGGCCATCGGCCAGCAACTGCTCCACTCTCGAAACCGTCTGACGGTGCCATGGACTCTGAGTCCGCTGCGCAATGGCTCTGCGTGCTTCGTCTGCGCAGGTCCGAACCATTCTTGCAGAATCTCGAAGCAACATCCCCAACGGACAGGAATGGGATTCGTCTCCCAAGTGGCTCAAGGCCCAAGCTGCCGCTTGTCGTATGCCAACTTGCTGCGAGGCAAGCAACCGATTGAGCGTGTGCGGCGTGTAGCTTGTTCGCACGAGAGCGATCCATTTTGACGCGTCTTGGCCAGACGTACCCACTTCGGTTTCGCAGTCTGCGAGGAAATTTTCGAAGTATTGTAGGAGCTTAGTCATGCGATCTCAACACTCGGTTGAGGCAAAGAGGGCTACGTTGATGTATACTTTTGAGGTTGGGTCATTCGAGATGAACTCGAAATGAAAGGAACCGCTTTGATGAACTCACGCCACCTTACTTTAGTTACTCCTGACCTACTTCGCAATCAATTCATGGAACAAGATTTCATTCTGAAGAAAGAGAACCGTTCGCACTTGACAACGGATCGCTCGGTAACTCTCGGTCTCTTGGTGATGCTACTCATTCTTGTTGTGCCAATGCATGCATTCGGTCAAAGCACGACAACACATCCATGCTTGAGCCCTTTTGCCATTGCGATCCAACAGACGTTGCAGGCCCCGTGTGAACAAGTTGTTGAAAATGTTTCGCTAGAATCGTTGCTGGATAGCATCGCGTCGGCTTATGAAATTCCAATTTGGTGCGATCGGCGCATCGCCAGAGATACGGTTGTAACGCTTGAAAAAAAGGATGAAAGCCTTGAGAGTTTCTTGAAAAGAGCGATCGAAAAAGTGGATGCGGCATTGATCCCTTTGGCTGGTGTTGTCATTATTGTCCCCAAAGCGAATGGCGATGCGATTGAGGCGGCTCACTGGCGACTGACGGTCTCTCGCTCAGCCAACAGCATGCAGCAGACGAGCGCCAAACCATTTGGATGGCCCGATGGCTCCGTCGCTTCCACAGTCGTTCAAGAGTTCGCGTCCCGTTTCCTTCCCGACTCTAAGCTGACTTTCAAAACGGAACATGACATCTGGCGAGCTTTTGAGTTTCGCAGGACAACAACCACATCCACTATTGGTACATGCCTGCTAAGCGGGTTTGAACTTTGCCTCGTCGACTTCGATGGCAAGTTGAATTTCGCTCCCATTTCGGAAGTGGATCCCCATGTCACTTGGACCTATTCGAACGAAGAGATCCAAAAGCGAATTGGTGAATCGGCTTGGAAATCTTGGCGTCAGCAATGGCCAGATGCCACCATCTCCAGGTCGACAAAACCGGAGGGTTGGCGAGTCCTGGCAACGGTGGCATCGCATCGCGGTTTGATTAGTACCTTGATTCCCCGGAAGAAATGGGAAAAACCAAAGCCTGGCGACGTCGGACTGGAAAAGAAGGGGTTCTCGGGAGCACTCGAAGGAGAACTGGAGCTGGTAATTCGATCGCTTGCAGCTCAAACGAAACTTGAATTCTTTCCTATTCCGTTGCCTTCTAGCCTGGAAACAAAGAAGGTTAAGTTGAAACTGGACAAGACGCCGCTCGACGACATATTGAAAGAGATCACTAGGCAAACTGGCGTGCGTTTTAAACGGGATGGACAAAGAGTGGAGGTTATTCCGTAATGTGGCGTAGACGTGCGAGGCCCTTCGGCATCTAAACCAACAACTCGCTCACAACTCGGCATGGCTCGACACCCGTTAATTTAGAATCGAGCCCTTGAAACTTATAACTAAAGCGTGTGTGATCGATTCCCAATTGGTGCAAAAGCGTCGCGTGCAAATCATGCACCGAGACCCGATTCTCGACAGCGTGATAACCCAATTCGTCCGTCGCCCCATAACGGAAGCCTGGCTTGAATCCACCACCCGCTACCCACATCGAAAAGCCTGCTAAGTGATGGTCTCGACCGTTTCCTTGCGCCATTGGCGTCCGACCGAACTCCGAACCAAACACCACGATCGTATCCTTGAGCATGTCCCGTTGTTTTAGATCCAACAGCAATGCGGAAGCCCCGCGATCGACCTCGGCTGCGGTTCCTGCGATGTGGTCTTTGATACTGCCGTGATGATCCCAGTCGCGATGATAGAGTTGAATGAACCCTACGCCTCGCTCCGCCAATCGGCGAGCGAGCAAACAGTTCGAGGCAAAACTCCCGTCGCCACCCTTGGTACCATACATCTCCAAAACGTGCGCAGGCTCGTTGCTGATGTCCATCAAATCGGGAACACTCGACTGCATTTGAAACGCCATTTCGTATTGGCTGATCCGCGTCTCAATTTCAGGGTCCCGGATTCGTTCCGCCTCAAGCCGATTGAGGGCCGAAACGGCATCCACCAAATCTCGTTGCTGGACCGCAGATACTCCCTTTGGTCGATCTACATACAGGACAGGACTCCCAGTACTCCTAAATTCGACTCCTTGGAATCGACTGGGCAAAAAACCGGAATGCCATTGACGGGCTGCGATGGGTTGGCTCTGCCCAAATTTCCCGGTCGACACCATCACCACAAAGCCGGGCAAGTTTTGCGACTGAGCACCTAGCCCATACAGCAACCAAGACCCCATCGCCGGTCGCCCTGAGTTCATTGAACCTGTGTTCATGAACGTGTGGGCCGGATCGTGATTGATGGCCTCGGTATGCATCGACTTGATCACGCACAAATCGTCGGCGCACTTGCCTGCAAGCTCGGGCCAAATCGTAGAAATTTCATGACCCGATTCACCCCATTTCTGGAAGGGATGCTGCGGGGCGAAGCAGTTCAACTTGGCCCCTTGCAATTGTGCAATCTGCTGCCCCTTGGTCACCGATTCAGGCATCGGCTGACCATTGAGATCCACCAGTTTTGGCTTGTTATCAAATGTGTCCAAGTGACTCATACCGCCTGCCATGTAGAGCCATATGATTCGTTTGGCCTTGGGCGCGTAGTGCAACGTTTTCAATGCACCGTTCATTCCAGCCTGCGTTAAGCCGGTTTTGCCAGTACGCGAATCGTCCGCTCGCATTCTGCCTGAGGACCGAGCCATCAGATTGGCCAAGGCCATGGAGCCAACGCTCAGTCCGGAACTACGCAAAAAAGATCGGCGTGCGATAGAGGATGGTAGGAGCATGGTCGATCTCAGTTCCGTGTAATGGTCTCGTGAAGATTCAGTATCGCCCTAGCGACGCTCGTCCAAGCTGCAAGCTCCACCCGGTTCACATCCGATGCAACGGGATAATCGCCAACCGAAAGGAGCTTGTCTGCGGAAGCGGTGTCTGCGGCATAATCCGTGCGATGTTTGCTCAACAACGTCAACAGCAATTGAGCTTCGTTGCTGTCCACCTTGCGACAAAGCGATTCCCGAATGGCCCATTCGACCCGTTCCTCATCGGTCGTTTTGCCACAACCCAAAATGCGTTGGGCAAACGCTCGGGCCGATTCGACATAGATGGGATCGTTGAGCAACACTAACGCTTGAAGGGGTGTATTCGAACGTGTTCTCTCAGCCGTGCATTCCTCACGACCGGGTGCATCAAAAGCCAGCAGCGAAGGATGGAGGTACTGACGTTGCCAATGGGTATAAAGTCCTCTGCGATAAAGCTGCTCTCCGACTCCAATCTGCCACTCGCGTTTCGGAAAATTCAGATAGTCCCAATAGCCTTTGGGCTGAAAGGGGCGCCCGTTGTTATTGCCGATGGACTGAACGAGCAGCCCGCTGATCGCCATCGCATTGTCCCGTACAAACTCCGCATCGAGCCGCCAACGACCTTGGTGGGATAGCCATTTGTTATAAGGATCCTTTTCCGAGGCGGTAGCGCTAGGTAGTGACGACTGCTTGTACGTTTCAGACATCACCATCAACTTGACAATATGTTTCATATCCCAGCCGGATTGCATGAATTCGACCGCAAGTGTATCCAAAAGTTGCGGATGGGTTGGCCAGTCGCCTTGTGCCCCCAAGTCGTCCAGTTTGCGGGACAGGCCATAGCCATAAAAGAGTTTCCAGAGTCGGTTTACGGCCACCCGCGACGTCAGCGGGTTGTCGGGTGAAACAATCCACTTTGCGAGATCCATGCGAGTTAGTTTGCCGGAAACCTCGGGCCTTTTGCCGAGCATGGCTGGAATACCGGGTTCGACGACTTCTCCGGACTCGTCCATCCAGTTCCCGCGAGAGAGCACGCGGATCAGGCGTGGCTCCACTCGCTTGGTAACGAGAGTGCGTGGAACCTTTTTGTCCAATTGTTCCAGTTCCTTAGTGAGTCGCTCAACCTGTTCGCGATTGGCTTGCAGCTCCGGAGCAATGGTACGATAATGCTTGGCGATCTGATCGCGTTGGGCGTCGGTACGATCGGTTGGGGCAACCTGAAGAACACCTTCGATTTCGGGTGGCCCTCCTGTCGTAGCGATGACTGGACGGGGGGCGTTGGTGGTCGCAATGCGAAAGCGACCGATGGTGTGTTTTGGGTTGTCCAAATCTTGTTTCAACACCAACTTCAATTGTCGGTTGGCACTGATGAGCGCGTCCGGCATGCGTTCGAACACCGCGTAGTTGGCGCGTCCCGCTTGCTCCATGATTCCCCAACCCCAGGTTGGTCCTTTTGCATCGTGATCGATGGCTGCCGCAATGGCCCACTTGCCATAGGGGTTTCCTTCGGCGGCTCCGATTTGTTCGTAAGTGGCCGTCGCGTTTTGTAGTGGGATCGACTCGGCGAGCAGCGTATCCTCTGTCGTTGGCTCTTTGTCCTTGTCCGAGGGCGAAAGCCAGTACGCTTCGAACTCGCTCAGCACAAAGTTACCATTTCCGGCCCGACCTGGTCCTTTTTTGGGCAACGAGTCGTGCGGCAACACTTCCATACGAATCGCTGTGAATTCGGGGACGTCGCTGAAGGTAAGTTCGTACGTGTCAGTCTTCGGGCTCTTGCCACTTGCGAGAATCGACGCGTCCTCCTGCGCAGTCAGCGTGGCCCCGTTCAACGACTTCACACTCAATGGCTTGAGTGTTGTCCATGCGACTTGCGTTTTTTCCCATTGGGCCTGTGAAGAGGCCAATGCGTCGGTCGGCGTCTCCAAGAGCTTGCGAACGCTTGAAATCCTCGCCGATAGCTCATCCATGCTTTGCTTTTGCTCGGCACTTGGGACGGCAATTTCGGGTCCCCATGGATCCGTCTTGCTTCCAGCGTTATAGAGACCCTGTTCTTGAATGTCTGCAAAGAACGCTTCGAGTTGGTAGAACTCCTTGGTAGGGAATGGATCAAATTTATGATCGTGGCATTCGCAGCAACCGAAGGTGACTCCAAGCCAAGCCCCACTCACGTTCCGCACTCGTTCCGAAATGTACTTCGACAAATACTCTTTGGGTTGCGCTCCACCCTCGGCGCTCATCATGCCCAGTCGGTTGTACCCGGACGCGATGTGTTGTTCGGTCGTCGGCTCCGGAAACAAATCGCCAGCCAGTTGTTCGATTGTGAATCGGTCGAACGGTTTGTTGCTATTGAATGCATCGATCACATAGTCGCGAAACGGAGTAACGGGAACGGGCTGATCACCATGATAGCCAACGCTATCCGCATATCGAACCAAGTCCAACCACCACACGGCCATCCGTTCGCCATGCTGAGGAGACTCAATCAATTCGTCTACCAGTTTTTCGTAAGCTTCGTCGCTCGGATCGGCTACGAATCGTTCTACCCACTCCGGTTTCGGTGGCAGCCCGGTCAGGTCGAAGCAAATCCGTCGGACGAGTGAGCGAGGATCGGCTTTGGACGAGGGTTCTAAACCAGCTTGTCGAAGGGCAGAAAAGACATGGCCATCAATCGCATTTTTAGAAAAGCGTTCCTCCGTTACTTTGGGAGTGGGTGCAGTGCGAACAGGTTGAAAGGCCCAATGGCCTTCCCAGGTCGCTCCCTGTTCGATCCATCGTCTCAGTAAAGCTTTGTCGTATACCGAAAGGTCTTTCCCAAACTCAGGAGGGGGCATTCGTTCGTCGTTTTCGGAAGATTCAATCCGACGAATCATTTCGCTCTTGTTGGGTTCGCCAGGGACAACGGGGGGGTTTTTTTCGGCAACTCCGTGCAAACCATCCAGCGTATCGAGCCGAGTCTCAGCCTCCCGTTTGTTCTTGTCAGGGCCATGACATGCAAAACAACGATCCGAAAGAATCGGCCGAACATCGCGGTTGAATTCGATGCGATCCGGAAACGGGACTGGATCCGAGGCCAGAACGTAGCCGAATTTGCTGTGGGTCATTGCAACCAAGAGCAAAGTGCACCGAAGGCAGGACAGGAATAATGTTCGCTTCGAATTTATCATGAGGCTGGCTGAGAAAGCAGCTTAGGAGGGAGGGGTGGTCCAATCTCTTGGATCAAATCAATCAACAGTGTGATTATCGTTCAAGTGACCTGTCGAAACAAGCCATTGTCGCCGCACTTAGGCTGTGAGATCATTCACCCGACGCCTTAGGTTGAGTGGGAGACGCCTTAGGTTGAGTGGGAGACGCCTTAGGTTGAGTGGGAGCTTGTCTCCCCTCAACCTTGTTTTGGCGTACTAGGTAACTGCACGCTGACCGCCACACTCCGCTCCCGCCTCGACCGCCTTAGGCGGTCGAG